>NZ_KI911560.1:604005-906007 GCF_000515275.1 Methylophilus sp. 5
ATGCCTAATATCACACCAACCGCGGTTAAGCCGAGGGCAAACGTCACCGACACTCGAAAACCATAAAGCAGCCTGGCCAAAATGTCATACCCTGCGATGTCAGTGCCCAGCAAATTTTCATCATCTGGTTTGCCCGGATAATGTTCGGCTTTGGAAAAATAGTTGAGCGTGTCGTAGTAATAAGGGTTGAGCGGATAAATGGCAAAATTATCCGCTTTGCTCAGTTGCGCTTTAATAAACGGGTCATGGTAATCGGCCTGGATAGGCAAGTTGCCGCCGAAGACTGACTCCGGGTAATCTTTAAGCAACGGAAAATACCATTGCTGTGCGTAACGCACCACCAGCGGCCGGTCGTTTGAAATCACCTCACCCGCCAGGCTCAGCACATAGAGCACCACAAACACAATCAGGCTCCAGTAGCCCAGGCGGTTGCGCTTGAAGCGCTGCCAGTTACGGCGGGCAGGCGAGAGATGGGGAATAACTTGACTCATGATGACTCCGGCCTTACCAGTCTTGACCATCAAACTTGATGCGGGGGTCTACCAGCACATAGGCAAAATCGCCCAGCAACTTGATAAACAACCCAACCAAGGTAAACAAATACAGCGCACCCAACACCACCGGGTAATCACGGCTATTAATAGATTCGTACGACAGCAGGCCCAGACCATCTAGTGAAAACAGGGTCTCAATCAATAGGCTGCCGGTAAAAAAGGCCATGATAAAAGTCGCCGGAAAACCGGTAATCAAGGGCAATAACGCATTACGGAATACGTGCTTCCACAGCACTTGTCGCTCGGATAAGCCTTTGGCGCGTGCCGTGAGCACATATTGGCGACGGATTTCTTCAAGAAAGGTATTTTTGGTCAGCAAGGTTTTAAATGCAAACGTGCTCACCACAGAGGCGGTCACCGGCAGCGTGATATGCCACAAGTAATCAGTCACCTTGGCAAACGGGCTTAGCTCCGCCCAATTGTCAGCACTGAGTCCGCGCAATGGGAACACATCCCAAAATGAACCGCCGCCAAATAACACAATCAGCAATACGCCCAACACAAAGCCAGGAATCGCATAACCGAACAGCACCAGAAAACTGGTCACAAAGTCAAAACTGCTGCCTGCGCGCACTGCTTTGGCTACCCCCAGCGGCACGGCGATCAAATAAGTTAAGGTAAATGTCCAGATACCTAACGCCACCGATACGCCCAATTTATCTTTAATCAGTGACCAGACGCTCTGGTTACGAAAATAACTGTCACCCAGATCAAACTTCGCATAGTTACCCAGCATTTGCCAGTAACGCTCCAGCACCGGCTTATCAAAACCATACAGTGCCGTGAGCTGCTCAACTTGCTGTGTATCTATGCCTTGCCTGCCGCTGTAACTCCAGCCACCAGTACTCGCAGAGCCATCGGCACCCGAGCGCGCATCCTGCGCATCCATTTGGGCAATCGCACTATCGACCGGACCACCGGGCACAAATTGGGTCACTAGAAAAGTGAGTGTCATCACCCCAATCAAGGTGGGGATCATCATCAGCAAGCGTTTTAACAGGTAATGCCACATATTATTTTAAGCGTTCAAAATGGATGATTGCATCGTATTGGTGTTGTATTGCAGTTTCCGTACCAACTATTATGGCGGCCAAAAAAACACACTTAGTCATTTAAAATCAAAAAGTTAAAAACAACCCATTTAAAAATACTGACGCAGTGCAGCCAAGCATGTGATGCGCTGCCAACAGCTAAGCGCGGGCAGCTGTTGCAGCAAACACATTGAACATTAAGAGGTAAACCAGATGCGACGGATCAAACCATCTTTTTGCACAAACTGATGCCAGGCAATCGCAGCCAGGTGCAGACTAAGCAACCCGGCTAACACATAGGCAGTGACGCCATGCCACCCCATGATCTGGTGCGCCAAGTCTTTATCCACCGCAAACAGTGGTTCCCAGTGAAACACAAACAAATTAAAGCCGTGATTGAATGCGCTCGCCAATAACCCCGCTGCTGGCACCACCAAAATCAGCGCATAAATAAAAACATGCGCGTAATGCGCCAACTGCACTTGCCAGCGGCTGCCCGGCACATGGTCCGGCACCGCATGACTCAGCCGCCAGTAAACTCTGAACAACACCAGCGCAAACACGATTAACCCGAATGATTTGTGAGCGTTGTAGATCGGTTTACGCAACGGTGTTTTCGGCAAGTCTGGCATCAAAAAGCCAACCACCAACAGGCTGATAATCAATAGTGCTAACAGCCAGTGCAGCACAATCGCGGTGTTGTTATAACGCCTGGGAATCAAGGTTTTCATCACACGCCTTATTTTGTTTGCGGGTTCACCGGGCGGTTTAAACCCAAGTTTTCACGATATGTTTTGCCTTCGTACTCTTTGCGAAAAATACCGCGGCGTTGCAACTCTGGTACCACCAGGCGCGTAAAGTCTTCCAGGCCTTTAATCGAGTAAGGCGGCACAACATTAAAGCCATCGGCCCCTTTTTCGACAAACCATTGCTCTATGGTGTCAGCCACAGTTTTCACCGAGCCGATGGCTTGCAAATGACCGCGCGCCACACGAAACTTAAGCACTAACTGTCGAATAGTCAGGTTCTCACGCCGCGCCAATTCAAGCTGCTGCAAAAAACGGCCACGGCCATTTTCACCCGGGTCATACGGCAAGTCTGGCAATGGACCATCGAGTGGATATTTTGATAAATCCTGGCCACCGAATTCGAGGTCGGAGAAATCAACCAATGCCTGCAACTCGCCATATTTGTCTTGTGCTTCCTGGTCAGTGTCGGCCACCACCACATTCAACCCAGGCGTGATTTTGAGCTGGTCTTCAGCGCGGCCATATTTTGCCATGCGTGATTTCACATCGGCATAATAGGCTTTAGCCACCTCTAGTGAAGTCGCAGAGCTATAGGTCATCTCGGCTTCACGCGCGGCAAATTCGCGGCCGGTGTCAGAGTTCCCTGCTTGCACAAACACCGGGTAGCCTTGAATCGGCCGTGGAAAATCCAGCAAGCCTTCTGACTTAAAGTACTGGCCGTTAAAATTGACCGGATGGCCGGAGGCCGGATCATAAAACTGACCGCTCTGGCGGTTGGGGTGATCAAACGCATCGTCATCCCAGCTATCCCACAAGGCTTTGGTTAGTTGGATAAACTCACTGGCGCGCTCATAACGCTCTTCATGCGTAATGGGTGCTGCTATGCCAAAGTTTTTAGCCGTGACGGGGTTGAGTGATGACACCACGTTCCAGCCCGCGCGTCCACCGCTCAGGTGATCAAGTGAAGTGAACTGGCGGGCGACATTGTAGGGGTCAGAAAAGTTAGTATTCACTGTCGCGACCAAACCGATATTTTTGGTGTGCGCCGCAATCGCTGACAACAAAGTAAATGGCTCAAAGTGAAAGTTATTTGGGGTTTTGGTGGCCTGCTGGTCTATCACCCCCGAGCGCCCGATAAAGTCAGCCACAAAAAAAGTATCAAACTTGGCGGCCTCAGCAATCTGGGCAGCGCGTATCCACCACTGTAAATCCGGGCGACCATTTTCAGTCCAGGTCGGATGCAACCATCCGGCCGGGTGGTGCCCATAACGCAGTAAAAATACATTTAAAATCAGTTGTCTGTTTTTGTGTTGACTCACGATTGTGCACTCTCAATAAAAAGTCGGGCACAAGCTGACCTTGCCCCGACTCACAGATGAATAAAGTTACGCCGCTTTTTGCTTAAGCAGGTCGGCAATAAATCGACCTGAGTACTGTCTGGCTTTTTCTACCAGGCCGGTGCGTTTCCATTGCACATCGAGTGCACCTGGCGTGTATTCTTTGGCACCACCGACTTGCTCAGCCAATGATTGGAAGCGTGCGGCTTCTTCTATCAGCAACACCAATTGCGAGGTGCCGATAATGCCTTTACCCCAAATATTGGCGCCGCCGTTAGACTCCAGCAAAGCTGGCGGTGGTGCCAACTCAGGATGGTTATCCAGACGCTCTGAAATAATCGACAATACGCTACGGGTACGGTCCAAATGGTTAGGAATTTCACGTGCCAGTAAGTAACGCTGGGCAGCCACATACAAAATCGGGAAGTTGATTTGCGCCAGTGACCACGCGGCCAGATAAGGCGTATGCGCGTGAATCACGGTGTCTGCATCAATACGGGATTCGTGCAGGATGTGATCTTTCTTTTCAGAGAACGTATCAACACTCACCACCGGGTCACGTGAACGCTCCCATGGCCATGGAAAACGGATATTCAGCAACTTATCCTGGCCCGGAATTTTGTGTGTGATGTGGTAAGTCCAGGTGGCCGACAAAGTGCCGGTTTCTTTCAGAAAGCCAAAGGAATGCAAGGCATCCGCTTTGGCCTGCTCTACGTATTTGATCAAATCTGCGTCAGTGACGATATCGCTCATGGTTAAGTCTCCGATTAATGGGTTGTGCAGCTTGCATCGCTGCAAACAACATGCCAACGCAGCGCGCACGTCGGGCACTCATATCGTATGTATTTGATTTTTATACTATATGACGGGCCTACAAACTGCCCGGGCAAAGTCTGCGAGCAGTCTCGCGATCAACATCCAGCTGTTTACATTGCAACAGGCCATGCCCGCGTTGTTGCTGACGCAACAACTATTCGGACTGCATCACAAGCGCTTTGATCGCAGCCAATAGCAAACGCGCAGCACATTTTGTTAATTAGCAAATCGCTGCTTTTATCAGCAGGGTTAGTATCAACTGGCCATCACAACTGCATCATCAAAAAGACCGCTTACATTGTCTAAAAGTGTTTTGTCAGCAACATTAGCCACCCCAATTGCTGGCGTGGAATGTTGCTGACAAAACAATTCACAGCTTCAAACAAACACACCAAAAAAATTATTTCTTATTTAAAATCATTTAGTTACAATAAATTTAATTGGCTGGCATGATTCCTGCGCTTGAGACAGCAACACTTCGTTAAGTGCTTTATCTCAACCCAAGGGAACATTATGAAAAGAATTAGAGACACGATCGGCGCGCAACAGCCGAGCAATTTATGGAAACAACGCACCGTCAAAGCGGCCGTGTTGAGCGCGTTTGCCGGTTCATTGGCGCTGAACCCAGCCTGGGCGGCCGAAGCAGAAAAAGTCGTTGAAAGCCAGGAAGCACAAACATCAGAAACCGCCGAAAATAATGACGGCAGCAAAAAAACTGAAGAAACACAGGCACAAGAATCCGCACTGGGCAGCGTGACCGTCACCGCCAACAGACGTAAGGAAAACGCGCAAAAGATTGCTACCCCGATCACTGTGCTCAAAGGCAAAGACCTGCTTGACCAAGGCGTAGGCCGCTCGGCACAAGAAATTTTTAACTATGTGCCAAACGCTACTGCGGTAGGTCAGCAGCATGGTCGCCCTCGCTGGTGGATTCGTGGCATTGGTGCAGGCCAGCAACAGCTTGACCTGGCCAGCCCGATTGGCTTTTACCAGGATGAAGTGTATATCAGCAACGCCTCTGCAACGGGTTTCCCGCTGTTTGACCTGGAGCGCGTAGAGGTACTGCGCGGCCCGCAAGGCACCAAGTACGGTAAAAACACGACAGGTGGTGCAGTCAATATCATCTCGCAAAAGCCTTCATTGAAAGAAGGCAAAAATGATGACTACATCAAGGCTGATTACGGCACGTTTAACGACAAGGTGCTGCAAGGTGGCTTTAATGTGCCCCTGATTGAAGACCGTTTAGGCGCACGTATTTCGGTCTACCAGGAAGATATTGATGGCCGCTTTAATAATATTTTTAACGGCACCAAAGATGGTGGCTTGCAAGACGGTGCGATTCGCGGCCAATTATTGGGCAAGATTTCTGACGATGCCGAAGCCTTGTTGAATGTGCATTACCGCAAATACAAAACGGATGGCACCATCCTCAACACCAACAGTTATGCCGCGAATGGCGTATTACGTGGTGGCTATGCACCGAGTACCGGTTATAACGATGTCAGCACCAATGCAGACAACTGGAGCAACACCTCGCAAACCGGTGCCAACCTCAACTTCAAATGGAATGTGGGCAAGTTGGCACTCACCTCCATTACCGGGTTCGAGGGCTATAAAAATGAATCCTTAAGCGATAATGACAACACACCGCTTGAGCTTTCCCGCCAGCATGTAGACAGTGAAACACGCCAGGTATCGCAAGAATTCCGCATCACCTCACCACGCGAAGACCAATGGAACTGGCTGGCTGGCGTACATCTGTTTAGAGAAAATATTGATAGCGCGACACAAACCGGCAAACTGCCAGCCGCCCAGGTCGCAAACGCCAGTACGGCAGGTTCAGGTGCCAGCGTTACCTACAATGACAGCGTTCTCAAACACGAGACAACTAGCTTTTCATTGTTTGGTAACACCACATACAACTGGACAGAAGATTTCGCCACGTCTGCGGGCTTAAGCTGGAGTCGCGAGCGTAAAGAGTATGATTTAAATCGTAGAGGCTCCACTGGTGTTGGTTCATACAGTAGCCTCGGCCGCTGGTGGGAATCATATACAGGTGGATTCGCTCCAGCAGGGACACTCACCTCCGGCACCTTTAGTGTCAGCGACTCAGCCACATGGGATCGCTGGAGTTACGACTTTACACCGGAACTCAAGCTGAGCCCGACAGACCGCGTATTCTTTAAGTATGCGCACGGCATCAAGTCCGGTGGTTTTAACACGGCAGCAACCAACCTGGCGGCGGTGAATCAGGTCAAACCAGAACAATTGGATTCTTACGAGTTGGGCTATAAATCTGAATGGCTGGCAGGTCGTTTGAACTTCAATGCGACGGCGTTCTACTACGACTATCAAGACGTTCAGGTGAACGTAGTAGGTTTTAACGCATTAGCGGGCTCAACCGTCTCCTATTTGCAAAACGTGAACCAAGCCAAAACATACGGCTTGGAACTGGAATTACAAGCGTTGCCAACCAATGACTGGTTTATCAATGGCAGCATCGGTCTGTTGAGCACAAAATATGAAGATGCCGAAATCCTGAATAATGGTGGCAACTTTAACGGCAACCGCCTGGTACGCGCCCCTAACGTCACGGCCAACCTGCTGACAAATTACACATTCCATGTTGATAACGGTGCAAAAGTAGTGGTCGGTGGCGATGCACGCTTCCTGTCCAAACAATATTACTTTGTCACACCGCAAGGGGTTGATTCGAATGGCGTCTACCGCTCTGCACTGGAGCAAGGGGCCTTCACCATTGTGAATGCACGCATCTCATATGTGACACCGGGTAACAAATATACGGTGACCGCCTATGCCAACAACCTGTTTGACAAGCACTACCTGCAACACTCTACCCCTTCATACAGTGCGGCACAGGGCGTTTTTGGCGACAACCTCTATCAAGGTGCGGTGAGAACAGTCGGGGTATCTTTCGCAGCCGCGTTCTAACTATTTGTAGACACCTTTGTCAGCGCCAGGGCACCTTGTGTGTTCTGGCGTTTTTTGATTGACTCACCACAAAGGAGGACTGCTTGAAGTCCTATATTGATATACAAGCGCATGGAGTGCACACACCTTCATCACGCTTTGCTTTTAAGCTCAAACAACCGTTGCTGCGCTGCCTGGCTTTGTATGCTTACATGCCGTGGCAATTCAGCTTCACCGCCCTGCTGTTTATCCTGGTCAACGCAGGCATGGCCTGGCAACTCTGGCTGGTCGGCCAAATTGTGCAGTATATCCACATTGGCGAATTTATCACGCGTAACGCGCAAGGCCTGTTGGATTACTCCAACGCACGGCACTGGCTGACACTGCTGGTTGGCGTCGCGCTGATTCGCGGCATCTTGCAATATATTGGTGGCGTGATGTCGCTGATTATTGGCCAGGAGCTGCTCTACATTTTGCGCGAACGCATTTTGCACCAGGTGCAACGTTTAGACTTGGCCTATCACTGGCAACACGGCATCGGCGAAATTGTGACACGTACCACGCGCGATGCCGACAAGGTACGTGACGCGCTGATCAACTTTTGGCGGCAAGTGTTTGAAGCCAGCATTTGGGTGCTGATCTCGGTGGCTGTACTTAGTATTTATCACCCGCTACTTGGCCTGGGGACGCTCTTACTGGTTGTCGCAGGCATGTGGCTATTTGTCACACATACCAATACGTTGGTCATCCTCGACCGCGAAGTCGGCAATGCTTACGACCAGGTGAATCAGGAGCTCAGCGAAGGCGTGAATGGCATCCGCGTGATTAAAGCCTTTGGGCTGGAATCTCAACGTACCAGACACTTTTCTGGCCTGGTCGATACCTTTATCACGCATGCACATACCGCGCTGGCGTTTGCGGCACAAAGAATTCCTTTACCGCAGGTGGTGATTGGCTTTAGCCAGGTGTGGATTCTGGCGTTTGGCGCTTACCTGGTTAGCCAAGGCACATTAAACATTGGTCAATTGGTGGCCGCATTACTCATCGCCAATGCCCTGGTGTTTCGCGTAGAAGGCATAGGCCGCGTCATGCAGGTATTTGCTGATGCACGTGCCTCCGCTACCCGCATCTGGGAGCTGCTGGACGAAGCGCCGAATATCCTGTCCGGCCCGCACACATTAGCAACCCAGGCACTGGGCTTTCGTTTAAGCAATGTCACCACCCAGGCGCCTAACAGTGACCAGGCCATTTTGCATCATTGCAGCCTGGAGGTCAGCCCGGGCGAAACCGTGGCCATTGTTGGTGCTACCGGCGCCGGCAAAAGCTCATTGGCCGGATTACTACCGCGCCTCTTAGATGCAAAACACGGCAGTGTAGAGGTCGGCTCGGCCTGGGCAGGCTGGCATGACGTGAAAACCTTAGACCTGCAACAACTGCGCAAATCTGTGCATGTGGTGCCGCAAGAAAGCTTTTTGTTTTCTGACACACTGGCCGCAAATCTGCGCCTGGCCAAACCCGATGCAACTGACGAAGAGCTGCTACAGGCACTACACCTCGCCGCCGCCGACGAGGTACTGGAAAAATTAAGCGATGGCCTGCATACCAAAATCGGCGACCGCGGCATTACCTTATCTGGCGGGCAACGCCAGCGCATCAGCCTGGCACGCGCATTTTTATCCGCGCCATCCATTCTGGTGCTAGATGACTCGACCAGCGCGCTGGATGCAATCACCGAGCGCAAGGTGCTGGATAACATCCGCAACCTGCGCCACACCTCAGGTAAAAACACCACCGTGCTCATCATTGCCAGCAAACTCTCGACCATTTTGCTGGCTGACCGCGTCGCCATGCTGGCTGAAGGCCGCATCATCGCCGAAGGCACTCATGAAGACCTGATACAAACACATGTCGCTTACCGCGATTTAGTTGGAGTGCAACATGGCTGAAAACTTAAGACAAGAACGCGCCCTCAATGACATTGAACTTGAGCAGGCGCTGGCAAAAAAAAGCCTGGACCGCAATATGTTCTGGCGCTTACTGCCCCTGCTCCAACAAGTCTCAGGCAAAGTCACGGCGGTGATTTTGCTAGAGATATTGCTGGTCGGCGTTATTTTTATCCGCCCCTGGTTTTTGCGCGAGGTGATTGACCACGGCTTTATCCAGTCGGCACAAGGCATCGTCCTCAATACGCCATTACTGGTATGGATGAGCTTAGGCATGGGCATCAGCTGGATCGTGCGTTTTGGCGTGTCGGGGCTGTCACAGTATTTGTCTGGCAGCGCGGCGGTGCATATTCTCAATAGTTTGCGCGTGCAGGTGTTTGCACACCTGCAACAATTAAGCATGCGCTATTTTGACCAGACCAAGGCCGGGCGCATTATCTCGCGTGCTGACCGTGATATTGATGCACTGGAGCCACTGCTGATTCAAGGCCCGCCTGAGTTGCTGTCAGCATTATTGCGCTTTGTGGTGGCCAGCGTCGCCTTGTGGCTCATTTCGCCCAAACTGCTGCTGGCACTGGCCAGCATCGTGCCGGTGCTGTTTGCCGCCACCTGGTTATTTAAACGTATCTCAGAAAAAAACTGGGCCAAAGTGGCTGAGGCCAGAGCGCGCTTCACCGCGCACCTGGTAGAAACCGTGTCTGGCGTACGCATTATTAAACAAACCGTGATTGAAGCCGATAATGCCCAGCGCTACCGGGCCTTACTGCACGACTTTAATACCACCTTAATCAAGGGCAACCTCAGATCGAGCTGGTTTTTACCACTGACGCAAGTGCTGAGTACCATAGGCATGGCCTTTTTGCTGGCCACCGGCAGTTTAGGCATCGTCGAACATGAAATGACGGTTGGCCAAATCGCACAAAGCCTGTTTTATGTGCAACTGTTTTTAGGCCCGCTGCAAGAGTTGAATGACTTGTTTGAACGTTATTCTACGGGCGCCTCGTCAGCCCAACGGATTTTTTTGTTGCTGGATACCGAGCCGGAAATCACTGACCCCGCCACACCGCAACTGCCGCCAGTGAACGGCCATGTTGCCTTTAATAATGTGCACTTCAAGTACAACGCACATGCGTCTCACTATGTGATTCAAGACCTAAGCCTGGAAATCCCGGCCGGACAAGTGCTGGCGATTGTAGGCCCCACCGGCCATGGCAAAAGCACCATTGTGCAATTGCTGACGCGCTTTTATGAAGTGAATGCGGGCGAGGTGCTGGTCGATGGCGTGAATGTGAAAGACTACACACAAACCAGCTTGCGGCGCAAAGTCGGCCTGGTGTTACAAGACAACGTGCTGTTTAGCGGCACGGTGCTAGAGAACTTGCGCCTGGCCGCACCAGAAGCCAGTGACGCGGCACTGATACATGCCGTCAAAGAATTAGGCGCCGATGAAATTTTGGAGCGCCTGCCACAAGGCTATGCCACCCAAGTAGGACCACTGGGCGCGTTTCTGAGCCATGGTCAGCGACAGTTAGTGTGCATCGTCAGGGCCTACCTGGCCAACCCGGCGATTTTGGTGCTGGACGAAGCGACCTCGGCCGTTGACCTGCAAACAGAGCGAAAAATTCAAGCCGCATTCAGGCGTTTATGCGAAGGTCGCACGGCGATTATTATTGCGCACCGTTTATCGACCATCCGCGATGCCGATGCCATTGCTGTGATTCGTGACGGCCAAGTGGTAGAAAAAGGTTCGCATAGTCAGCTGATCGCGCAAGATGGCCATTATTCGGGCCTATATAAAGCCTACCAGCAAGCCTCTGAGGCGGCCGTGGCCGCTTAATGCTGGCTAGCCAACAGTTAGCTGGGAGCGGATGTTGCACAGGCAACAAAGTGTCCGCTCCCAAGCAACACAAAAACAAGTATCTTATTGATTATTAATAGAATTAACTGCTGGCATGCTTCCTGCAATTGATTGAGTTCCCAAGTTGTATTCACTCACTATCAGGAGACAAGCATGTCCGCAAATAACAAGATTGACAGCATTTGGTATACCCGCTGCCCAGTGCCGACCCCGTTAGGCCTCGCCGCGCGCGAAGGCTGGATCAGTAGCGAATTTGTGCAAGATGGCATCACCATCAACACCCTGCAAGAAACCCAAAACCCAGAGTTGCTGGAGTCACACTACGACCACAGCCTGCCACACTCTTTTCGCCAGGGCGGTAATGTGCCGGCCATTTGGGCCAAGGCCAGAGGCACTGATACAAAAGTGATCGGCCTTAACTGGGTAGACGAAGCACAACTAATTGTCACGCTGCCAAACTCAGGCATTACCAAACCAGAAGATCTCAAAGGCAAACGTATCGCGCTGCCTAAAAATGACATCAGCATCGACCACCAGCGCGCCAGTGCTTTGCGTGGCATTGTCGTGACGCTGGAAGTTGCCGGTTTAACCTCAAAAGATGTTGAGCTGGTCGATATTGCAGTTGAAAAACAAGCGCCGACGATTGGCTGGTCATCAGGCACACGCGTGGCTTATGCCCCTGAATATGAAGCGTTAAAGAATGGTGAAGTCGATGCCATCTACGTCAAAGGCGCGCGCGGCTACGAAAGCGTAGACAAGCATGGTGTCACTATTATTTACGACGTACGTAACCACCCGGACCCAAAAGTCAGAGCTAACAATAGCGCCCCACGCCCGATCACGGTGGATGCGGCCTTGCTGCGTGACCGCCCGGACCTGGTAGTACGTTTTTTAAGCCGTATCGTAGACGTGGCTGAATGGTCTGCCAAACATGAAGCAGAAACCGTGGCCTACATTGCCAAAGAATCTGGCTCGACTGACGAATGGGTACGCAAAGCCTATGGCAACGACGTGCACCTGCACCAAGGCACTAATCTCGATGCAGACTCAATTGCCGCGCTCGAAGGCTACAAAAACTTTTTGCTTGAGTGGGGCTTTCTTAAAGGTGACTTTGATGTCAACGCCTGGATCGACCCGGCACCATTGGCAGAAGTGTTCCGCCTGAAGAAAAAAGCGGCTTAATGTATTAGCGCAGATCAACAGGTATTGCCAGCTGGAAATACCTGTTGCCTTCCCCACACTCAATCTGACATGACACATGATTGCCGAAATCCCCAGCCCTATCGACTTAAAGCAAACCGCCGATGCCGAGGAATGGGCACGCACAGCGCTCGTCAAGCGCTCGGTGCGGACTGAATTTATTGCGATGTTTGCCGACATTGCACGACAACAGGCGCCACAAAAAAACATACGCATCTTAGAGCTAGGCTCTGGTCCTGGTTTCCTGGCCGAGCACCTCTTACACACATTGTCACAGTGCCAATATATCGCGTTGGACTCTTCACCTGCCATGCACGCATTAGCCAAACAACGGCTGAATGTAACGCTAGACTCAACAAATAAACCAATTCGATTTATAGAACGAGACTTTCTTGACCCCAATTGGGTGCAAGGCCTAGGCCAGTTTGACCTTATCGTGACCATGCAAGCGGTGCATGAGTTACGCCATAAATCACGTGCCAGCACCCTGCACAGGCAAGCAAGAAGCCTGCTAAACGACCATGGCAGCTACCTGGTCTGCGATCACCATACCGACACAGGTGGCATGAACAACACCGAACTCTACATGTCCATCCTTGAACAACAATCCGCCCTGACAGGGGCTGGCTTTAACCATATCGAACTGATCTTGGACAAAGCAGGTATGGCACTACACCGTGCCCACTGTCATTAGGACGGCGCGCTGATGCAATACCCGTCCCCACAACCGAACAACCATATGAATCAAAAGGAGTTTTATCATGACACTCAGACTAGGTGACATCGCCCCGGACTTTACGCAACAATCCAGCCAGGGGCCGATTTCTTTTCACGAGTGGCTGGGCGACAGCTGGGCCATTTTGTTCTCACACCCGGCCGACTACACACCGGTGTGCACCACCGAACTCGGCGCCACCGCCAAACTGGCCGCTGAGTTTAAAAAGCGCAATGTGAAAGCGATTGCACTGTCGGTAGACCCGGTCGAATCGCATCATGGCTGGATCCAGGACATCAATGAAACGCAAGCGGCAGATGTGCAGTTTCCAATCATTGCCGACGCCGACCGTAAAGTCTCAGCTTTGTATGACCTGATTCACCCCAATGCCAGCACAACAGCCACCGTGCGCTCAGTGTTTATCATTGACCCGCACAAAAAAATCCGCCTCACGCTCACCTACCCGGCCAGCACGGGGCGTAACTTTAACGAGTTGCTGCGCGTGATTGACTCATTGCAACTGACCGAATACCACAGCGTGGCCACACCAGCCAACTGGGAGGACGGCCAGGATGTGGTTATTTTGCCGTCAATCACCGACCCGGTCGTGCTCGAGAGTAAATTTCCAAAAGGCTATAAAACAGTGAAGCCTTATTTACGCCTCACACCGCAACCTAATAAATAACCGGCAAACTAAAACGGGCTGCAGCGCAGTCCGTTTTGCCAATCACGGCCATTGCCGAAAGCCTGTTCAAAATGCGATTAAAAAAACTATTCATGGCCGCAGCATGCTTGCTCAGCCTGCCATTACAAGCCACGGATGCAGTCACGATCACCACACCGCGCGGTGCACCTATTACTGTGACGGCCAACTTTCCTGAAGGCGCGGGCCCTTTTCCTGCGGTTGTATTGGGGCCAGGCACCGGCACCATGAAACAAAAAATCAATGAGGTCGTAGAGAGTGAGTTATTGAAACACAATATCGCCGTGTTCCGCTTTGAATGGGCGTTTTATGTCAAAGACAAAAACGGCAAGCCTTCTGACACTGACCGCTCAGCAGAAATTGAAGACTTCACCACTGTGCTTGGGTTGGCAAAAGCAGATAAACGTGTCAATCGCAACGCCATTATTGTCGGTGGTAAATCCCGTGGCACAGTCATCGCCTGGCAAGTCTTTCGCACCGACCCAACGCTCAAAGGCATTTTGCAACTGACGCCTGTTTGCAGCAAAGAAGGCTTTACCGCCGACCAACTGTACCCTGAGATTAACAGCGAACCACGCCCCTCTCTGTGGATTGCCGGTGACGCAGACTCCGCCTGCCAGCCGAAAACCTTATATAGCTTTCTTGCTCGTGCTGGCGGTGCTGCCAGAGCAGCGATTGTGATTGGCGACCATGGGTTGGCGACGGAATCGACCAGCCAGTTAACTGCAGAATTGTCGACGGATTTTGTATTGGATGTTCACAAAAACAAACACTAAAAATTCATGACTATTTGCCTAAAAAACAAAACTAGCACATTGATTCCAATGGTTTTTATATATTCCATATACCAACGAACCCAATACGAATCACGTTTTACACCACTTTAAAAATGAAAAAAATAATTTCTGTCATTGCATGTGTTTTTATGCTATCAAGTTGTGCAGCAACACAGACATCAGCTAACTTAAACCCATCACATACTCATATGAATTCCAAACCTAATCCAAGCCAATTTAATGGCACGTGGGTTGGTGAACTGCTAAGTTTGAACGGAGTACAAATAGATCAAGAAGAAATTTACGCAGGGACTAGAAAATTCAAAATTGAGATATTGGATGGCAGAGGGTTGATATATCAATGGAAATCAAATAAATGGCAGAGATTTTGGCAGGACAAATACACAGACTATTTCTTAGTTTATCCCAATGATACCAATGCTGTCGTCTATCAAACAAAGTCAGGAAGAGATGCTAATTGCCTATGGGTCGAAACTTGGACATTCAATATCACCAAGACAGACACTCATACAGCCAATGCTTACTTCAACAGAACCGTGAATAACAGAGAGTGCAAAATTGAAGATGATGGTATATGGAATAAATCGGGGAGTCTGATCCTAAAAAGAATAGATTAATGACTGAAGATTAAACTATTTTATTAACTGAATCTCACATGCTGCCCATTGGAACTTGAGAATGCCTAATTTAAGAATTGTTGTTTTGTTTGGAGGCGTGAGCGAAGAACGCGATGTATCTATCGCAAGTGCGGCACAAGTCATAGCATTGTGGAAACTTATACCCCAGATTGGCGTAAATGATGATTCAAACTCGTGCTTCAACGCCTGAAGAATCCTCTTTAATTTATGACATATATGTCGATGCTATGAAAGCGCACATTGAAAGAATTTGGGGATGGGATGAGGATTGGCAAAAGCATGATTTCGCCAAGTCTTTAACAACAAGCTCGACCAACGTTATTCAATTGAACAGTGCTGTCATTGGCTATTATCAGTTAGAGGAAACAGAGAGTCATGACTACTTGAGGATGTTTATTTTAGATAAGAAACATCGTTCAAAAGGAATTGGTTCTACTGTTTTACGCCGACTGCTAGAGGAAAGCCAAACCAAACATAGCACTTTGAAATTGCGAGTATTTAAGATTAATAGCGAAGCATTACGCTTTTATCAACGCGAAGGCTGGCATATCGTGGCAATAGAAGATGCCTTTTATTTACTAGAATAGTAGACACTCAGCCCCTCAGAATGATTAGATTTTCTCGTGAAAATCAACCGTACCTTGTTTCCAATAAGCAGCCGCTTTCATGCGTTCTTTTGGCTGCCCCTGTTCAAGCAGAATATCCCTCACTTGCAAAGCAAAAGTGTGCTCTCCGGCAACCCAGCTAAAACCTTCGCCTGCTGGCAACTGTAAGGTGCTGACTGTGTCGATCAAGCGCTGATGTGAATCAAACCATTGAACGGTTCTGCCGGCGTATTGAGCAAATGCGCGCTGATCACTTTCGTGCTCAACATGAATCAATGCAATCACATGGGTTGCCAAGGGTAACTCATCCATTCTGCGGGCAAGCGCTGGCAAGCTCGAAGAGTCCGCGACTAGCAAATGCCAGTCAAAACTGTGGGGAATAATCATAGAGCCCTTAGGCCCAGCAATCACAGCCTGATCACCAGGTTTTGCATTTCTAGCCCAATCTGAGGCATCACCCTGCGCATGCAATGCAAACTCTATAGAGAGCTCTTGCTTTGCGTTATTAAAACTCCGCGGCGTATAGTCGCGCCTGATTGTTTCACCGTTGCTATTGGTAAAAATGAATTTGATGTGGTCATCGAACGACAAGCTATTGAATTGCGCCAGCAAAGGGCCGGTAAAAGTCACCGTGACAAACCCCTCGCTAGTTTGCTCAACTTTTAGCACGTCAACAGGTCGTTGTTGCAATTCAAAACGGACTCTTTCAAACAGATGTTCTCTCATGACTATTTCCATCACAATCAATTTAGTTGATAATATCAACCATGATGACAAATAAAGTAGACAATGTCAACCATAATTTAGATGGTAAGCATCAAGTCTTTGAAACGATCCATAGGCTGATGCACACCTTTCGCGCGCGCCAATACCGTTTGATTCAAGACAGCGGCGTCGACCTGACCCATATGCAGCACAAAGTGCTGGGTTACTTTGCGCGGCATCCAGACGCGACGCTGAGTGATTTGGTGGCGGAGTCTGGCAAAGATAAAGCCCAAATTGCGCGACTGATTACAGAAGTGCGCACCAAAGGATTATTAGATGCCAAAGCCGATACCGCAGACAAACGGGTCACGAGACTGAACCTGACGCAAACCGGCAGAGAAATATTTGAACGCCTTAAAATAGCCGAAAGAGCGTTGTCTGACCTGGCGGTACAAGGGCTCAGCGAAGACGAGTGCAAGCTGCTACTCAAATTGTTAGGTGATATAAAAAACAATTTGTCAGAGTGAGCGGCTTGAATGGCGTGATACGCATTTCAAATAGCTGAAAAAACGGCCCGAGGGTCAAGCTCGGGCCATGATCAATACACTACACTGGATATGATTATTCTTCGATTCTAAAACCCACTTTAAGCGTGACTTGAAAGTGTGCCACTTTGCCATCTGCAATATGTCCGCGGGTTTCAACCACCTCAAACCAGTTGAGGTGGTGCAGGGTTTTGGCCGCGCGCTCAACGGCATTTTTAATAGCATCATCACTGCTAATAGGTGAAGAGCCGACCAGTTCAACAACTTTATAAATATGCTCTGACATGGTTTTATCCTTGAGTGGGTTTAAACATTAGTTTGACAGCCATTTGATTATACTGGTTGCCAAACGCGGCCGGGAGGGCTTTGGTGAGGGTTGCCCTCAATGCGGATTAATTTGGCCGGGCCTTCGCGGCGTGGCGAATGAATTTCGTTTTCGTTATAAACGCGCACATGGCCGGGCTTTAATTCGATCGAATCACGCAGCTTCACTGTACCGGGCTTGCCATCTGGCTCAGCGTCATCAACCACGTCCCAACCGTCCATGGTGGTGACGCCTGCCACCTGGCCATAAATCGCCCACGACACACCATGGTCGTGCGGGGGTGCTCTCCTGGCTTCTTTAAAGACGTGGCCCAAAATGGCAAAGCCTAACTCCGCATCTTCATATAACACCCGGCGCTGTGGTTGGGCGTCATCCAGATACTCACTGGCAAACGCTTGATCAGACACGACGTCTTGCAGATAAACGCGTACACGCTCACGCCCGGCCGGGCCTGTGTCGGCCAGCAAAAGGGTACGCACTTGCTGCGCGACCGACTCAATGGTAAAAGCCATGCTTGCTCCTAAAAATAATCGAGGCGCATATCGGCAAGACATGCGCCTGCATCACATTACGCGGCCAGTTTGCCACCCTGTTCGTTAGCCAACAGTTGCTGTAATGCCTGCTCGGCATCGGCCAGCGGTCTGGTGTCTATCCAGGCATCAAAGTCAAAGTCGCGGTCTAAAATACCGTAGGTGAGCAAGAAGTTTTTCTGTTGACGGAATAACTCAATGCGCTCAGCCGATAAATCAGGCGCCAGTGACAGGTGAAAGCCGTTGCGATAAGCCGCAGCCACGCCTTCTGCGGTGCCACCCGTCTCGCTTTGCAGGATTTCATGCACGCCAGCCAGATTGGTTTTTGCCCACTCGGCAGCACGCAAGGTTTGGGTTAAAAAGCGCACCACGTAATCGTAGTGGTTTTCAAGCAGGTAACGATGCACAGTGATCGGACGCGGGGTGCCGTTATTCACGCGAAAGCGTTTTTCCGGCAGGGCATCCAGGTCTATCCCCACCACCAGGCCCTGGTCACGCGCGCCATCTTGCGCGGCAGCGCCTTTGACATAAACAGCATCGACTTTGCCTTCGAGCAAAGCATTAAAGCTCGATTGCCAGCCACCATAACGGCGGCCAGACGGCGTGACTTCGTTTTGACCCACTTCTATCAACTGAATATCATCCAGCGTCAAGCCAACAGAGTCCAGCGCACCTTTGTAGCCATGCAAGCTGCTATGGCGGGTGATGGTGCGGCCGCGCTTGTTTTCAATGACATCTTTCGGGTTATACGCTGGCAACCCCAAGCGCTTGCCTTTAAGGTCTTCCGGGCGGCGGATATTGGCATCCGGACGCACAATAATCGACTGCGACTCTTCAATCCAGGTCAGGCCAATCAAGCGGGTTTCTGCGCCTTGCGCCTTGGCCGGAATCGCAAACAGGTTACCGCCTTCGCGGATCAATGTTTGCAAGCCGTGGTCGTAATGGTGATGTCTGAAGTCTGCGCTGTCATCATCCTGCAAGGCACGCAGGCGCAAATTATCGTTGGCAAACTCTTGTTGCAACCAGCCCAGTTTAAATGCGATGCCGGAAGCGGTGGGTACGCCACCCTGGCCGTTACCGGCACAACGCGTAAACCACAGCGTATTGTCAGGCAATTGTTGTTGATTACTCATGATCTCGTCCTTTAGTGAATTAAGTGTGTGCTCATGCAGTTATTTGCACAAAATATGCCAAATGCAAAGAAACTTAAATATTCAATAAAATTCAACGTGTTAGCGATAACAATCAACACCACTAACCAGATCGGTGCGCGCGATTAAACAGTCGACTGATGTCATGGCAACAGTTTGATTGTGACTTTGCTTAAAGCTGCTCACCCGCCTCATACGCGTGGTACAACTCGGCATATTTGCCCTGCTGCCTGATCAGTTGCGCATGCGGGCCCAGCTCGGCCAACTCGCCATGGTGAATGACGGCAATCAGATCAGCATCGCGGATGGTAGCTAAACGGTGCGCAATAATAATGGCGGTGCGGCCTTCACATAAACGGCGCAGCGCGTGCTGAATGCGCCGCTCGGTTTGTATATCAACCGCCGACGTCGCTTCATCTAAAATAAGGATAGTAGGATTAGCCAGATAAGCGCGCAGCAGGCAAATAAGCTGACGCTGGCCATGGCTGAGGTGTGCACCCAATGCCCCAACCTCGGTATGATAACCATGCGGCAGGCGGCGGATTAAATCATCAATGCCCAGTTCGGTTGCCGCTTGTTCAAAGTCAGCCAGGCTAGCCTCTGGTTTGGCCAAATGCAGGTTATCGACAATGCTGCCGCTAAACAACACATTGTCTTGCAACACCACGCCCACGTGCTGGCGCAGGTTACGCTGGCTAAGCTGGCGAATATCGACCTGGTCTATCAGCACTTGCCCCTGTTGCACATCATAAAAGCGCGTTAGCAGCTGAATTAAAGTACTTTTACCATGGCCGGTGGGGCCGACAATCGCCAGCACATGGCCAGCGGGAACGGTTAAATCCAGGTTTCGGATAACGGGTTTTGACTGCCCTGGCAAATAGGAAAAACTGACATTTTTAAACGCCACTTCGCCTCGAATCGCCGGCAAGGCAATCGCCTTCGCGTCATCTACAATTTCTGGCTGCGTATCCAGCAATAAAAACACACGCTGGGCCGAGGCAACGCCATTGGTGTAACGCTCAACCAGGTCACCCAGCTCTTGCAGCGGGCCCAAAAACATATAAACGTAAAATAGGCTGGCGGCAAACTGTCCCAGCGTTAAATGCCCAAGCGTGACCTCCTGGCCGCCCGCCACCAGCAATAACATCAGCCCCAGTATGGTCAGCACGCCGGTAAAGTGCGTGAACCAGCCAGAGGCAATATTGCTGCGCACCAGTGAGTGAATAAAGGCATTCACCAGCGCACGGTAGCGTTGCAGATTACTGTCTTCCTGCACGGTCTGTTTGATGATGCGCACGCCAGCCACGGTTTCTACCAGGTGCGCGGTAAAGCGGGTGCGGTTTTCAGCCACGCGGGCAAAATGCTGGCTGGCCAGTTTGCGAAACAGCGTGCTAGAGAGTATAAGCAAAGGAATTACCAGCGCCAGGTGGTAAAACAAAGTGGGCGACACCCATAACAAGATACCCGCGGCCATCACAAACCGCAGCAGGGCTGAGAATATCTCAGGCGGCCCCTGAATTAATAATGGCTCGAGCGCATCAATATCGCGGTCGATTCTTGAAATAATGCGACCTGACTTGGTGCGGTCAAAATAAGCCACGCTGAGCTGTTGCACATGGCTAAACAGGTCTATGCGCAACTGGTTCAAAATACGGATGGCCGCCGTGCCAGAAAAATATTGCGACAACCCAGCCAGCACAAAACGTGCCGCCCACATGCCTGCCAGCCCTAGCATGGCCAGATTAATCACATGCCAATTCAAGCCGATCACGGCACCATGATCAGTGGCGCTCTGTGCCTCATAAATCAGGCCAACATCAATCGCCTGCTGAATAAAATAAGGACGCAAGAACACAAAGCACACCAGCGCCAACTCCAATGCCATCGCGCTAATAATATACTTACGCACCGGCTTGAGTAGCGGCAGCAGGCGGCCAAACATACTGCGGTTCAGCTGTTGTTTGGCCAGCGTTTCTTCGAGCTCAATATCAGACAACGCTCTGACATTCTGGTTACGTTCAGCGGCCATCATCCACCCCCATCAGTGCACGATAACCGGCATGATGACTCACCAGCGCCTGGTGCGTATCTGCCGCCAAAATGCGGCCATCAGACAGAAAAAGCACTTTATCTGCCAGCAAAATAGTAGATAACTTGCTGGCAATCACCAGCACAGTCGTGGCGCGTCCCTGCGTTTTAAGGGCACGAATATTATGTAATACATTGCGCTCAGTCACTGCATCCAGCGCACTGGTGGCATCATCCAGCACTAGAATGCGTGGCTGGCCGAGCAAAGCACGCGCCAGGCACACACGTTGCCGCTGGCCACCAGACAAGGTCACACCACGGTCACCAATGCGGGTTTGCAGGCCATCACTCAAACTCACCAGCAACTCAGAAGCACTGGCCATGTGCAATGCCCATACCAGGTCTTCGTCAGTCGCTTCGGGTGCAGCCAGCCGCAGATTGGCGGCCAGGGTGTCAGAAAACAAAAAGGCCTCTTGTGGCACGGTATGCACTTGTTGACGCAAATCGGCCAATCGCAGGTCTTTTACATCTAGCCAGTGGCCATCACTGCCTGCAATAGCGACCCGGCCATGCGTGACTTCTGTCAGCCTTGGCACCAGGCCAGCCAGCGTGCTTTTACCAGAGCCGGTGGTGCCGACCAGCGCCACGATTTCACCGGCACCGATCTCAAACGTGCAATCACTGAGCACGGGGTTACCGCCTGCGGGCGGCAATACCGACACCTGCTCAAAGCGCAGTGACAACGGATCTGCTGGCAGTACCTCAGTGCCAGACTGTATGTCCGGCTCGGCATCCAGCAAGTCCCAGATACGGGCCGCCGACGAACGCGCGTCTGCAAACACCTGCATCACCCGTCCGACACCTTCCACGCGAAACACCAGTGTGTTAACCATGAGTAAAGCGGCAATCAGTTGGCCGAGATTAAGCACATGCGTGTAGACCAAATGACAGCCAAACCCCAACACCCACACCTGCCCCAGCGCCACTACAAACTGCGGCAAAGGAATACGCGAGGTATAAAACGACAGCGCAGCAAACGCCTGCGCCATAAAGCGCTGCACCTGTTGCTCAAAACGTGTAATGCGGCTGGCCTCCAGCACAAAAGCTTTAATCACGCGCACACCGTTCACGCCCTCGGTCAGGTCCTGGTTAACGGCATCGTATGCTTCACCAACAGCCCTATCAAGGTTAACCAGGTGCTCGGTTTGCAACAGCAAAATGCCAAAGCCCAGCAAACATAGCAGCAGTGGCACCAGGCCCAGCCAAAAGTCATACCAGAATAAAAAACCCATGGCGGCGGTGACCACTAATGCGGTGTCTACCACCTGGCGCCAAAAGCTGATCAACGCATCGCGCAATTTGTCTGAGTCGCGCGTGGTGCGCGTGACTAGCACACCGGCGCCATGCTGCCAGTGATAACGCTGGTCTAACCGTTGCACCTGAATCAGGATACGCTCGCGCAAATGACCAATCAGGTGCTGCTGGATGACCAAGGATAGCCAGCCAACAAAATACAGGATCGCGGCACGCGCCAAGGCAATGCCAACGATGATGAATAACCAGTGCCAGGCCACCTCACTATTCAAACCACCAGTGGCCGTGCGCACAATCGCTTTGCCATGCTGCACATCATCAATCGCACGCGCAATCAGCCCTTGCTGTAACGCCAGCATGACATTGGCTGCCGCAAACAAACCGGTGCAAAGCCAAAACCTGATTGGTGTTCTGCAATAAAGCAATAAACAGCGAATCAGCGGGTAATGACGGTGGTTAAAAGCAAAAAAAGCAGGCCATGGGTCTGGACCTGACTGCGGTAATACTGGTTTTTTTTCAAGCGCGTGTTCAGTCAAAAGAGTCTGCTTCTAAGTTATTTGACCTTGCCGCAAGGCAGCACGCCCGGTAAGCAGCACGCCCAGTAGGCAGCACGCAAGCTGCGGCAAGATCTACATATGGTTTTTGTGATGGTTGGCAGCGGCTTAGCTCACCTGGCGCCATTTAAACAAGTGAGTACTGGCTAACTTGATCAGCAAAGACATCAGATAACCCAGTACGCCAATCACAAACGTCACAATAATCAGCACATCCATCCTGGACGCCTCTTGCGCGTTCATCATTAAATTGCCCAGGCCAGCACCCGCGGTAAACAGCAGCTCGCTGCCGATGGTAGATAGCCAGGCAAATGCCAGCGCCAATGAAAAGCCGGTAAACACCTGTGGCAAGGCTGCGGGCAAGGTGATATGGCGATACAATTGCCAGCGGCTCAAGCGATACACCTGCCCAACCTCATTAAACTTTCGGTCAACCTGCAGCATGCCTTCAAAGGTAGACAGCACTACCGGGTAAAACGCCGACAGACTGACCACGATCAACTTGGACACATCGCCATTGCCAAACCACAAAGCAAACAGTGGCACCAGCCCCAGCAAAGGCACTTGCCGGATCGCATGATAAATCGGCGTAATCAGGAGATTGGCTGTACGCGACACTGCGACCAATGACCCGACCAGAAAACCGGCACTGGCGCCCAACACCAGGCCGGTGATGGCGCGCTGCACACTGGCTTGCACATTCACCAGCAACTCACCACTGCGGCACAGTTCAAGCACACCGGCCCAAATTTGCCCCAGCGATGCAAACGCATAGGCGTGATTCGCATCCAGGCGCGACATCGCGTCCCAGGCCAAAATAACCAATATCGGCAATACCCAGCCACGCCAATCCGGGATCCATTTATAAAAAGAATGCTGCATGCTGATGACCTATCTACTCACTTGCTGTTGATGGACTGCTTATGCTTTCGCGGCAGATTGCCAGGGAATCAGGCGAATCTCTGCCCACTTAAACACTTTGTCTATGCTAAAACCAACCAGGCCGGTAATCACGACACCGACCATGACCACATCGAGCCGGAACATTTCACGCCCCAACTGCATCATCTGACCGATGCCACTATCGGCTGCCAGCAATTCGGCAGCCACTAATATGGTCCACGAGCGTGAAAAAGCAATCCTGAGCCCGGTAAAGACTGGTGGCGTAATCGCCGGAATAATCAATTTTCGATACAGCGTGGTTTTAGGCAGATGATAAATACGCGCCACCTCAAAATAGTTTTTTGAGACGCCTTTGGTTGCATCATAGGCGGCCAGCGCAACCGTTAAAAAAGCAGCTTTGGTAACAATAATTACCTTAAAAATTTCATCCACACCCAATAACAAAATCAGGATAGGAATCAAGGCAATGGTCGGCACCTGGCGCAACCCTTGAAACAAAGGCAGGGCAAATGCCTCCACTCTGGGTGAAATCGCCATCCAGATACCAAACAGCACACCACTGAGTGCCCCGATGCTAAACCCGGTGAGCAAGCGAAAGAAACTGGCCTTTAAGTGCAAGGCAAGCTCGCCATTGACCGTGAGTTCTTGCAACGTGGCCACAACGGCACCCGGCGAGACCAAAATGTCGTCCGAATAAAGCCCAGCGTCAGCCACCCACCACCAGAACACCAGCAGCAGAATGGGCGAGATCAGAAAAGGCGCCCATGCTTTAGCATTGAAGGTTGTCAAATATTGCGTCATCTAGTCACTCCCAGGCTTGCGCTCACTACTCGCCTTGCGTCAAAACAGCCACGCGCGTAATGCCGGCACGCTCAATCGCCGCCATCACTTTGGCGACTTTGCCGTAGTTCACCGCTTCATCAGAACTCAAGTGCAAGGTCACATCCGGGTTGCTGTCATGCAGGCGCTTCAGCTCGGGCTCTATTGTTTCTAACGGATATTCCTGGCGGTCAATAAACAGCTTACCAGTGGCATCCACAGATACCGTCACCGGCTTTTTCTGCTCCGGTGCTTTGGTGGTAGCCGTTTTAGGCAAATTGACCTGAATCGCATTGGTCATCAATGGTGCGGTGACAATAAACGCTACCAGCAAAACCAGCATGACATCGACCAAGGGCGTGACGTTAATTTCACTCAATACATCATCATCAGCATTTGTGGAAATAGCCATTATGCGGTTGCTCCTTTAAGGTTGCGCACCACCGCAGAGTTAGCTGAAGAGGATGCAACAAACTCACCGGCCTTGGCAGCATCTGACTTTTTAAATGTCACGCGGCGAGATACTTTGATTAAGTCTTCAGCAAAGTCATCCAGATTGGTGCTGCTGGTTTTTAAGCGACGCAAAAAGAAGTTGTAAGCCAACACCGCAGGCACCGCGACTGCAATACCGATCGCTGTCGCAACCAGCGCCTCACCAATCGGGCCTGCCACCACTTCGAGGCTGGCGGTGCCCAGTTTGCTGATGTCTGTCAGTGCATGCATGATGCCCCACACAGTCCCCAGCAAGCCGACAAACGGTGCGGTACTGCCAATACTGGCCAACACCACCAAGCCCGCCTCACGCAACACGCGCTCTTTTTGAATCTGCTGACGCAGTGCGCGCTCCAGCACTTCCTGGCGGTCGCCGCTATGACGCAAGTCATCGGCAGACTCTACATCGAGGTCTTTCAGAGTTTCAAAGCCAACTTGAGCCACCCGATGAGCCGGGCCGTTATGGCCTTCCAGGGTTGCGGCCTCTTGCAAGCTCTTGGCACCCCAAAAAGCGGCTCTGAACTTCACGTTTTGCTTGCGAATCAGCCACACCTGGAACGACTTGGCCAGAATAATGGTCCAGGTCACACCTGAGGCCACCAGCAAGGTAATCAATACACCAAGCACCACTGGGGATGCACTTTGATAAGTTTCTAAACTAAACATACACTTTCCTTTTCAAATTAAAAAAATTACTGCAGCCTAAACTCAACCGGAAATATCGCCCAGCCTTCAACCGGGGTATTCCCACGTTTTGCCGGGGTAAATGCCCAGCGTTTTGCTGCAGCAACCGCAGCATCATCCAGTATCCCGTGGCCACTGGACTTCTTAACCTTTACTTCAGCAGGCTTGCCGTTTGGCAATACCTTCACACGCAGCGTCACCGTCCCCTCCAAGCCCTGGTCAGCAGCAAAGTCAGGGTACTCAGGTGAAGGATTATTTAAATGACCAACGCCGCCTTTGGCCTCTACCAGCGGTTCTTCTTTCACGACTGGTGGTGGCGCCGGCTCTGGCGTCGGCTCAGCCACCACCGGGCCGCTGGTTTTCACCGCGGTGGTGTTTTCCTGTATCACAATGTCGTTCGCTGTAATGGTTTGCGCAGCAGGTGCCGTTCTCAATACCGCAGGCTTGGCCGCTTGCGGCGGTGGATCAGCACGTTGTACTTTTGGTGGCGGAGGCGGCGGTGGTTTTGGCGGTTCAATCACTGGCGGCGGAATCACCTCCGGTTTTATAAACTCAACAATCACCTCGGCTTTCTTTGGCTTGACGATGCTGGGTTGATGCAAGGCATTGATAAACCCCGTCAGCCCAATGATATGCGCTACCACCACGACAGCAATCAATGCCAGCAATTTATTGCGTGGAATGATCTGATCGACACGACTCCATTGACTGACTACACGCTCAGACAACTTATCAAAATCCTCGCTGGTCGCAACCAACCGTCTGGCCTTGCTTTTATCTGACAGGGAATCCCAGATTGTGGAATGCTGTGCTGGCGTTTTCAGTGCCGTTGTTGACATACAAACTCCTATAACTCTAACTAATCTCGATGAAGTCGCTTAACACATCATCTTTAATGCGCTGAAACGCCGCCGAGGCACGGTGCCGCGGTCTGGGTAAATCCACATCGACCACACGTTTGATGCGGCCTGGATTCGCTTCCATCACCACCACGCGGTCGCCCAAAAACACGGCTTCTTCAACGTCATGCGTGACCAGAATCGACGTCGTGCCTTCGGTCTCCCACAAACGCTGCAACTCTTGCTGCATCTTGAGTCGGGTCAGGGCATCCAGCGCGCCAAAGGGTTCGTCCAGCAACAGCAGGCGTGGTTTAAGCACCAAGGCTCTGGCGATGGCAACGCGCTGCGACATGCCGCCGGAAATCTGATGCGGAAACGCTTGCGCAAAGCCACTCAAACCAACCAGCTCAATCTGATGTTTTACCCGCGCATCAATTTCCTGCTGCGACAAGCCAGAAGACTCCAGTGCCAGCGCCACGTTTTTTTCAACCGTTAACCACGGGAACAAACGATGCTCCTGAAACACCAGCCCTCTATCGAGCGAGGTGCCTGACACCTTGTCACCCAGCCAGACAATGCTGCCGTCATAGCTGTTATCCAGGCCGGCAATCAGCCTGAGCAAGGTAGATTTGCCGCAACCACTGCTACCCACAATTGAAATAAACTCACCTTTAGTCACCGCCAGCGAAAAATCAGACAGCACGGTGAGTGCTTTGCCGTTGAGCTGAAACGTCTTGGAGACGCCCTCGACTGCCAGCACAGCGGCAGAGCTTGCCAGTGACAGGTGTTGCGCACCACGCAGCGCTGCAGCTTTCACCGCAGCAGGGTTTTCTCCAATTGAATCCGTGAGAGATTCGGCCAGAGCATCTAGGTGCGCTTCATTGATCACACTTAAAGCGGTTTTAGGGCGACTCATGTTTCATCCTGTACAAAATATCAAAGTGATATACGCAAACGCTGTGCCAAGTTAAAAAATAATATTTATCACTTAATAATCAAAAACTTATAAGTGAACAGCCGAATACCCGCTATTGCGCAATGTTGTATATCCATCATTTGGCTGGCGACAGCTGCTGTCACAGCAACAGACGAAAAAAACAGATGGCGGGAGACCATCTGTTGCAAGAGATTGCCGGGAGGCAATGAGGGTTATTGTTGTGATGCGATTCGGGCAGGTGCCCAGAACGTTTCCAGGTTAAGCTCTTTCAAGGCTTTGTCGACAAAGCTTGAGTTGAGCAACTGCTGAATATTGATGTCATTGCGAATCAGGCCAGACTCACGCGCATAAGTCGCAGCACGCTTGTAATGATCCACCAGCGCCTGATCGTACAGTGGCGACCAGCGGTCACGCCAACTTACACTGTCGTCTTCATAGTCACGTCTGACCACACTTTCTGGCTGCACCAGACTGGCATATTGCTTGAGGTAAGTCTCTTTATGCGCCTCTTGCGCCGCCCAGTAGTTGGCCTTGATAAATGACGTCACAATCACTTGCGTCAACTCCGGGTGCTCTTTAACAAAGTCATTGCGCGCCCACAAACCACCCATCAGCTTCCAGTCCGGCGGTGCATTTTTGGTTGACCAGATGATTTTGCCTACACCTTTATCGACCAGGTTATAAGCATCGCTCAATGAAAAAAACGCATCAACAGAACCACTGGCGAGCGCTGCCGCCCCCACTTGCGGATTGACATTCACGATTTTGAAGTCGGTCAGCTTGAAGCCATTTTTTTGCACCAGGTTAGCAAATGGAATCTCCCATGGACGGCCTCTATGTAAGGCAATACGCTTGCCTTTGAGATCAGCAATATTTTTTGCGCTTGAGTTGGCGGGCACCACCAAATAAGAGTTACCGCTACGGCCCCACGGCGCCACCAGTTGTACGCGTGGTTTGGAGCCATTCAAAATAATGGGCGGCAAATCACCATAAGCTGCAAAGTCTATGCTTTTATTGGCAAATGCCTCATTGACAATGGGCCCCACCATCGCAGTCGCAGCAGGCACCCACTCGAGCTTGACGCCGCGCTTGGTCAACGCCTCCTCAAGGCCGGTTTCACTGGCCAGCTCAGTGCTGCCCAAATAACGGGTTTTGCCATTGAGGTTATAAGCGACGGTGGCAATTTTCACCACAGTGGGGTCGGTTTCGGCGGCGTGAGCACCAGGCACAGCCAACACAGTCAGCGCCAAGGCTGACAATACATATTGTAAAAATCTATTCACTACTTACTCCTTTTTTATTCTCAAACCAGGCGCAACAGGGCTTTAGGCAACTGCCGCATATTGATGCAGTTGTTGTTCGGCATCACGCAGCGGCCTAATATCAATCCACGCATCGAGGTCAAAGTCTTTATCCAGCAGGCCATGCACCAGCATGAAGTTCTTTTGTTGGCGGAACAGTTCTATGCGCTCTGGCGACAAATCCGGCGCCAACTGCAAATGAAAGTGTTCACCATAAGCGGTGGCCACACCGTCTTCGCCAGAACGGGTTTCGGATGCCAGAATGTCACGCACACCGTTGAGGTTGCTCTTGGCCCACTCTGCCGCCCGTAAGGTCTGGTAGAGAAAACGCACCACCAGGTCATAATGATTGTCCAGCAATGACTGATGCACGGTAATCGGCCGCGGCGTGCCATTATTCACACGGCTAGACAACGCAGGATAACTATCGAGGTCTATGCCGACCACCGCGCCGACACGTTTCGCAGCATCTACAGCAGACGCGCCTTTTACATACACGGCATCCACCTTGCCTTCAATCAGTGCATCCAGGCCAGACCACAATTCACCCAGACCATTGCGGTTGCCACTGCCAGCAGGCACCTCCACCAGCGTGACATCATCCAATGTTAATCCGGCAATATTCAATGCACCTTTATAGCCATGCAAACTCATGCCACGAGCGATACTGCTGCCACGCACATGGCTGGCAATCGGGTGCTCAATAAAAGCAGGCAATGCCAGGCGCAAGCCTTTTAATTGCGCAGGCTCGGTAATGCCGCTATCTGGCCGTACCAAAATCGCTTGCCACTCGTCAATCCAGGTCAGGCCGATGAGTTTGGTGGGTGCGCCTTGCGCTTTGGCCGCCAGCGCCAGCAAATTGCCGCCTTCACGAATCAAGCTAGGCAACGCGTGATCATAATGATGTTTAGACAACTCTTTGGGCGCCTCTTGCAAGGTGGCAATATTAATGTTGTCGCGCGCGAACTCTTCGCTGAGCCAGCCTAACTTATAGGCCAGGCCTGTGGCGGTCGGCACCGGGCAACGCGTAAACCAGAGTTGGTCAATAGTGTGTGTTGTGGTCACGAGCTCGCTCCTGGTTACAAGTCAGATGGACGTAACAAGCCTTCTTCTTTGGCTTGGTCATACAGCTTGGACATTTTCCATTGCTGCTTTAATACGCCTGGGCCATATTCACGCGAACCACCCAAGGCCTCTGCCAATGTCTGCAATTTAGCGCCCTCTTCCAGTAACAAAATAAACTCGGCCAATTTGCGCAAGCCTTGTTTGCCCCACACCGTGGAACCACCATTGGCTTCGAGGATGGCGGTGTGATGCGGGTTAATCGCAATCTGGTCTAAAATAAAATCAACCTCTTGCTGACGGCGATCAATATAAATCGGTAATTCTTTAATCAGGTTAAAACGCTGCACGGGTACATAACGAATTGGCAAGGTGCGATGTGTTTGCGCCCAGGCACCCAAATAAGTGGAATGTATGTGCGAAATAGTGGTTACTTCTGGCCGCACCTGAAACAACTTGGTGTAACGGCCAGCGCCGGCGCCGCTGCCTTTACCGCTCACTACGGTGCCATCAAACCCAACCACGGTGGCTTCAATCGGCTTGCCTTTGTTAAACGGGCCCGGATCATTGACGATGATCAACTTGTCCTGGCCTGGCACGCGGTGTACAAAGCCTACAGTGCCATTGGCAGTGATGGTGTCCGTCTCACGAAACACGTCAAATGCCAGTTTGGCTTCTGCCACAGTCTCACTCACGTAACGTTCCAGATCCAGTTCGGTATTAATAGTCACGACAGTCATTGTCAGTCCTTTCAAAATGCATGCGAAAACAACATGAGCAATAGTGCAAAGACTGTGCCACCAACAACAGATAAAACTTACAATTAAAAATCAATCACTTATAAAAAATATACAAAAAAAACGGCTGTTGCCAACGCAACAAGTGTTGCGATTAACACAGCAAAATGTTGAATTCCCGCGAGCATCTGTGTGGCATTCAATATAACAAATATGAATATTGTTATAATTTATAGAACTTTGACTTATTAATGATCAATGTAATATAGTGACTCGCCTGTTAATAAGGAGTCAATGATGAGCGCACAACGATGGGATATCCGCGATTCGTACACCGAACGTACCGATCATGTGATCACACACCCGAATCCGTCTGCCGTCAGCTTGTCCGTGCGGGCAAGTGCACTGGTGTTCAGCGATCCCAAATCACAAAACTTGCTGTCTTTGATCGAACGGATTGCCTCCAGCAATGCGACCGCACTGATCATTGGTGAAACAGGCACCGGCAAAGAGCTGATTGCCCGTCATATTCACTCGCTCAGCAACCGCAGAAACGGGCCGTTTCAGGCAATTAATTGCGGTGCCTTCTCAGAGACCCTGGTTGAAAGCGAATTATTTGGCTACGAAAAAGGCGCGTTTACCGGCGCCAATGCGTCCAAAGTCGGCTGGTTTGAAACCGCCAACGGCGGCACCTTATTTTTGGATGAAATCGGTGACTTGCCGCAATCGACCCAGGTGAAGTTATTACGTGTCTTGCAAGAACGTGAAGTGGTACGCGTAGGCGCCAGAAAGCCGATCCCGATTGATGTGCGCCTGATTGCAGCCACCAACGTCAACCTGGAAGAAGCCGTCAAAGCCGGACGCTTCCGCGAAGACTTGTACTACCGGATTAAAGTCGTGCCAATTGAACTGCTGCCATTGCGCGAGCGTCGCGGCGACATTTTGCCGTTAGTTGAGCACTTTTTAACTGTTTATCGCAACAAGTTGAATACATCTGACCACAAACTGGCGCCTGAAACCACCTCGCTACTGATGGAGTATCCATGGCCAGGCAATATTCGTGAGCTGGAAAACGTCATCCACCGTGCGGTGTTGGTGAGCACATCGGATACGCTGTACCCCAAAGATTTGAACCTGCCTAAAATCAGCTTTAACCGGCCGGAGTTAACGGCAGATGAAGACAGCGGCTATTCAGCACCACTGCCGGGCCGCGTCAGCTACGAGCGCCAAAGTGCGCTCTACAAACTGGAAAGCATACTCGAGGAGTTATTTGAGCAAGGGCCTGAAAACTTGTATGAACTGATTAATGGCACCACCGTCAGCAAGGCGTATGCGCATAGCAAAAACAATCAGGTACACGCAGCAAAACTACTCGGCATCAGCAGGAATATCCTGCGCGCCAGGTTAAAAGAACTCAACCTGATCGCATAAAAAAAGAGGGGAGAATATCCCCTCTTTTTTTACGCTAAAACAAAGTGTTAAGCCACCAGCGCTTCTGGCACATTCTGCTTGATTAACACAGCTGCTTGCGCCAATGCCTGATCAATGCGTTGCTCAATCACGGTGCTGTCTAGTTGATAGTCAGTGAACTCAGCATCTCTGGCATAAATCGTGGTCGGAATGGTATACATGCCGAAAAAACTGGCCAGGCTTCTTAAGTGGGACTCGAGCACCAGCGCATGATGATCACTGCCGCCGGTGGCGACTAAAATAGCCACTTTACCGGTGAGTTTTTTCGGGTCTACCAGATCAAAAAAGTGTTTGAGTAAACCGGTGTAGGAGGCTTTATATACGGGCGTGCCTATGATGATGATATCTGCCTGATGCAGTTTATCGTAAGCCTGCGTCAAGGCAGGCGGAAACTGGTTAAATGACACGGTAGGCCCCAGGTCTGCGGCCAGTTTGGCAATATCAATCACCTCACCCGGACTATGAAACTTTTGGCTCGCCTTGGCAACGGCAGCCTCCACCAGCGATAGCGTTCTGGAGGGCGCCGTGATATTTCCAGAGACTCCAATGATTCTTGGCATGTGATTTCCTGATTAAACAATGTTTTTACTTAACAGCAAATAAAATGCCAGATTCAAACCTTTTTATAATCAATGGGTTAAAAAAACAGATGCTGCTAAATCAACAACCAGCACCGCGTAAATGTTGACAAATCAACAGCTGCCGCCTGCATTGGTTTCGGGCCGCGCACAGGGCGGGTTGGCGCCCAGCCAATGTTCTATTGTCACGTAGGCACATTCTGACCAGCAATTTAGCAAAGCACTGATATGGTAAGCTGCCGCCGCCTTTTATGATGCCACCATCATCAACGCTCCAAAACGAAAGGTCAGACCTATGCTTTATTATGCATTGCTATTTCTTGTGATCTCTTTTGTCGCAGGGTTGCTCGGGTTCAGGGGCATCGAGTCTGGCGCTGCCACGATCTCAAAAGTGTTTTTCTTTATTTTTCTGATTTTGGCCATTGGTATTGTGTTGGCGGCGGCGCTGGGAATTAGCCTGTTTGCCTAACGCTAGCCGCTCACTTTAAACGCTCACGCGCAACCTCAAGGTTGATGCATGGTTCAAAGTACGCATCCTGACAGTTGTTCAGGGTGCGTTTTACTTTACGCTGGCGCATTATCGCGGCGATAATACTGCATGGTTTCAGCCCGCCGCCCTGTTCACACCCCTAATGATAACGATCCTCAAGCGCTCGCTTTGTGGGTTGAGTCTTTACCACAACGCTTTACTACCAGTGAGTTGGCGCAGATTTGCCAGGCTGGCGAACTGGCCGCCACCTTGTATGCCGGGCAACACGCCCTTAACAATGCGCCGCTGCTGCAACACACCTTAGGCACGGCCGCCATGTTGGCAGACATGAACATGGACGCCGATAGTCTGATTGCCGCCATCTTGCATGCTGCACCAGACGCGATGAGTGACTGGTCTGCCAGCCTCACCACACGCTTTGGCAACACGGTGGTGAGTTTGATTGACGGCATCTCGCGCATGTCGCAAATTCAGGCGTTAAGTGAAGTTGAAGGCTTGCATCAGTCGGGCCACAAGCCTGCTGATCGCGCGCAACAGTTGGAAGTGCTGCGTAAGATGCTGCTGGCCATGGTGCAGGATATTCGCGTGGTGCTAATCAAGCTGGCAGAGCGTACACAATTACTCAGGCATTTATCTGCAGCCAGCCCGGCGCAACAAGTGCAAATCGCACGCGAAAACCAGAGCGTTTTTGCACCGCTGGCCAATCGGCTAGGCGTATGGCAATTAAAATGGGAGCTGGAAGACTTATCGTTGCGCTATCTTGAACCTCAGTTATACAAAGAGGTGGCCAAGATGCTAGACGAACGGCGTGTGGACCGCGAGCAGTATATTGCAGACGTGGTGGCCCAGTTGCAACACGAACTGACACTGGCGGGGGTTGCGGCTGACGTCAGTGGGCGGCCCAAGCATATTTCCAGCATCGTCAAAAAAATGAAGAGCAAGCATTTGCAGTTTAACCAGCTGTACGATGTACGTGCCGTGCGCATCATGGTAGACGACATTAAAGACTGCTACACCGCGCTGGGCTTGGTGCACCATTTGTGGCAGCCGATTCCCGGCGAATTTGACGACTATATTGCCCGCCCCAAAAGCAATGATTACCGCTCGCTACATACCGCCGTGAGCGGCCCGCGCGGCCTCGCGCTTGAGGTGCAAATTCGCACCTTTGAAATGCACCAGCACTCTGAGCTGGGGGTCGCGGCTCATTGGCGTTACAAAGAAGGCGGCAAGTCAGATGCAAAATTTGACGAAAAAATCGCCTGGTTACGCCAGATATTGTCCTGGAAAGACGAAGTGGCCGACCATGGCGACTTGCTGGAACAATTTAATAGCGAACTGTTTCAAGACAAGGTGTATGTGTTAACGCCACAAGGTAAGGTGATTGATTTGCCACAAGGGGCCACGCCGATTGATTTTGCCTATGCCCTGCACACCGACCTTGGCCATAGAACCAAAGGTGCAAAAATTAATGGTCAAATCGTGCCATTACACACCAGGCTTGAGAATGGGCAGCGGGTGGAGATTCTCACTGCCAAACAAGGCGCGCCCAGCCGCGACTGGCTGAATGCGTCACTGGGATTTTTGCAAAGCCCGAGTGCACGCGCCAAGGTCAGGCACTGGTTTAAATATCAGCATTTTGAGGAGAATGTCACCCAGGGCCGCGCCAAGCTGGATAAAGAACTGCATAGAGCCGGTGCCGGCAGCCTGCCGCTAGAGCGTATTGCACACAAACTGCAATTTAATAAACTGGAAGACTGCCTGGCCGCCATTGGTCGCGGCGACATTAGCGAGCATCAGATTGCCATTACTATCCAAGCTGAAATAGCACCTGCAGAAGCAGCGCCAGTGCCGCCGCTGGTGAAGCGCCCCACCGCCTCGCAGGTCAACCATGCCGGGGTCACCATTGAAGGCATAGGCAATGTGCAAACCACCATGGCCAGATGCTGCAAACCCGTCTCGCCAGAGCCTATTGTCGGCTACCTGACACGTAACCATAGTGTCACCATTCACCGCCAGGCCTGCACGTTTATTAGCCGCCTGGCAGAGAGTCGCCAGAACCGGCTGCTGGCTGCGCAATGGGGCAACCGTCAACCAGGCTTATCAGAGGTGGATATTGTGCTGGAAGCCAGCGACAGGCAGGGCTTGCTGCGTGATATCAGTGAGTTGTTTGCGCGTGAAAAGATCAATACCACCAAGGCCAACACACTGAGTCGCAACCATGTGGCATTGATGCAATTTACGGTAGAACTGATCGACATTGATCAACTGCAGCACTTGCTGCAGCGATTGCAACAGGTGCCTGGCGTGATCTCGGCACAACGAAAAACCTGAAAGAGGCGATATGTCTTACCTGGATGATCCACGCGTTTATTTTGCGGCCGAACGCACTCTGCTGGCCTGGCAACGCTCAGCGATTGCGCTGATGGGGCTGGGATTTGTGATTGAGCGCTTTGGCCTGTTTATGCAACTCGTTGCACACGATCACCCATTACCACATGCGCAAAGTGCGTTGTCGTTGTATATCGGGGTCGGTTTTATTCTCATCGGCGCCTGTACGGCCTTGTTGTCTGCGGTGCAGTTTCTGGTATTTTGCCAATCGCTGAACCCACAGGAAAAACCGCGCGGTCATGTGGCCTGGTTACCGCCAGCAGTGAACCTGTTTTTGGCAGCAACGGCGATTGCCTTAAGTGGTTGGCTGGTGCTGACGCGCTAACCAAACTTGGCACACACATCAACCTCGGCTAACAGCCAGGTTTGATTTACTTAGCCGAGCCTGCGGTGGTGGCAATATTCACCTGGTCACCCGCGTTCAGGCCATCCGGCGGGTTCTCAATCACCTGATCATTGCTGGTCAGGCCAGACTGTACCTCCAGTGTTTTACCGAGATCACGCGCAATTGTAATGGTCTTTAAAGTCACTTTATGATCGCTGCCCACGGTGGCGACTTTAAGCCCGTTTTGATCAAAAATGAGCGCACTGGCCGGAATGCTCAAGCGGCCTGCGGCATTATTTAAGGCCAGATTCACATTGGCAAATCCACCCGGCAAAAAACGGCCAGAAGCATTATCGACCAGCAGCTGTACCAGCGTCGTACCGGACGCCGCATTAATGGCGCCGGAAGTCGTTTGTATGGTGGCCTCAAACGCCGCGTCGGGGGATTCCGGCACCGTAAAACTGGCCTTGCCGCCGGGCTTGATCTGGCTGACATAGGTTTGCGGCACATTGATATATAAACGCAACTTGCGCGTGTTGGACACTTCAAACAAGGGCAGTGCCGTGCTGCCGCTGCTACCGGCATTAATCAGTGCGCCGGTATCGGTATTACGCGCCGTCACCGAACCATCAAACGGTGCCATAATATTGGCAAAACTCTTGAGCGCCAGCAAACGGTTCACGTTGGCTTCAGCCGCTTTAACGATGGCTTGTTTACTTTGGTAATCACCCAGTTTTTCATCTACCTCCTGCCGCGCGATCGACTGCGTTTTTAGCATCTCTTGCCAGCGTTTGGCGGTGGTTTCGGCCAGGGCCACGTTGGCCTGCGCACTGGCGAGGTCGGCCCTGGCCTGCAGTAACTCCTGATCCAGGTCCGGCGTTTCGATTTCTGCCAGTAGTTGCCCGCTTTTGACATTGCCGCCAATATCGACCTTCCACTGTTTTAAATAACCACTGACGCGTGCATAAATCGGCGCCCGTGCATAGGCTTCAAACCGGCCGGGCAAATTAAGGCTACCTGCCTCTGCGCCGTGATCGGGCTGGCTCACGCTCACAGTGGCAACTGCCTGCTGTTGCGTCCATGCGTTGAGTTTGTCGTGATTGCTGGCGCGGCTGGTGATGCCAACGATCACAATCCCAATCGCGGCCAGCGCCAATAACAGCCCGCCTAGCTTGATGCCACGGGAGGTAGTCGTTGCAGAATTATTCATGTAAATCTCCGGTAGAAGCACTGACAGGTCGCGGGTAGTTTTTTTTGTGGATGGCGCTAAACACCACCGGCACAAACAGCAAGGTGGCCACTGTCGCGAATAGCAACCCCCCAATCACGGCGCGACCCAAAGGCGCATTTTGCTCGCCGCCCTCACCCAGCCCCAGCGCCATGGGGGTCATGCCTATCACCATCGCCAGTGCAGTCATCAACACTGGGCGAAAGCGTACAAAGCCCGCATCAATCGCCGCGGCGGTGGCATCTTGCAACTCAGCCAATCGTTCACGGGCAAAGCTGATCACCAGCACACTGTTGGCGGTTGCCACCCCCATACACATAATCGCGCCAGTTAACGCAGGCACAGACAAAGGCGTATAAGTCGCAAACAACATCCAGACAATGCCCGCTAGCGCCGCAGGCAAGGCAGAAATAATCACAAACGGGTCACTCCAGGATTGCAGATTAACCACAATCAGCAGGTAAATCAGCACAATCGCGCCCAGCAAGCCAAAAAACAGGCCAGTGAAAGCATGGTCCATGGTGTAAGCCTGCCCCAGCATCACCACACTCGCTGCCTTGGGCACCTGGTTTTTGGTCTCTTCCAGAATGGTGCGAATATCGGCCGCCACCGCACCAAGGTCTCTGTCTTGTGTGCTGGCGTGCACTTGCACCATGGGCTGAATATCATATTGGCTGACCACCGCATTGCCGATACTGCGCTTAAACGTGGCAATCCCGCCCAAGGTCTGCAACGGGCCGTCGCTACCGCTAATCGGTAAATTGGCCAGCGCATTCAGGCTATCCAGTTGATATTGCGGTGTTTGCAACACAATAGGGTAAGTGACGCCATTGGCCGGATTCAGCCAGTAAGTGGGCGACACCTGCGAGCTACCCGCCAGGTTAATCACCATGCTGTTAGTGACATCTCGCGTACTGATACCGATCTCCTGCGCGCGGGTTTTATCAATCGCAATATCAAACGACGGGCGGCTGCGTGATTGCTGAATACGCGCGTCGACCACGCCGGGCACATTGCGCACCTTGGCCAGCAACTGGTTGGCATAAGCAAAGTCGTCGGCCAGCTTGCCGCCACGAATCTGGATATCAATCGGTGCCGGTGAGCCAAAGTTAAGAATCTGGCTGACAATATCGGCAGGCGGAAAAGAGAATGTCGTATCCGGGAACTGCTTGGGCAAGCGCTCGCGCAAGGTGCGGATATACTCGGCGGTGGGCGCATGATGCGGTTTGAGCGCGATCTGGATATCGCCATCCTGTGCCCCGATTAAGCCCGTGTTGTTATAGGTCATGTTAATACTACTGATCGGCATGCCGATGTTATCGACAATGGTCACAATTTCATCGGCAGGAATCACTTTTTTAATCGCCGCCTGAATATTCGCAAAGCGATTGGCCGTATCTTCAATACGCGTTCCCACCGGCACGCGCGCATGCATCAATATTTGTCCGCTATCGACACTAGGGAAAAAGTTGCTGCCCAGCATGGGTAGCAATAAAAATGAGAGCAATACCACGGCCATAAAGCCGGCCATAAATAAACGGCCATGGTCGACAGCCAGGATCAGGATTGCTTTGTAACCATGGCGGATGCGCTCAAACCTGGCTTCAAACCCTTGCTGGAAACGCACCAGCGGGTTACGGCTAGCTAGCCTGTGCTCGTGATGTAGATGCGGTTTGAGCAGGTAATTGGCCATGGTCGGCACCAGCGTACGCGACAAAATAAACGAGCTGACCATGGCAAACATCACGGCTTCGGCCATGGGCACAAACAGGTAGCGCGACACGCCCTCAAGAAAAAACATAGGCACAAACACGATACAAATACACAGCAGTGAAACAAACGCGGGCGTGACGATTTGCGCCGCGCCATCGAGGATAGACTGCTCAACCGGCTTACCCTGCTCCAGATGCCAGTTGATGTTTTCAATGGTCACCGTTGCTTCATCCACCAGCAAGCCCACCGCCAGTGCCAGGCCACCCAAGGTCATAATATTGAGCGTTTCGCCGATGGCGGATAACCCAATAATCGCGCCCAGTATAGATAGCGGAATCGAGGTTGCAATAATCAGCGACGAACGCCAGCTGCCCAAAAACAGCAAAATCATCAGGCTGGTTAACACTGCCGCCAGCACCCCCTCAAACACCACACCATGAATCGCCGCGCGTACAAAAATAGACTGATCATTGATCGGCGTTGCAATCAGCGTGTCTGGCAAGCCAGGTTTAATTTCTTCCAGCTTGGCTTTAATGCCGTCGACAATCGCCAATGTCGAAATAGCGCCATTTTTCAAAATGGTCATCAACACTGAGCGATTACCATCTACATGCACAATGTTGGTTTGTGGCGGGTTACCGTCACGCACCTGTGCAATATCACGCATATACACGGTGGCACCATTCACCACTTTCACTGGGATATTGGCCAAGTCTTCAATCGCCGCTGCGGCATTATTGAGGTTTAAGCTGTATTCAATACTGCCTATCTTTTGCGTGCCCACTGGCACCACCATATTGTGGGCGGCCAAGGCATTTGAAACATCCTGCGCCGACAAGCCGCGTGCCTGTAAGGCAGGTGGATTCAGGTCTATTTGAATTTGACGGCTTTTGCCGCCATACGGAAAAGGCACACCAGCCCCCGGCACCGTGACCAGGCGAATACGCACCGCATTCAGGCCCAGATCAGCCAGGTTTTGCTCGGTAAGCCCTTTGCCTGACAAGGCAATTTGCAAAATGGGCACCGTGGAGGCGTTGTAATTCAGAATAAGCGGCGGCGTGGTGCCTGGCGGCATTTGCCGTGTCACCGTTTGCGAGATGGCCGATACCTGCGCATTGGCAGTGGCGATATTCACACCCGAATGGAAAAATATTTTAACGATGGCAAAGCCAATGTACGAGCTGGCCTCGATGTGCTCAATATCGTTGACGGTGGTGGTCAGGGTGCGCTGATACAGCGTGGTGATGCGGCCCGCCATTTCATCGGGCGGCAAGCCGGTATATTGCCAGGCCACCGCCACCACCGGAATACGGATTTCAGGAAAAATATCGACCGGGCTGCGCATGGCAGACAGCGTGCCGAAAATTAAAATCAGCAAGGCCATGACAACAAACGTATAAGGGCGCTTGAGCGCAATGCCGACCACGTTAAACATGCGCTGCTTTCATCATGGCCTCTTGTTCTGGCGTGGTGATCTCAAAGCCAGCATCACGCCAGGCATCTATGCCACCAGTCAGCGGGCGGATATTGCGATAGCCCCGGCTGATGAGTTTTTTGGCCACTTTGGCCGCTGTCACTTCATTCGGGCACGAGCAATACAACACCACCGGCGCATCTTCATCAATCTCCAGCACCAGTTGGTCTACACCTTCCAGCGTGACAAACTGTGCGCCCGGAATCCAGCCATCCTCCACCAGGTGCTTGGCTCTTGTATCAAGAATCACAGGCGCCGCGCCGCTATTGAGCAGCGTGCTTAATTCGTCGACGCTGATGCGCGCCATACGCAGGCTCTTGATAAAACGCTGCCTATCCCACCACTTGGCAGCGACAAACGCGGTGATCAACACCAGCACCAGTAGCGTGCCCCACTTACCCATTTCTACCAGGGTGAGCATGAGCTCATCAATCGCTGAGCTGAATAAATGCCCCAACCATAATGCAGAGCCTGCCCACAGCACGGCGCCCAGGCCATCCATGAGCACAAACAGCCAATAGCGTGTGCCAGACGAGCCTGCCAGGGCGCTGGAGATAGACGCAAACCCAGGCACAAACTTGCATATCAATAACGCGGGCGGGCCAAATTTTAAATAGAGCGCTTCGGTTTGCCTGACGCAAGTGTCTGGTGATAAAGATATTTTGCACAGTTTGCCCATGACGCGTTTGCCATATTTGCGCCCGGCACGATACCAGATCGAGTCAGCAATCAGGGCGGCGACTACCGCCACCAGCAACATGGCGGCCCAGGAGTATTGACCATTGCCAATCAGCACGCCCGTCAGCAGCAAGGTCGGGTAGGCCGGTAATGGCAGCCCCATTTGCTCCAGAAACACACTGGCAAACACAATCAGCAAGCCATATTGCTGTATCAACTCAAGAACGGTATTCATATGCTATGCCGATTTCACTTCGAATAATGTTTACAGTACTACATGCCCAATGCGGCGAGCATGGCAAACGCCATAAACAGCACAAAGTGCGTCATGCCTTCAATCGCATTGGTTTCACCGTCATGCAAGTTAATGGTCGCCACGGTCAAGGTCAGAAAAGTCATCACCATCTGCGTCGGTGACAGGCCGACAATCAACGGCCTGTCTTCAATCAGGGCAATGGCTTCAATCACTGGCACGGTCAGAATCACAGTCGATAAGGTCGCGCCCAGTGCAATATTCACCACGGTTTGCATGCGATCATTGACTGCGGCCTTCAATGCAGTCAACACTTCGGGGCTGGCGGCAATCAGGGCGACCACAATGGCAGCCACAATTGGCGGCACGCCACTGCCGGTTAAACCGGCGTCCATATGCATGCTCATCTCCTCAGACAGGAAACCGATGGTAATGATGCCAGCCAGCATGTAAAGAATCGAAAATTTGACGTTGGCGTTCATGCCACCTGCGGCTTGTCCGTCCGGTGCATTGGTATGGTGCTGGTCACGGTAGCTAAAATAGTTACGGTGTCTGCCGGTTTGCATTTTTAAAAACAAGGCATAAAACACACTCATGGTGACGATGGTAAACATCGAATACAAACGCCAGTGCTCGGGCGGCAAAAAGGCGGGCAAAGCCATAGAGATACCCAGCGCCGTCATGATCATGACGATGTAAGTATTGCCGGAGTTAACGTTGTACTCGACCTCACCATATTTAATGCCGCCAACAATGGCACACAGCCCCAGAATGCCGTTGATATCCAGCATCACCGCCGAATAAATCGCGTCTCTGGCCAGGGTGGTCGAAGAAGTATGGCTTAACATCATGACAATAATCACCACCTCGATGACGACCGCGCTGATGGTTAATATCATAGTGCCATAAGGCTCTTTGAGCTGCTCGGCCACATACTCGACCTGAAACGACAACTGAAAAGCCAGGTTGATAATCAGCAGCACAAACAGAATAGAAATGACCAGCGATTCAGGCTGGCCAAGGTGCATAACTTTGTCGGCGTGCGCCAACGCGAGGTAGGCAATAATCGAAACAATCAGGGAAAGTAATCCCTGCGGTGGTTTTTCTGTAAGCATGCGCTTAGTTTGTCATCAATGAATAAGCATCTTAACAGAGACTGTCTGATTCTGTTGCATGCGCCCAAGCCTGATCTAAGGCCGAATCACCACCGAACAGGTCATCCCGGCGACCAGTGGCATGGACGCTGGCATCTGGTCCAGGTGTATGCGCACCGGGATGCGCTGCGCCAGCCGCACCCAGTTAAAGGTCGGGTTCACGTTAGCCAGCAGGCGGATATCGGTTGGGTTGTCGCGGTCGGTAATGCCATGGGCAATGCTTTCCACATGGCCTTTGAGGGTCGTATGGCTGCCCAGCAGTTGTACCTCGGCAGCATCACCGACCTTGATCATGCTTAACTTGTGCTCTTCAAAATAACCATAGACCCAAAAAGAATGCTGGTCTATCACCGCCAGCTTGGCCGCCCCGACCTGCGCAAAATCACCCGGGCGCACCAGCAGGTTAGACACCCAGCCATCGACCGGCGAACGCACTACCGCGCGCTCCAGGTCGAGTTTGATTTTTTCGACCTGCGCCTGTGCGGCGTCATATTCGGCTTTGGCCGCGAGTGCACCCAGGTCGGTATCCTCACGATTTTCGCGCGAAATGACTTCGTCATCCAAATGGGCGCGGCGCGCAGACTGCTGCTTTTTCATCGCCCAGATTGCTTTTTTTTGCTGGGTCATGGCGGTGGCTTCGGCCAACGCATGTTGATAATGCATGGTATCTATGCGGAACAGCACGTCGCCCTTGTGTACGTACTGGTTATCGCGCACTGGCACCGCGGTCACCAGGCCAGCCACATCCGGCGCAATATTCACCACATCAGCGCGCACGCGGCCATCACGCGTCCACGGATAATCGGTATAACGTACCCACAATTTGTACGCCAATAGCCCAGCGGCGGCGGCAATGGCCAGCGTGATGCCTACCCTGAGGATGCCTTTTGTTGCCCTAAACCAGATGCGTTGCGTTTGCATAAGCAGCCTTTCAATACACCATTAAACCAAACACGGAAAACAAACCAAAAAACAGCGCGACGCGCAACAGCGCCGGGTACCAAACCAAGTCGTAGATATTCCATGCAGCCAGCCACTTATCCAGCAACCAGATCGCCGCCACAGCCAATAAAAACGCCAAGAACAAGGTCGGCACATGCGCATCCAAAAAGGCCAATTCACGCGGGACTAATTCATGCAACATGCGCGGTCTCCATGGTCAAAGACTGAGGTTGATTAAGTGATGCTTCCGTCGCAATCACCAGTCGAATAAAGTGCAATTGGGTGCTTAACTTTTTGGCCTGTAAAGCAGGCAGCGCGTCCATATGCTGTGCGTCTTGCAACCACACCAGAAACTGATCCAGCCATCGCAATACTTGCTGCTGATTTTTTTGCACGGGCTGTTTGTAGTAATGCGCAAGCAGCACAGTGGTGTGCTGTAGCCACTTGTGAGGGTGGGCAGGTAAACCGCTGGCAACGCTGCGCAAGGCAATCACGGCATGGCCGATTTCCAGCGTGGCACACAAGGCCTCAACCATGCGCACGCTGTCGGCGTCTTGTGGGCGGTGCACATTGCCAGAACGCTGGATCAGGTCGCGGGCCCGCATTTCAAATGCCGTGGCTGTCATGTCGGGGTTGCGGCAAGCATCCACCACCAGCTGGCGCAACTGGGCAAACACGCGTGCTTTGGCCCAGGGGCTGGCGACATAATCAGTCAGGCTGAACATGATGCCGGACACCACCAGCGCAATCATGAGCGCAATCGAGTCATTAAAGTATTTAACCGGGTTATCACCCAGCGCCTGGTTAAAGCCCACCATTAAAAAGTAAGCAATGCCTAAACCTGCCCCTACCAGGGCCGTAGTCGGTCTGGCGCTTAACCAGGCAGTGAGCAAAATGGCCGGGGTAATCACAATGCACAGCATCACGTAATCGTGCGCAGCCGTGAGCCAAAACACATTGCTCACATACACCAGCGCAATGCCTAGTAACACGCCCGTGGCAAACTGGCGTATGGTCGCCGTCGGTGCAGGGCTGGCCGCAAACAAGGTGCTGGTAATCACCCCCAAGGTCATGGCCAGAATACCCGACGGCCAGTCTATGGTCATCCAGATCGCCGCCAGGATCAGCAAAGTGAGGGCGCCGCGTGTGGCAGCAATCGACACCGGCAACCAGTCGATATGCATATGCAATTTGTCTGCGGTGAACTCGCGGGCATCCACATTACGCGCACGCGGGTACGCGATCAGCAAACCATAAGTTGCCAGGTAAGTGGCTAGTTCGGCGGCCAGTCGTTGCAACAACTGGCCGCCAGTCTCTACCTCTTGCTGATGCACATCTGGCAATAACGACAATGCTTGTAACTGCTGACCCAATAAGACATCAAAATTTTGTTTAAAAACAGTCAGCGCCTGCTGCAAACTCGTCAATGTTTGTGCATCGTGGGCGGGCTGGCCGTCGATGAGCATCGCGTCAGCCAAAGGTTGCAGCAAGGCTAATAAAGCATCTGCCTCAGCCCTGCGGCCTCGCGCGTGCAAGCGTTGCACCAGGCGCTGGAACACCACATAGCTGGTAGAAACCGCCATAAACTGTAGATTCAACTGGTGAATGGTTGCGCTATGCAAACGCGCATCATCGGTTTCAAACTGCACCGATGAGCGAAAAGCGTCCAGTTGATAAATATCCTGCATAAACTTTAAAAATGGCTGGTTTAATCCGGCAGGGGCGCCAGCACCTAACAACACACTAAAATCGCGAAATTTGCCACGCACCACGGCCTGGATGTTTTCCCACAGGCGCTGCGGCAAAATCAACTCACTCACCAGCGTCGCGCTTAACAGCCCCACGCCGATTTCAGATAAGCGGGTAGCCGCAATTTGAAAGGTATGCCAGGGGGTAAGCGTTGCCGGCAAGCCAACAATGCATAAGGTATAGCCTGCCAGCACAAAGCCATAAGACTGAAAGTTACGGGTGACCAGCGAGCCCGCCGTGCACAGCCCTATCCAGAGCGCAGCGGCGATAAAAAACGGAAAGCGGTCTTGTGCAAACCAGGCCACCAGCAACATCGAAAACAAAATACCAATCACGGTGCCAATCAGGCGGTAATAACTTTTAGTGATCACCATGCCAGAACGAAAATGCATCACAATCACCACCGTCAGCAAAGCCGTCGCCGGTTGATCCATCTCCATTTTTAATGCTACCCACAACGCCAGAAAAGCAGCAACTAGGTATTTAAACAAATAGCCAATCAACGGAAAATCGTGCCTATACCAGTCTGCACCTGCCTGATGCAGGCAATCGGCAGCCAGTTGCACGCCTTGCTTGAACACAACCAAGCCAGCAAACAGCCGCTGCCTGCCGCGATTAATGCACCGCTTGAGCCGCATGGTCAGCATCTATCACCCCTCCGCCCAATGCCAGCATCAATGTGGCATAAGCTTCCAGTCGCACGGCCTCTTGCTCTACCAGAATGCTTTTTTGTTGCAACACCAGTGCGTTGGTTTGCAAGCTCTCAACCAGGTTGCTCAGGCCTGCGCGGTAGTTCTTTACCGCCAGTCTATGCGCCTGCTCGGTTTTATCCAGGGCCTGCTGCGTATTGCCTGTTTCATCTGCCACCGTGTTCAATACAGATAATTGGTTAGAAATGCCTTCCAGCGCCTTAAGGATAGTGGCGTTGTAATCTTCCACCGCCATGTCATACATCGCTGTTTCTGCCGACAGGTTGGCGCGGCGCTTGCCGCCATCAAAAATAGGCAGCGACATGGCCGGACCAAAGTTGCCAACCAACCCTGCACTCGAAAACAGCCCAGAAAACGCCAGCGCCTGAAAACCAACATAGCCCAACAAATTAATATTCGGGTAAAACGCAGCCTTGGCACTTTGAATATGTTTTTGGGCCGCCTCTACCCGCCATCTGGCAGCAACAATATCCGGGCGACGCCCCACCAGGTTGGCAGGCAAATGATCAGGCAAGCCGATAGTGGCGGACAAATGCAAGGTGGGGCGCACAATCGCGTCACCCGCGCCTGGCCCATCGCCGCTTAACGCAGCCATCTGATTTTTTAACAAGGTGAGATGTAAGTCAATCTGCGCCAGTTTGTTTTGTGCCGCTGGCAACGTTGCCTCCAAACGGCTCAGGTTTAATTGCGTATTGAGCCCGGCAGCCAGGGCTTTTTTAGCAATGCCAATTTCGTGGCGCACATCTTCCAGCTCCTCTTGCGCCAGATCGCGCCATTGGTACTCGGCAGCCAGCCTGACGTAGCTTTTAACCATGGCCGCCGTGAGTTCAATCTTCACCTGCTGCATTTCTGCCTCGGTGACCTTGGTTTCATCCAGCGCCGCCTGCCAGGCCGACTTTTGCTGCTTCCACAAGTCAAGGTCATACGACATTGCCACCGTCGCCTGGTTGTTCCAGTTAAAACGGCCCGCCCAGGGTTTGGGAATAAAACTCAACTCGGTAAAGCGCTCGCGCGAAGAACTCACCTTGCCACCTACATTGGGCAAAGTAGCCGCATGCGCCTGCTCAGCCATGGCGGTCGATAATGCAATCCGTGCGGTAGCTTTTTTCAGGTCAGGCTGATCATGCAGGCTTTTTTCCACCAGTCTATCCAGTTGCGCATCCTGATAGGCCTGCCACCAATGCTCGGTCGGCCAGGCAATGACAGCGGCATCGTCTATGGCTTTACCCAAGGCAAGCTTGTCCTGTGCCAGCGGCTGCGACACTGGCGCGATACCTTTGCTGCTGATACAGCCGTTTAATAACAAGGCCAATAAGCAGACAGACCAACGCGCCATGCTTGCATGGTTGTGCGGCAAGAGAGCTGTCATCGTTAAGCTAAGTGGCATAGACATAAAGTATGGTCATTGATAGTATGGAATCAAACTAAATGATTAAAAAATTTTACGGCATTAAATTACTTAATTAAATCGACCCGGCTGGCCAATGTGGCAAGATCAGCAATCAAGGTATTTCTTTGCGGCTTGTCCAGCACATTCATAAATTGCGTCACACATTGCACATAGACCGGCATCACCTCATCCAGCTTTTGCTGCCCGGCCACCGATAAGCGAATCAGGAATTTACGCCGGTCAGTGGTATCCATAAAGCGCGACACCAGGCCCTCACGCTCCAGCCCATCAATAAAGCCGGTCATGGTCGCCTTGGTCACGCCGGCCTTTTCTGCCAGCGCAGACGGTGAAGAGGTCAAGTCATCCTGGCGCATAAGCAATACCAGCACCCACCAACGACCTTGCAACAGCCCATGCCCGGCCAGCAACGCGTCCAGAGCAGACGACATATCTGACGCCGCACGCAAAATGCTGACAAAGTCAGAGATCGCTGAAATGTCTGTGCCGGGATAACGCGTCACAAATTTTTCCAGGCTTTTAGAGGTAGGTAATTCTTTAAGTAGCAACATAGTACGGATCATTATAGTATGGCATCAAACCAAATGCAAATAAAAATATACTTTACCAGGCACAACGATTAGGGCATTGCTTTAATTTTTCTGGTTTAATAAAGCTTAATCGCTTCAGCCTTTTAAATTCCTGGCATCATAATTCAGCTGTGAACCTGACAAATCATCCCCTCCCGCAGAAAGCCTTCTCTTTTCTATTTTCATATATCACGCGCCGTCCCTGGTTGTTCGGCTCAGTGTTTCTCATCATTATGGGCGCTGCCAGTTCAGCGGTGGGGGTGCAATATGCCATGAAGCTATTGGTGGATGCCATGGGCAGTACAGAAAGATTAACCGCCGATGTCTGGTCGCCTTTATGCCTGTTCCTGGTACTGATCACGGTCGAGAATCTGTTGTGGCGGTTGGGAGGCTGGCAAGGTTCTCGCGCCATTGTTGCCAGCGGGGTTGATATCCGGCTAGACCTGTTTGAGCATCTGACGGGCCATTCGATGCGTTATTTCAACCAGCATTTTTCAGGCGCACTCGGCAACCGAATTACCTCTACCGCTTCTGCCACCGGTGAGATATTTGCAACCATGTTCTGGCGCATTCTGCCGCCGGTCACCGACTTTCTCGGTGCGATTCTCGTGTTGACCACCATCCGCTGGCAAATGAGTTTAGGCTTGATGTGCTCTGTGTTATTTGTCGCCGGTTTGCTCATCATCTTCGGCATCCGCGGCCGCAGAATACATGACAATTACGCCAGGCGATCCTCGGATGCGAGCGGAAAAATGATTGATGTGGTGAGCAATGTGTGGACGGTAAAAGCGTTTTCCGCCCGCTATCGCGAAAAAAGCCGCTTGTCGCGCGAGTTGAACCGCGAGGCCAAGGCGCACAGACGCAGTTGGATGTATGTAGAACTGGCCCGGGTGATTCATGATATGTGTCTGGTCATCACCGGCGCAGGCATGTTGGTCTGGTCCATCTTACTCTGGCGCGCCAGCAGCATCAGCACCGGCGACGTGGTCATTGTCAGCACCCTCACCTTCAGGATACTGCATGGCTCACGAGATTTAGCGCTTGCCTTGGTCGGCACGGCCCAACAATTTGGCATTATCAATGAAACGCTCAAGGTGATTGCCCAGCCACACTCAGTCAAAGATCCGGATGCGCCGTCAGCGCTTGCCGCGAAAAGCGGCCATATCCTGTTTGAACAAGTGTCTTATACCTATCCGGATGGCCACAAGGTATTTGATCAGCTGTCATTTGAGATCAAAGCGGGTGAGCGCGTCGGGCTGGTGGGCGCTTCAGGTGCCGGGAAATCGACCTTGATTGGCCTGATTCAACGCCTGGATGATCTTCAGGATGGCCGCATCCTGATTGATGGCCAGCGGATCGACCATGTTTCGCAAGACAGCTTGCGGGCAAACATCGCCGTCGTGCCACAAGATATTGCGCTGTTCCACCGCTCGGTGTTTGAGAATATTCGCTATGGCAGGCCAGAAGCCTCAAACGAGGAGGTGTATACCGCGGCGCGCAATGCCTATTGTGATGCGTTTATTCGCAGCCTGCCCAAAGGCTATCGCACCATTGTCGGTGAAAAAGGCGTCCGTTTGTCTGGCGGACAAAGGCAACGCCTGGGCATTGCCAGGGCCTTTGTGAAAGATGCGCCGATTTTGATACTGGATGAAGCCACCTCGGCCCTCGACTCCGAGTCTGAACAGGAAATCCAGTCAGCGCTCGCCTCACTAATGCAAGGCCGCACCGTGTTAGCGATCGCGCACCGGCTGTCTACACTGGCTTCATTCGATAGAATCATTGTGTTGAAAAACGGGAAGATTATTGAAGATGGTCCGCCAGATGTATTGCGTGCGAATGGTGGACCATTCGCTGAGGCCTGGAACTTACAGGCCAACGGTCTGGATAAGTTAGCCACCACGGACCCAAGTTAAAAAAAGCCCTGCTCAACCGAACAGGGCTTTTAATATGAGTGCTTAAGCTTTCATTGAGTTGATATCAATCACAAAGCGATATTTCACATCGCTCTTGAGCATGCGCTCATAAGCCTCATTAATATCTTTGGCAGCAATCATTTCAATGTCACTGACGATATTATGCTTGCCACAGAAATCCAGCATTTCCTGGGTTTCAGCAATACCGCCAATTAATGAACCAGCTACCTGACGGCGCTTGGTAATCAGGTTGGCGCCATGTACCTCGACCGGGTCCAATGGGCCAACCAGCACAATGGTTTTATCGCGCTTGAGCAAGCCAATGTAAGGATTGAGGTCATGCGCCACCGGCACGGTATCAATAATCAGATCAAAGCTGGCGGTATGCTTGGCCATATCATCAGCGTCTTTTGAAATCAGCACTTCATGCGCACCCAAGCGGGTGGCATCTGCCGCTTTGCTGGCTGAAGTGGTAATCATCACCACATGCGCACCCATGGCTGCAGCCAGTTTGACACCCATATGCCCCAACCCACCCAGGCCGATAATGCCGACTTTTTGGCCAGGTTGTACATTCCAATGTTTGAGCGGCGAATATAAGGTAATGCCCGCACACAATAATGGCGCCACGGCTTTGGTATCGAGGTTTTCGGGCACACTGACGACAAAGTTTTCATCGACAGTAATACGCTCGGCATAGCCGCCAAATGTCAGGCCACCATGCTTAGTGTCTTTGGCGTTATAGGTAAACACCGAGCCGTCGCAATATTGCTCCTCACCGGCACCACAGTCTTCGCAGTGGCGGCAGGAGTCGACCATACAGCCGACCCCAACCAATTGCCCCAGCTTGAATTTGGTGACATGCGTACCGACACTTTTCACGCGACCTACAATTTCGTGGCCAGGCACCATGGGATATAAAGAACCGCCGCCCCATTCGTTGCGGGCCTGATGAATATCCGAGTGGCAAATGCCACAATATTCAATATCAATCAGCACGTCGTGCGGGCCCGCCTCGCGGCGCTCAATGCTCATGGGCGCAACCGGCGAGGTCGCATTTTGTACACCATAGGCTGCAGTTTTCATCGTTATCTCCTTCATCGGCTTAACAGACTCATCAGGGCGCTTTAAGGGCCCGATGAACACCTGCAATAGTCTAAAAGATGCAATAGCAAAAGGGATTGCCTGCTTTTATCGAATGCTTGCCTAATACTCTGATTTACCCGTGCTAATCAGGCAAAAACCCGCTGTTTTTTTGCACTATTGCTGAACCGTGACATATTTCTCTGCAGCATAACGCTCGCTCAGGGCGCTAGGCGTCGTCAACAGCGCCGTGCGTACTGCGCTCACCTCCTCCATCGGGCTTTTGCCAAACATGCGCTTAAACTCGCGACTGAACTGTGAGGCGCTCTCATAACCAACCTGACTCGCTGCCGAGATCGCGCTGAGGCCATCTTGCACCATCAGCAAGCGCGCTTTGTGCAAGCGTGTTTTCTTCAGGTACTGGATTGGTGACGTCGCCGTTACATCCCTGAACGCAGCGTGAAAAGACGGCACACTCATGGCAGACACTGCCGCCAGTTTATCAACATTGAGTTCATTGGCATATTCGGCATGAATCAAGCGCAACGCCTTGCCGATTTTGCCCATATTGTTGTGGGTGCTGTGCGCCGCCAAAATGGCAGCCGCCTGCGACGATTGCAAGATGCGGTAATGAATCTCGCGGATAATGGCTTGCCCAAGCACGGTAGCTTCGGTTCTTGATTGCAAACATTCAAGCAATCTGACCACGGCATTAGATAAACGCATATCGAGTGGCGTTGAGCTAATGCCACTTTTGCCGTTGATGTTCATGGGCGCATCGTGCGCGACATTTAACAATAACTCAGACACCATAGACAAATTAATGCGGATAGAGATGGCCAGCAATGGCTCCTCCGCCGAGGCAATGGTTTCACTTTCAAACGGCAGTGGCACTGACAAAATTAAAAACTGCTGCGGGTTGTATTGATACACTTCACCACCCAGATAACCAATCTTGCGGCCCTGGCACACAAAGACGATGCTGGGCTCATAAAACACCGGGCTACGCGGAATCGCCCGATTCCAGCGCATCAGCTTAACGCCATCGAGTGCGGTGAGGGTGAATCCTTCTGTGGGCGTCAGCGTCGACAGCAGTGCAATGGTGCGGTCCCGGTCGTGCGCGTGCCAGCATTCAGTATTACTCATAATAGTTAAGAGAACAAAGTAATTAGGCATTTATATTACGCTTAAATGTCTTTAATCACCAATATGCAAATAGGATTAGGCAATCATTTCATATTTTTTAACTTTTCAGCGATGGCTGGCCCGCTTACACTGCCCCATATTGCAATTGGATTGATTGCAATATTTTTTTGGAGAAAGGGATAGTCGTGATGAAAAATCAACTCATAACAGGTCTGATCGGTGCCATGTTCGCTACGTTGGCAACCTCTGCCTGGGCAGACATTCATGATGTGCGTGCTAACTTAAACAAGCTGCATGTGCCGGATGGCTTTCATGTGGAAGTGTATGCAGAAGTCCCTGGTGCGCGCCAAATGGCGCTCGGCACCAATGGTAATGTGTATGTGGGCACCCGTGGCAGCAAAGTGTATGCCGTGGTCGATAAAAACAAAGACCATAAAGCCGACCAGGTGGTGACTATTCTTGACGACCTGACTGTTGGCAATGGTGTGGCCATGGTGGATGGGCATTTATATGTGGCCGAGCAACACCGCATCACGCGTTATGCCGCCCCCGATTTTGATTTAACGCTGCCGTTTAAGGTCATGCGTGAAGTGATTTACGACAAACTGCCCAACAAAGCACATCACGGCTGGCGCTATCTGGCGGCAGGCCCCGACAACAAGCTCTATGTCACGCTGGGCGCACCGTGCAACATTTGTGACCCCACAGGCATTGAAGCCTCGATTATTCGTATGAACCCAGACGGCAGCCAGGTAGAAACGTTTGCCAAAGGCGTGCGTAACTCGGTGGGCATGGACTTTCAGCCGGGCAGCAATACCTTATTTTTTACGGATAATGGCGTAGACCTGCTGGGGGCTGATATTCCTCATGATGAGCTCAACGCTGCGCCTAAAGCAGGTTTGCATTTTGGCTTTCCATACTATGCGGGTGGCGATGCGCGCGACCCGAATTGGAAAAACAAAACGCCGCCTACTGACGTGACCCAGCCGGTGGCTGAGTTTCAGGCACACACTGCCAACCTGGGCTTTAAGTTTTATACCGGCAAGCAGTTTCCAGCTGAGTATCAGGGCAATGCCGTGATTGCACAACATGGTTCATGGAACCGCAAAGTGCCTGTGGGTTACCAGTTGGTACGTGTCACGTTTGACGCACAGCAGCAAGTTAAAGAAACCAAGCCGTTTATTGATGGCTGGCTGAGTGCAGAAGGTGAAGTTTGGGGCCGCCCTACCGATGTCTTGCAATTACCGGATGGCTCATTGCTGGTGTCAGATGACTACAATGGCGTGATTTACCGCGTTAGCTACGATGGCAAAACACATAGCGCAGCCACGGCAACGACTGAAGCCAATACCTTGAGCGGTTTGGTGATGCCTGAGTCTGTGTTTGCCACACCAGAAGGTGTCACTTATGTGTCTGAAATCGGCGAGTTTGGCAAACTGGGGGACGGCAAAATCACCCGCATTGCCACCGACGGCACACGCACGACCTTGGCTGATGGCTTGAATGACCCCAAAGGCCTGGATATGTTTGATGGCCAATTGTACGTCGCCGACATGGACCGCGTGGTGCGCATTGATGCGAACAGCGGTGTACAAACCGTGATTGCTGCCGCGAGCGCGTTTCCACAAAAACCCGTCTTTTTAAATGACATTGAAATCGACGGCCTGGGCAACGTATACGTTTCTGACAGCGGCGATGACCATGGCAATGGCGCAGGCATTTTTAAAATTACGCCAGAGGGCAAATTAACCCAGGTGCTTAAAGCCAAAGCAGGCATTAAACGCCCCAATGGCTTACTGATGGACGGCCCGGACCGCTTGCTGGTGGCAGACTTTGGCACAGGCAAACTGTTCAGCGTGCAAATAGGTGGCAAAAAAACCAGCGTGACTTTGCTTAACCAGGGCTTTGGCGGCGCCGATGGCCTGGTGAGAGATGCCAATGGTTTGCTGTATGTCAGCGACTGGGCAGGCGGCAATGTCTGGCAACTGACCGAGCCAAAAGCCACACCGCAACGCATCATTCAGGGCTATCAATCCGCTGCAGATATCAGCTTGTCTGCAGATGGCAAAGCACTGTTGATTCCTGATATGAAAGCAGGCACGCTACACACGGTGCCGATTCGTTAATGGTCTGACAAAAGCCCGGTATTTCGCCGGGCTTTTTTATTCACCTAAGCGTTTAGCTGTATGTCACAATGCCAGGCACAGGCCTGCTAACCGGCGGCCTGAACTCGAAAAATACTTATCTTTTTGTTTGGAGACTTTCATGAATAAACTGGTGATTGCCTTGTTGTTATCTTGTGTCTGTATGTCTGTGTATGCAGGCCCGCAACAGGAAAAAATGAAAACCTGTAATGCTGATGCTAAAACCAAAGCCCTCGCAGGCGATGAGCGCAAAGCCTTTATGAAAACCTGTTTGTCGGCTGACGGCGCAAGTGCAGGCTTAACCGCACAACAAAACAAAATGAAAACCTGTAATGCTGACGCTAAAACCAAAGCCCTGGCAGGTGACGAACGCAAAGCCTTTATGAAAACCTGCTTATCAGCCAAATAAACACTTTAATACGCAGCACCCACATCGCCTGCTGGCTTGCCGCAGGCGATTTTTTTATTATTATTTTTCTCAGCCACGTCTAAAGTTTCTTTATATTCTGCCGTTAATTGAGTTAGCCCTTGTTGCGCCTACCTAAACAGGTGAACGCACCAGGCCCTGACTGATGTGCTCAAATACTGGGACACCATGGTATGAATACCGACATGACAAGACTGGCCAGTAAACTGATTCCCGCCCTTGCCGCGCTGGCACATCAAACCGCCTCGGCGGTGCCTGCCGAGCTTGCAAGCACCAAGAGCAGCGCCTCGTTTAATCATACCGGCATCACGGCTATTTCTATTGTGTGCGTGTTATTGCTGTATCAATTCTGGCGCTTTTATCAGCGCGCACAGCGCAGAGAGGCGGACATCAGGCTGCAGCTTTGGCGCCAGGCCAATTATGACTACCTGACACAACTGCCTAACCGTTACCTGCTACAAAAGTGCCTGGAAGAGGCCATTGCCGATTGCCAGCAATCGCAACAACCCTTGGGATTATTGCTGATCGACCTCGATGGCTTTAAAGATGTGAATGATATTGCTGGCCATGCGGTGGGCGATCGTTTGCTGCAAAATGCGGCTTTGCGCATCCAGTCTTGTGCCCGCAGCGGTAACACCACCGCTAAACTAGGCGGCGACGAGTTTGTGGTGGTGATCCCCAAACCGCGTGATATTCAAGTGCTGCATGAGATTGGCGCAAAGATTGTAGACACCATACGCTCGCCGTTTTACATTGAAGACAATCAATACTTTGTCACCGCCAGCATCGGCATTGCCGTTTTTCCTGACCATAGCAGATCGGGTGAAGAACTGATGATGTTCGCCGATCAGGCCTTGTATGCCGCCAAACGTGCAGGTAAAAATCAATATCAGTTTTTTACGCAAACCATGCAACGCGAAATCCGCGACCGCATCTCACTGACCAACGACCTACGTTCAGCAGTGGCTAACGGTGAATTGCACCTGGTTTATCAACCGATTTACCAACTGCACGACCTGCGGCTGATCAAAGCTGAAGCGCTAATCCGCTGGCAACATCCAACCCGCGGTGCCATCCCGCCCGATGTGTTTATTCCACTGGCTGAAGAGTCGGGGGTCATTATCGAGATTGGCAAGTGGATTTTTGATGAAGTGCTGCGTGACTTATCTGCCATTGACCTGCTGCGTTTGCAAGGCACGCAAATTAGCCTCAATATTTCTCCGGTGCAATTTGCACACCCGCAACACCTGATGGCGTTTATCAAACGCCTGCAACGCTCTAACATCCCCTGCGAGCGCTTTTGCTTTGAGATTACCGAGGGCCTGCTATTAGAGCCATCCAGAGTCACGCAAGACACCCTTAAAAACGTTAAGCAGGCGGGCATCAAGCTCTCGATAGACGATTTTGGCACTGGTTATTCTGCGCTAGGGTATCTCAAAAAATATCAAATAGATTACGTCAAAATCGACAAGTCATTTATTAAAAACCTGGAGGTCGATAATTATGACTTTATTCTGTGCCGATCTATCATTCAGATGGCGCATGAGCTCAATATCAAGTTGATTGCGGAAGGGGTTGAGAATGCCCGCCAGGAGAGCATTCTCAAGGTGATTAACTGTGACTTTATTCAAGGCTTTTTGCATGGCAGACCAACTATGTTTAGCTCTCTGCTGGAACAAGTGTATCAGCAGGCAGCGCATCAAAACGGGCACAACCAGCTTAGCAACCAAACCAAACATTAAAGGCGCACAAATGCGCGCCTTTAATGTTTGGATAGCTGGTTATTCAATACCAGCTAGATTAAAACCGGTTATATCAAGTAATGGTCTAGCAACAACACAGCAAACATCAGGCTCAGATAAATAATTGAATATTTAAAGGTTGTTTTAGCGAGCGCGTCTGAGTAGTGGCGGTACAGGCTGATCACATAGTACATAAAAATCAGATTGAGTACGATGGCCGATGCCAGATACAGCCAACCACTCATGCCCAGGCCATACGGCATCATCGAAACCACCACCAGAATAATGGTATACAACACAATATGCAGCAAGGTGAATTGCTCGCCATGCGTGACCGGCAACATCGGCATGCCGACTTTGGCATACTCTTCACGGCGATACAACGCCAGCGCCCAAAAATGCGGCGGCGTCCAGGCAAAAATAATCAGGAACATCACCAGCGCCTCTGGCGAGACGGTATTATTCACCGCCGCCCAGCCCAGAATCGGCGGCATGGCACCTGAAGCCCCGCCAATGACAATATTCATCGGCGTGGCTGGCTTGAGAAACACAGTGTAAATCACCGCGTAGCCAACAAATGTGCCCAGCGTGAGCCACATGGTCAGCGGGTTGACCCAGTAATACAAAATGCTTAAGCCGACGCCACCAAGCACGCTGGCAAATAGCAGCGTCTCCATTTGCGATAACTGCCCGGTCGGTATCGGACGTGCACGGGTACGCGCCATCATGGCATCAATCTTATGCTCGATGAGGCAGTTAAATGCCGCCGCGGCACCTGAGGCAAAGGCAATGCCCACCGTGGCCGCCAGCAATACCGAGAGAGGCACCATGCCGGGCGTGGCCATGAGCATACCGATGATGGCGGTAAACACGATCAAGGCGGTTACCCTTGGTTTACAGAGTGCATAAAAACTGCGCATCCCCATGCTGGCCGAGGCCAATTGTGTCATCCAGGCTGTTTGCATATTGTTCCCCTATTTTTTAATATGACGCTCTAATTGATGTATTGAATACTCTGGCGTTAATGGCGACCAGCCACACACCCAACAATGCTGCCCCTGCGTTGTGCAATACCGCCAGCACCAACGGCAATTGCAACAACAAATTACCAATGCCAATAGTCACTTGGCCCAGCACGACTGCCAGCAGACCCCATGCCAGCACTCTTGTAGCCGCACGTTGCAACAACAGCCTGACACTGACCATCATCCAGCCCAATACCACCAGCGCGCCAAGGCGATGCACCCACTGAATCGCCGTCAGTGCACTCAGGTGCAGTTGACCGCCATCGCGACTTTCACCCAGTGCCCGCGTGAGGTAAAACGCCTCTCCAACATCCATGTCCGGCCACCACACACCATGGCAGGTTGGAAAATCCGTACACGCCAATGCGGCATAGTTACTGCTGGTCCAGCCGCCCAGCAACACTTGCAATATCCAAACCACTAACGCCAGTTGCAGCCAGCGTTGCTGGCTAGCGGGCAAGGCAACCTGCTGCTGGCTGCTATGGCGAAAGGCGACCCAGCATAGCAATGCCAAGGTCGTCATGCCGCCCAGCAAGTGCAAAGTCACAATCACCGGCTTGAGCAGCAGGGTGACCGTCCACATGCCAAGCAGTGCCTGCATCACAATCAACACCACCAAGCCTGCCGATAACTGCCAAGGCGTTTTAATTACTTGCCGCTGACGATAAGCCAGCACAGCCAATGCCACCACTAGCAAGCCCAAACTGCCAGCCAGATAACGGTGCGCCATTTCTTTCCATGCCTTGGCATGTACGACAGGCTTATCCGGGTAAGCTTGCTGTGCAGACTGAATAGCGGACTCACTTTGCGGCACGGTCAGGGCGCCATAACAACCAGGCCAGTCCGGGCAGCCTAATCCGGCATCTGACAGCCGCACATACGAGCCAAGCACCACCACACAAAAAGCCACAATCGCAGCCAACACACTCAACGCTTTAAACATGACTTAGCCTGCCCAGGAAGCCTTTAACAATTTCATTAAATCTTTACGTATCCACTTGGCTTCCAGCTCAGGGCCATACTGCATCATCACATTGCCGAGAGGGTCAATAAAATAAACGCGATGGGCGTCAAGCGTGTTTTGCCCACCACCACTGAGCATGCTGCCCAACGCGGCGACCTGCTCCGGCTCGCCATTAATAATCAGCAAATCAGGATAGCGGGCACGAATGGCCGACGTGTCGGCCTGCTGGGTAATCAGCACACGCTGCACGCGTATCATGTCTTTATATAACGAAACATAAATCTGCCGCATGTCGTATAAACGCTGCATACAAGGCGCATCGCACTCACGCGCGATTAGCGCAATGTTCCATTTATCCTGCCAAAATGCGGGCAATGCCTGCTGCCTGTCACTGACCCAATGCGTCGTATGTGCGATAGACACTGGCGGCTGAATCAACTCGCCATAACTTTTACCAGTGGGCCGCCAGTCAAACTTAATCATGGCGACAACGACCAATAACGGCACCGTAAAAAAGATCGCCAGCAATAAAAAAATCATGCGGCCTTTACGCTGTTGTGCCTGATCCAGCACTGCCAAAGCATTTGTTTCTTCGTGGGTCATATTCACGCCCGTTTCTCCACCATTTGAGTCAAACCGATCACCAAGCTCGCCACGGCAAAGCCAAACCACTGGTAAGCATAACTGAGATTTTTTTCCACTTGCCCGGCTGGCACATCCCAGTGGCGCAGATAACCATCGCCAACAGCGGGGTCCAGCTTTAAAATCACATCAGGGAACGTATAAGGCACATGCTGACGCAAGTAAGTAAAGTCGAGCACTGGCTGTACAGGTTGCCATGCTAAGCCTGGTTTATCCAACCTGAACCCCACCTTTTTTTGCTGCCAAAACAAACCTTTAATTACTTGCTCGGCCGGTGAAGTTGTAATCTCAGGTGTTTTTTGGTGATCAGCAAAGCCTGCCAGCCAACCGCGGTTAACCCAAATCACATGCTGCTGATCACTGAGTAAAAAAGGGGTAATGACATGAAATCCGGCTTGCCCTTGCTCTAGCTGGTTATCAAGAAAAAAAGCGAATTGCGGCAGATAATGCCCTTGGAACGTGACTGTTTGCAGATGCAACGCGCTCACCTTATCAGGAGAATCCAACGCTTGCGCCTGTGGCTGAATAACATCGCCATCATGCGCCAATGCGCGCGTAATCTCCTGCTTTTGCTCGGCCTTGTGCCATTGCCACAAACCAAGCTTAATACAGCTCCAGATTGCAACTACCATCACAGACAACACCAGCCAGCGCACACGAACGACATAATTTCCCAAGGGTATTTGCATTTTCCAGCTTACAGCCCATAATGTGACCAACTTAACGCGAGATCACATCATGTTCATTAAAATTGTCACCATTTTGATACTGATTGTCATTGTTGGCAGCCTATTCTCTGCCCTGCTCTTTTTGCTCAAAGACAAAAGTGGTTCCGACCGCACTGTAAAAGCCCTGACCATGCGCATCGGCTTATCTATTGCCCTGTTTCTTGGCTTGATCGTTGCAGCCCATTTTGGCTATATAGGCCACACACTTTAAACCATCACACACTTGCTAAAAAGGGCGCGAATGGCGCCCTTTTTTATTCATTAGAGCATGTAAACAAAAATATACAGGCCTAACCAAACCACATCGACAAAGTGCCAATACCAGGCGACACCTTCAAAGCCAAAATGATGTTCTGGCGTAAAGTGACCCTTGATACTGCGTAACAAAATCACAATCAGCATCAGCGTACCAATCGTCACATGAAAGCCGTGAAAACCAGTGAGCATAAAAAAGGTCGCACCATATGCGCCCGATTTAAGCGTCAAGCCCATTTCGGTATAAGCATGGTGATACTCGGCCGCCTGACAGCACAGGAAAGTCACCCCCAGCGCCACGGTTAAAAACAGGCCAATGATTAACCGCTTGCGGTTATTTTTAATCAAGCCCCAATGTGCCCAGGTAATGGTGGCGCCCGAGCTAAGCAACAGCAGCGTGTTAATCAGCGGCAAACCGCTCCACGACATCGGGTGAAATGCAGGATTAGGTTTATAAGCCTCACCAAGCACCGTGCCGCCAGGCCCTTGTGATGGCCACGCACTTAAAAAGTCTTTATAGGGCGTAATATCCGGCGCATACGAGGCTAAATCAGGCACCGACAACACCCGCATGTAAAACAGCGCGCCAAAGAAAGCGGCAAAAAAAGCCACCTCTGAGCAGATGAAAACGATCATGCCGATGCGGAAAGACTTATCTTCCCACTTTTTATATTGGCCAGTGAGGCTCTCGGTGACCACGGCACTCAGCCACTTGAACATCATGGTGAGGATAATCGCCAGACCCAGATACATCATATATTTACCTGGGGTTGCCAGGTAAGACAGCGCCGGATTCTTGATCGAGCCATCCAGGCGCGTATCCGAGCCGGTGACATTAAAAACAAAACCACTGGCCATAGACAGCAATCCGACAGAAATCAGTGCCGGATAAATGCTGCCATGCGGGACAAAATAGTGATTTTCTGAATGACTAGCCATGCATTAGCTCCCTATCCTTTAACTTGTTGCTCATAATTATTGTTTACTGACTTGCCGGAAAAAACGAATACGACAAGGTCATTTCTTGTACATCTTGAGGCAGCTCTGCACTGATAAAAAATCGCAGAGGCATCGCCTTTACTTCCCCAGGTTTAAGTGTCTGCCTGACAAAACAGAAACACTCAATTTTTTTTAAATATGCCGACGCTTTACCTGGCGTCACGCTTGGAATCGCTTGCCCGGCAACCTCTACATTAGTGGTGTTTTTTGCTTCAAACATCACCGTGGTCACTTGGCCCGGATGCACCACTACACTGTTTTGCTTGGGATAAAAGTTCCAGCCCAAACCCGGCATCACTGCAGACACAAACTGCACAGTGACTTCACGCTTTAAGTCTACAACAGCATGGCTCGCACTCTCAGGCGTACTTTTCGTTTTGCCGTTGAGCCCGGTGACCGAACAAATCACGTCATACAATGGCACCAGCGCAAACGCAAACAGCAGTGCGCCAGCAATCACCCAGACTAATTTCAACGCCAGTTTTTTATTGGCCGCGGCCTGTGCTTGTTCTAATGCCATAACAGTTGCAAGCGCCGCTTACTTCCAAATCGTAAACATCGAAACTAAATACCAGATAATTGCGACCGCGGCTAACAGCCAGGCAATTTTTCTACTCTTCGACTGCTTGGGATCACTCAAAATACATCCACCTTTAACACAGCCAATCAATCACAGACTGATTGGCTTTTGCCTCAATTTACTTACTCAACGCCTTACTTAAACCTGTTTTTTATTTAACAACCGGCTGCTCAGTAAAGCTATGGTAAGGCGGCGGTGAAGACAATGTCCACTCCAGCCCTTGCGCACCTTCCCACACTCTATCAGTGGCTTTTTTGCCGCCTTTGACACAGCTGATAATAATGTACACAAACAGCAGTTGTGACAGGCCCAGCACAAACGCACCTACCGTAGAAATCATGTTGAACTCGGCAAACTGCAAGGCGTAGTCAGGAATACGACGCGGCATCCCGGCCAGGCCAACAAAGAACTGCGGAATAAATGTCACGTTAAATGAGATGGCAGTGAGCCAGAAGTGTGTTTTACCTAACTTCTCGTTATACATATGGCCAGTCATTTTTGGCAGCCAGTAGTACACACCCGCCATAATGCCCATGATGCCACCAGCAAACAGGGTGTAGTGGAAATGCGCCACCACGAAGTAACTGTTGTGATATTGCGCATCAGCCGCCACGTCGGCCAGTACTAAGCCAGTCAAGCCGCCAATACCAAACAAAATAATCCAGCCAACAGTGAACAGCATGGGGGTTTCAAAGCTCATCGAGCCTTTCCACATAGTGCGAATCCAACAGTAGAACAACACCGCTAATGGCAACGAAATCGCCATAGTGCTATACATAAAGTACAACAGCGCCGGCACCGGCATACCCGCAGTAAAAAAGTGGTGTGCCCACACAACCACAGCCAACGCACCAATCGACCACAATGAGTAAACTTGTGCTTTGTAGCCATACATTGGTTTGCGGCTGAATGTTTGCAGAATTTGAGGAATAAAGCCCCACACCGGCAACAACAGGATATACACCTCAGGATGACCAAAGAACCAGAACAGATGCTGGAACATGATCGGGTCACCACCACCAGCAGCATCAAAAAAGTGGGTGCCAAAGTGACGGTCTGTCAGCAACATGGTCACCGCACCTGCCAGCACCGGAATCGTCGCAATCAGCAAGAAAGCAGTAATCAACCAGCCCCAGGCAAACATCGGCATTTTCATCAAGGTCATGCCTGGTGCGCGCATGTTGTAAATGGTCACAATAATGTTGATTGAGCCCAATACTGACGAAATACCCAACAAGTGCACGGCAAAAATGGCGAAGTCGACGCCAATCCCGCCTTGCACAGACAGTGGCGGGTAGAAGGTCCAGCCAGTCGCCAGCGCGCCGTCACCCACTCCAAACAGTGCGAGCGTAAAAGGCAGTGTCAGCAGAATCGCTGAAGGTGGCAAAATCCAGAACCCCCAGTTATTCAACCGTGGCAAGGCCATATCAGGGGCGCCAATTTGCAAAGGCAGCATCCAGTTGGCAAAACCCGTCGCGGCAGGCATCAAGGCAGCAAAAATCATAATCAGTGCATGCACACCAATCAACTGGTTAAAAAACTCAGGATTCATTAACTGCAAACCTGGCTTAAACAACTCGGCACGAATGCCTAAAATCATCGAGCCACCGACCAAAAACATCACCAGTGAAAATGTTAAATACATGGTGCCGATATCTTTGTGGTTGGTTGTCGTTAACCAACGCATAATCCCGGTCGGATGGTCGTCGTGATGCTCATCATGATGTGCTACGGTTGTAGTACTCATAGTGCTCTCCTAAAATCTCAAATATTATTCGCGTGCAGCTTTAACTTGTGTTGGCTGCACAAGTCCATCAACCGCTGCCGTATTACCCAGCGCATTGCGCTCATAGGTAATCACTGCAGCAATCTCTGTGTCGTTTAATGTCGACTTCCAGGGAGGCATCACGCCTTTACCATTCAACACACGGTCCAGATGACTGTCTTTTTGATATTTACCATCGGCGCCAAAAATCGGGCCAGTGGCGATTTTGCTGCCTGTGAGTGCCGGAAAAGCAGGAGGCAAGCCTGCGCCTGTGACCTGATGACACACTGCACAGTTTTTCTCGTAAACCACTTTACCTTGCGCAAGCAGCTCATCTTTGGTCATTTCTTTCACATCGTTAGCGGCTTGTTGCTCACCCTGCTTTTTGGTCGCCCATTGCGCAAACTCTTGTTTAGACACGGCATTCACCACCACCGGCATGTAGCCATGGCCTTTACCGCAGAGCTCTTTACACTGCCCACGATAAACGCCTTCTTTTTCAACCTGCACCCAGGTTTCACGAATAAAGCCAGGCACCGCCACGCGTGAAGAACCAAACTGCGGCACCCACCAGTTGTGTAACACGTCAGAAGCTGTCATCAAAATGCGCACCTTCTCGCCAACAGGCAGCACCAGCGGGTTATCCACCTCCAGCAGGTAGTGCTCGCCTTTATCCGCTTCGTTATGCATTTGGTCATTGGTGGTTGCCAGGTTGCTCACGAACTTGATGCCTTTGGCATCGCCGTCCAGGTACTCATACTGCCAGCGCCATTGTGAGCCGGTAATCTTGATCACCATGGTCGACTGGTCGCGCGTATCTTCCATCATCACCACGCTGTGGTAAGCCGGAATCCCCATGATGACAAAGTCAATCAACAACAAAATCGCAAACGGGATCAGGGTCCAGAAAATTTCAACCGCAGTAGAGGGCGCTTTATCGGCAACAGGCTTGTGGCCCTTGCTGTGACGGTGCGTCACAATGGAGTAAATCATGATTGCCAACACCGCCACAAAAATCACGGCAGTAATCAGCATAAATTTGTTATGTACGTGTAAGGTATCCAAAGCCATCGGCGTCACCGGCTCTGGAAAGTTCCAGGTGTAATCAGCACGTGCACTTAAAGACAAGAACAATGCGACTGCACCAACCCCAAATTTCTTCATCCCTTGCATCTAATCGCTCCAAAATCCAGTTATTTAGTTTTTAGAAGTATTCGCTTGAGATGAGACGCTACTTGCTCGCGCTGCGCGTTGTCCATAGTACCTCTACCAAACTCTACTTCTTGATGATGGGACCCAATCCACAGTGACGTTTTACCGTTCTCACCTTCCCTGAGCGTTATCCGGGTCCAATAGCATAGAAAGCGAACGTGTTTTATTTCTCCCAACACACTTTGCTCGATTTCCACTTGATCCTGAACGAAAGTAATCTTTTCGTAATCACCGCTGTGACGCAATACCACCACAAACGCCAGAACCACCAACACCAACTCCAGGCCAGCAAACGGCAACACCATCCACGCACCCACATGCAAAAAGGCCAACGCAATCAGCCCTGAAAACACTAGCAGGCTCAGCAGCAACTTACACACACTCTCTGTAGAAGCAGATGCGTTAGGCCTTGTGATGCATTGTGTTTCGCAAATAGACAACATGTTTGCCAACCCAAATTTAGCTTGTAGCAACTAAATTACGTTTAGTTACAAATTTGTTACACGTTGTAAATTAGCACAAGAGCAACCGAGTGACAAGACAAAAAAGTGTGATTGCCCATGTCATCAATGTAAATTTATGGTGAGATTTGGTGAACACTGCAGCGCAGTCATCGCTTGCAAGAAAGCGCCTGCAACAAGGCGCGCAGGCATTTTAAAGACCGGTGGATAGCAAGAAAAAATACCTCAAGACCAAACAAAAAACCTTTTTTGTAAACACGCAACTCGTGATGCACTCAGCCACAATTTTCTGCATGATTGTGCTCATCACGACCCATAAACTGCAGTCGCAGGAAAAAATATGACGACTGCATACGCGAGTTTTTTGTGGTAGATTCTTAATCGTATCCTGATGCGAAAGCGTAGTCATCAACCAAAATTGCGTGGTCGACTGGTTGCGCAAAACCAGTCGAAACAAGGCTTCAGGACTGTTTTTTGTGTTAAAAAATTAGCAATGCAAGTAGTGGTGACAAGCCATCATCAAAAGCTTTTTTAGCTTGAAAAGATCAGTCATGCAGTCTGCAAGCACTGATTGATGGCCACCATAATTTTTAGGGGGCTAAACACATGAGCATTCACAATATACCCGCAACAAAAGTCAGCGCTGACGATGACATTTCCATCCGCCAGGTAAGCCCCAACATCATTCTCGACTGGCTGCATGCAGGCGTCACCGACATTCATCTCGGCGGCTGGGCCAGCCTGTTTTACGGCATTATTCTCTCAGCCACCGGCGTCATCATACATAGCGTGTTTGCTGATAATTACTGGCTACTGGCTGGCGTCACCACTGGCTTTTTCTTGCTGGGCCCGTTTTTAGCCATGGGCCTCTACGACTTAAGCAAGCGCCTCGAATCTGGCGAGCCACCGTCACTACGCCCCACCCTCACTGCCTGGCTGCCCAACTTGCTCAACATCACGCTGTTTACCGGGCTGCTGATCTTGGTTTTTCTGGGCTGGACGCGCCTATCAATGAGCATCTTCGCCCATTACTTTCATCACGCCCTACCCACTTTTGTCGACGTTGTCATCAACGTCTTCACCTTTAAACAACCCACGTTCCTGTTCGTCTACTTCTCCGCCGGTGCCGTGTTTGCCGCCTTTATTTTCAGCATCAGCGTCATCGCCATGCCTCTCATGCTAGACCGCAACACCAGCGCCTGGACCGCAGCAGTCACCAGCCTGCGCACATGTGCACACAACCCTGTGACCATGACACTATGGGCTTTTTGTATTGTAGTACTGGTGGGGTTCGGCCTTGCGACCAACTTTTTGGGATTGATTTTGACCATGCCGGTGGTTGGGCATGCTAGCTGGCATGTATATCGCGATCTCATCGCTATTAAGAATTAGCTAAGGCCTAGTAACAGGCAACTCAAACGCAACCGCTGAATCGGGACAATCTTTGATCATGATGGTGGTTATGACAAAACTGAACGCTCATGAAATACGCTCTCAAAAATCCAAATGTTTGCCGCAGTGGCCGATGACCAATTTTTGCTCTACAGCTATCCATTCAAAATGGATACGCAAAGTCTCCGCCAAACTGTCTTTCACACCGCTCTTCAAATGTTTTTCCATCACGAAAGTTTTTCCGTGATAGACAAAGGTTCTTCTCTGCTTGCCCGGGCCGCTCAGAGCCTGGCCTTCGTTCTGTGCGTATGCATTATGTCCGAAAGCAGCCTTGGCATGTTGATCACCTTTGCCATCAGCCAAGGCCTGCCAGTATTCGTTTGCCAGCTTGGATAAGAGTTCGAACGCTTTATCACCGAAACGAAATCCACCACGATCAGACTCTTTTGCTGAATTGATAGCGGAATCCAAAACCACAATTCGATCTACGTACAGAGATGAAATCAACTCTAAAGCTTGTTGAAGACTTGGAATACCTTTTAAAACTGCAGTTATCGACTCACGCAGCGGTGCTAGCGCCTCCACCACATCATCATCTTGACTATCTTCGCTTGCTTGGCGCCCACTTAGTGCATACTTCAAATTAGCAATATCAGCCTGCAGTTTTCTAGCTTCATGCTCTTTCTCTTCATATTCGATGCGAATACGAGCCAACTCCGCATCCTTGGTCAACAATTCTTGATCGGCTGACTCCAATAGTGCGATGTAATCGCCTAATTCTTCAGAATTGTTACTGTCTTTGGCGCGCTCAAGCATCTGTGCCAATTGGCTCCGTAAGACAGCTTGATTCACCATCTCTGGAGAAATATGTCGCCATGAGTACGGCAAGTTTGTACGATGGGTAATAGCGGACAGCACCTCAGACTCGACCTTTTTTCCCTCAGCATGAAAATCAGAAATCTCTGACGGGCGAAATAAAACTGTTTCGCAAAACCATCCTCGGTCCCCCTTGCGCGACGGGAAAATAACGTTAATAGCACCGCCAAATGCAATATATCTTCTACCAACAATCTCTTCTATGGCAAACGTGTCCACCGAAACTGGCACAGCAACCACATCAGATAAACCAACCAAAATTGAACGTAAACGTTCCAGATCAACTGGATAAGCTCCATCCCTATCGCAACTAATTAATGTGATTGGATGTTCTCGCTCTTCGCGTTCAACCTCATGCAAAAATGCCATTGCGCTCTCTTGATCCAAGCGCTTGACGCTCACGCCTGGAGTTTGTCCTATCGGCGAACAGTCTTGTATAAGTTGCTGTACCAACTTGGGACGCGTTACTTGAATTGGCTCGTTGACTTTTGCGCTGACTTCATCAGTCTTGAGCAATATTGAACATTCAATCGGCTTACCAATATTTTCTTGGCGTAATCCAACCTCAGTAATCCATCTTCTGCCGGAAACTTTATCGTCTCTGTGACTGAGTTGAACGCCAAAAACATAGGGATAAGTTGCTTTCTTTTCTGCTGATACCGTTACACGTGATAAAAGGACAGAGACGAAGTTCGCGTATCCCCTCAGCGAGTCTCTCTGTATCAATATACTGTTTTGCATGTTGTCCAACCCATCGTGCAACCAACTGAATGATTTGCTCGGCACCATTTTTAGGTTCTAAGACGAATTTATTAGCATAGACCAGCATAACTTAATCTTCCTTTAGCAAACTCAGGATGGACTTCACCTCCTTGAGCATCTTGTCTGTTCGTGCCGTCACCGCGGCCTCATTCCATTCGGTGCGCGTGGCCAAATCAACGTTCAGATAAAGCCCGTTTCGATACCCAATGAAGTCGCCCTTGTCGTTCTGTCGGTCGCGCTTTTTCATGAACTCCATCGTACCTAGTTTGGAGTTGTATCCACTCAGGGTCAAGTTGCCGAGTTGGTGGGCACAACGCTGGCGTATGCCGTCAGCCGTATCCTTGCCTTTAAGCTCCAGCATAGCCACCCAGCCTGGGCCAAGGTTTTCTGTTTTGGGTAAGATGTGCTCGACCGTAAAAACGGGACGATCGTTCGCGTCGTGCGCCCACAGGTCGCGTTTATTCTCACGGGTCTGATGCACTTCTTCCAGCTTGCACAGCATGAAGCGAGTGGCCTCGTAGTTGTCGAGGTACACATCGCCCTTCAGACGGGCATCACACACATCCTCTGAGGCAGCACGCGCCAGCAACCAATCACTCGCGCGCTTCACAAATGCGTCCAGCGTGGTAATTGAACTCGCACGCATCTGTTGCAGCAGCTCACCTATCAATTCCACAAACATTGGGTCAAGTTCACGGGTAGGCGGCATATCTGTAAGGTTTCGCCAAAAGAACCACTTGGTGAGCAGCGCGGCCATTTGACTCAGCGCCTCGCTTTCATCCCACACCTGACTACGAGCAACCTGGCTCACCCACAACAAAAACGCATAAGCGGGTGCAGCGCCGAGGCGCTGCAGGTCCTGCAAGTTGGCCGCAGTGCCTTCGCTCCATTGATCTCTGGCTGCCGCTGGATTGAGCAGCGACGAATAGATCTTGCCCTGGGATTGCAGGGCGTGAAAAAGCCATACCGGGCGCTTGCGCAACAATGTGTCGTAAATGTTGATGAGATTGGAGCGTGTTGCCCTTGAACAGCCTTTGACTTCTACTCGCTTGAGGTACTTGAACACGTTGTATAGCTGCCGCAAGAAGCGCTCTTGCACAGCCGGATCAGGCAACAAATCAATCAAGTCTTTCCACTCATCAAACGCCAGGTCAATACCGTAGTCAGGGCGCTTATCGAGCTCTGCCAGCAAGTTGTTCTTGATGATATCGATGGCCGACAGCGGGATGCCTCGGTTGTTGATCGACTCGAACAACATAAAGGCATCCGAATGGCTTTGAACCTCAATCTTGACCAAGATCGCCGACTTGAGTTTTTCTAACAGTGCCATGGCCTGAGCAATGGTTAATGGTAGAAGTCGCTCGCAGAAATACCTGTAAGCCTTTGCGATACGTCGATTTCCGAAGTTGGCCAGCGCTTTGGGTGAGGTGACCAGCTTTGGGAAAAGCTCGCTCAGAATCCGCTGAAAGTCCGCCTTGTTCTGCATCTGCTCGCTGGGCTCAAACCGCCATTGATTGTTCGCCTTGATGAACATTCGGTTTTTCAGATTCACCATCTCGACGTTGTAATCATCATCTTGATCAGGATTCGACTTTAGTTTTTCGTAAAGCGCACAGAATAGAAGGCTGATAGTGGTAAATCTCTGTTGACCATCGATCAGTTCTAGTTTGCTGCCCGCCATGGAGTCCTTTTGGCTGTTGACACAAATGATTGATCCAAGAAAATGTCCGGAAGGAGACTCATCTAAATCGGTAAATAGCGCATCCCAATTTGCCAGACCCCAAATGTATTCGCGTTGATACTTTGGAATAAAGAAGGTGTATTTTTCGTCAGGATTAAAGTAAAAGCTAATTGGGAAAGCATCGACATTCTGAATCATTCTTTACTCGTTATGAGAATAGACAAGCCTTGGCCGTCAGTATCAGTAATTGTGTAGTCTTTTTCAGCTGTTTTGGCGTTGCGGAGTTGCGTGTCAGTGAGTGCCATGTGTATAAAACTTTCGCGTGTATAAAAATATTATTCGCAAAGTTATACACCAAAAATGTATATGTCAAGCAACGTCCTGATATGAAAAAAGGCCTAGATTTTCATCTAAACCTTTGATTTTCATTGCTTTTGAGTCATTCTGGTACTGTTTGATAGTACTTCATGGTGCCGGGAGCCGGAATCGAACCGGCACGCCTTGCGGCGCTGGATTTTGAGTCCAGTGCGTCTACCAGTTCCGCCATCCCGGCATGGGATATAATGTTGGACATCTCAAAGACAGCTATTATAACCATAATTTTGATTTATGAAAACTCTAGATTTCGATTTTTATCTTCCACAACACCTGATTGCACAACATCCACTGCCGAATCGCTCAGAAAGTCGCCTGCTGGAAGTCGACGCCACTGAACAAACCATCCGGGATAATTACTTCCGCCAGATTGCCGATCACTTTGACGCAGGCGATGTATTGGTGCTTAATGACACTAAAGTGATTAAAGCCAGGCTATTTGGGCAAAAAGCGACCGGCGGCCAGATTGAGGTGATGATAGACCGCGTGCTCTCTGCGCAAGAGGCTTATGCGCAGATTAAATCTTCACGCGCACCCAAAGCGGGCAGTTTGTTGCATTTGTCGGGCGGCTATCAGGCAGAGGTATTGGGCAGACAGGCAGACATGTTCCACATTCGCCTGCTGGGCGATGAGTCGTGGTATGACTTTTTGGAGCAGTATGGCCAGTTGCCGCTGCCGCCTTATATTGAGCACACCGCGGATGCGGCGGATGATACGCGTTATCAAACCGTGTTTGCCAAGCACGCGGGCGCGGTGGCGGCACCGACGGCTGGTCTGCATTTTGATGAGGCCTTGTTACAGTTGCTCATTAATAAAGGGGTGCACGTGCGCTACGTGACATTGCATGTGGGCGCGGGGACGTTTCAACCGGTGAAAGTCGACAATATTGCCGAGCACCATATGCATAGTGAGGTTTACCATTTGCCTGAAGAAACCATCAGCACGATTTTGCATGCGCGTGCCAACGGCAAGCGCGTGACGGCGGTTGGCACCACTTCACTACGGACGCTGGAAAGCGCTGCACATGCGGGCAAGCTATTTGCGCATCATGGCGACACCGATATTTTTATTACGCCAGGTTTTGAGTTCAAGTTGGTCGATCGACTGATCACGAACTTTCACCTGCCGAAAAGCACCTTGATGATGCTGGTTTCTGCGTTTGGCGGCTATGATTTGTTGCGCCAGGCCTATGCGCATGCGATTGATCAGTCTTACCGTTTTTTCAGTTATGGTGACGCGATGCTGATCACGCGCACACCATCCTCGAAATCTTAAAACTTGCGCGTTAAAATACAGTCTATTAAATACCCATAAAAACAGGATGACGGAGCTATGCAATTCACCCCAAAAATATTGAGCGTACTGGCACTTTCTTGCCTGGCGTTATCAGCCCAGGCTGAGATTTTGCCTGAAGCAGAAGTCAGCGTGAAAATCCCCCTGGTTAAAAAACCAACCACGCGCCCAATGGCCGTGGCTTATTTGCCGAGCAACCAACACTATTACATTGCCGATGGCGGCCTGGCGCCGATGGGCAGCGAATTCGAGGCGCCGATTTCAAAGTCTGAGGTGCACGCTTTTACCGCAGACGGTAGCTATGTCAACTCGGCCAAACCTGGTTACGACAATCGTTCGCTGTATTACAACCCAAACTCCGGCAAGCTGGAAACCATTACCTACAACATCTCCAGCGCGGTAGGTTTTTCACCCAACACTGGCATTTATAGCCTGGATGTAGGTGACAAAGGCGAGCTGCTAGAGACCTCGGGCGATGTGGCGCAGTTTAACCCTGCGTTTGGCGATGCAGGCACCATGCCCAGCTACGACCCGGTGAGCAAACAGTATTATGCCAAGCAAGACAGGGGCAATAGTGTGTTTGTGGTTGACACCAAACAACGCGAAAAACTACGTGAAATCAAACTCGATTTTGCAAAAGCACAAGTCGCGCACGACGATGTCAGTGACCATTACATCGCCTTTACCGGCGTGGCTGGCAATGAGCTTGCCTTACTGGATGTAGACCACAAAGCGGTGCTGATTTTTGATTTGAATGGTCAACTTGTCGGCAAAAGCGCGTTGCCTGCCACCATGAAGCTACGCTCGCAGAACCACTTCAACGGCTTGGGCTACACCAACGGCATGATGTTTATCTACCATGAGCCAGAAGGTGAATTTGGCACCTATTACGGCTTTAAGGTGGTTAAATAGAAAATAAAAAACCGCGCATTGGCGCGGTTTTTTGATCTTTACTCAGCACTACTGGCTAGCGACATTGAGTTTAGGCGAGTCTAACACTGGCGCATAATGCCAGTGGTTGCGCCAGGCACCAACCACCATGTTAGGGTAGTCAGGCTTGCCCAGGCTACCGTTATACCGCCCAAGCGCGCGGTAATAATCACCGCGTTCAATATCCAGGTAATGACGCAAAATCGTGCAGCCATAACGCAGATTTAAGCGCATATCAAACAGGTTATGCTCATTCGCACCTATCGACTTGACCCAAAATGGCATCACTTGCATGTAACCACGGGCACCCACGCTAGACACTGCATATTTTTTAAAGCCGCTTTCGACGTGAATCAGGCCTAATACCAGTTGTGGATCCAAGCCAGCACGTGTGGCTTCATAGTGGACCGACTTAAGAAAATCTTCGCGGTATTGCGCATCTGGCATACGCTTGGCCAAGCGCGCAGACATTGTCTGCATCCACTGTTGTGCAGAGTGCTCAGTATCGAATAATAAGCGCGGTGCCGCCAGGTCACTGACAGACTTTTGCATGAGCGTTTTCACGCTGTTGGCCAGCGGCTCTTCTTTTTGATTGCCAGCCATGGTTGGTGCCGACCATGCACATAAGCCGGCCAGCAATACTGCAAACAAAAAGAAGAATGCTTTTTTCATTGCATCTATTGTAGTCAAATTCGTCCCGCCAAAGGCGCCAAACAGAGGGATGAATTCCCTCTAATTACTGGCGAATGAAGCACGAAACAAGTGAGCGAGCGGGATAAAGTGCAAGACACACGGCACGCAAGCGCCGAGACAGTACAATGAGTACGGCGAGGTGCTGAGTACCGTGCAACGCAGCAATTTTCCCGCGCAGCCACTTAAGTGCGTGCTTACACAAGTTTGTCACGCAAAAAGGTCACGCATTCAATCAGTTGCAAGTTCTGTGCCTCATTGTCAGTACGGCCTTTATATTCCACCTTGCCTTCAGCCAAGCCACGGTCGCCAATCACCACGCGATGGGGAATCCCCATCAGGTCGCTCTCAGCAAACATCACACCCGGGCGCTCGCCGCGGTCATCCAGCAACACGTCAACGCCTGCTTGTTGCAACTGGGTGTAAAGCTCAAATGCCGCTTGTTTAACCGCGTCGCTCTTATCCAGGCCAATCGGGCAAATCACCACGGCAAACGGTGCCATGCTCAGCGGAAAAATAATGCCTTTATCATCACTGCCCTGCTCAATGGCGGCACCGACAATACGTGACACACCAATGCCATAACAGCCCATTTCCATCACTTGTGTCTGCCCATTTTCGTCCAGATACGTCGCCTGCATGGCCTCAGAATACTTGGTACGTAATTGGAAAATATGGCCGACTTCAATGCCGCGACACAAATCCAGCGTGCCTTTGCCATCCGGGCTGGCGTCACCAACCACCACATTGCGAATATCTGCCACAACCACTGGCTCTGGTAAATCACGGCCAAAATTAACGCCTGCCAGGTGAAACTTTGGTTTATTGGCGCCACAAACAAAGTCACTCATCAGGGCGACCGTTCTATCTGCCACCACACGCACGTTGGCGTTGACACCCACCGGGCCAATAAAACCAGGTGGGCAGCTTAGGTTGGCGCGAATTTCTTCTTCGGTGGCCAGGCGGAAATTTTTCACACCATCAATCTTGCCAAATTTCACTTCATTGAGTTGATGGTCACCACGCAACAAGGCCAGCGTAAACACATCATCGACCATCAACGCGACTGATTTGACGGTCTTGCTCACTGGCACATCCAGTAATTTGGCTACATCTTCACAAGTGGTTTGCTTGGGTGTATCGACCTCGCGCATCGCCTCACTGGCGGCAGCGCGGCTACCGATGGCAACGGCCTCAGCCAACTCAACGTTAGCGGCATAGTCAGACTGCTCGCAATACGCCAGCGCATCTTCACCGCTATCGGCCAACACGTGAAACTCTTGCGAACCGTCGCCACCAATGGCGCCTGAGTCAGCCTTTACTGCACGAAACTTAAGGCCCAAACGCGTAAACACATTGCTGTAAGCGGTGTGCATGGCGTTATAAGTGTTGACCAGGCAATCGGCACTGGTATGAAAAGAATAGGCATCTTTCATCAAAAACTCACGTGCACGCATCACGCCAAAACGCGGACGAATCTCGTCACGGAACTTGGTCTGAATCTGGTAAAAATTGAGCGGCAGCTGCTTGTAACTACTGATTTCTTTACGGGCGATGTCAGTAATCACTTCTTCATGCGTTGGGCCAAAACAAAAGTCGCGTTCGTGGCGGTCTTTAATCTTCAGCATTTGTGGGCCAAACACCGCCCAGCGGCCGGTTTCTTCCCACAACTCTTTGGGCTGCACGGCAGGCATCAGCAACTCTAACGCACCGGCCTTGTTCATTTCGTCGCGCACAATGTTTTCCACCTTGCGCAATACGCGCAAACCTAGCGGCATCCAGCTATATAAACCGCTGCCCAGCTTTTTGATCAGCCCTGCCCGTACCATCAATTTGTGGCTCATCAGCTCGGCATCTGAAGGGGCTTCTTTTTGGGTGGCAATAAAAAATTGTGAGGCGCGCATATAAGGTAAATTGAATTCAAATCTAAAGGCAGGATTTTAGCCTTAAACCAGGGCTGAGTCAGTAATAAACCATTGCCATAGACGACATTCGCGCGCAATCTCAATATTTTACATTTACACAAAACTAATATACATTCATCACTGGTCACTCGGCGGCTTGCGGGCCATGCCTGTTGTGAGCTGCAACATGTTATAGAAGTCATTGGATTTATTATTCAAACAATAGAAAGGCTTTGTTATGTTGTCACCTACTCATCGTATGCATTCACTACTCGCTTCAGCCGTTTTTGTGCTTTCGTTCTCTCTAAGCCCGCAGGCAAATGCGGCACTTGTTAGCTACACGTCCGATGGTGCCGATCTTGTCTACAGCAGCATTAGCGATGTCAGCTGGACTAAAGATGCACATTTACTCTCAAGCATGATCAGCAATAGTGGCTACAGCACCGTGGTTGATGCCATTCTCACGGCAAATGCTGGCGTCACGTTTGGCAGCACACCTTATACGCTTTCAAACGCTGACTTTAGCAATGTGGGCGAAACTTCATGGTGGGGCGCCATGGCGTTTGTTCACTACCTGAATACCATCAACTATGCAGGCAGTGACGCGTGGCGTTTGCCAACGGTGACCGACATTGGTAATGATGGATGCAACTGGAGCCTGGGTGGCACCGATTGCGGCTATAACGCAGCGACCAATGGCACGGCTGCCGGAGATGAGATGGCCGAGCTTTACTACAAGGAACTGAACGGGCAGGCTTATAGTGGTGAACACAGCCAGTACCATGGGATTAATAGCCCACTGTTCAGCAATGTCCAATCTTTTTACTGGACAGGCACAGAACTCATCACCGACCCCAATAACGCCTTTATTTTTTTCGCCACTTACGGTGATCAAAGCACCTATATGAAAAACAGTACCGTATGGTATGCCTGGGCGGTGAGTCCTGGATCCGTTATTCCAGTGGATGTGCCTACTGCGGTGCCAGAACCAGAGACAAATGCCCTATTACTGGCAGGTCTGGGACTCATACTCATGTTCGCCGTTTTGCGTAAACGCACGACCTAGCAACCATCAAGGCGATTACTTACTTAAAATCGGGCTATCTTCTGGAATATAGCCCTTTTTCCATTGCGCCATCGGCACAATGGTGGCTGGGTAGCTATTGTCATAAAACCAGCTGTCTACGGCATATTCGGCATTGCTTTCAAGTGCTTGAATCACGGCTGCGCTATGCGGCCAGCCAGTCAAAAAGAACTTGCGGGTGCGGGTATCCAAAATGCGGTGAAAGCGAATCAGGCCAGCCTGCTGCATTAGGCGCATGTAGGTGGTGCTGTTAATGGCTTCGTCGTTACAGTCTTGCTGATGCTGGTAGGCGCGATTGTTAAATGTCCCGGCGCGGTCGGCAGCAGTGCCAACTTTGGTGCCAACGATATCTTCCAGAACGCCAATGGCCTGTGCGATTGCCTCGCGCTCGGTTTCGGCGGTTTGTGGCAACGGTGTAAACAAGCGCGTCACGTTATTCCACTCGGCTGGGGTTAAGCTGAGCACATCAAACTGGGCGCAACCACCGCCCTGGCAAACTTCAAAAGCAGCTAATGAAGGTGTGCTGTGATAAATGCGGTTGATGTCGTGAAGATCTGCACGGGCAATATGGATGCCTGCCAGGCTAAATAATAAGTACGCGATTGGGTAATTCATTACGCGGCACCGCTTCGGGCGGAAAAGAGCGCGCGAGCTGCTCACCAATGGCCTGTATGCCGTACACCACGCCTGATTCAAACTGCCCACTTCTGAACATTCCTTCCATTTGCTGGCAGATGAGTTGCCAGCCCGCATCACCCACTTGCCGGTGTATACCGCGGTCCGCCACAATTTCAACATCATGGTCAGCCAACAATAAGTAAATCAACACGCCATTGTTATGCTCGGTATCCCAGATATTAAAATGGCCAAATAAATTGATCGCACGTTGCCGTGGCGTCACCCCTCGCAGGATAGCATAGGTGGGTAAACCAGCCTCAATCACCACCCGGATTTCACCGGCATGGTGACGCTCGTTTTGTGCAATGGTCTGCTCAATCTGCTTGAGTGCTTGTGGAGAAAACAAGGCTTTGACATGGCGAGGATGGCTCCAGGCATGTTTAAACCAGCGGTTGAATGGATGCACAGGTTTCATACGACTCTCAAGGTTTGTTACCAGTCACCGGAAGCTCCGCCGCCGCCAAAGCCACCACCGCCACCACTAAAAATGTCGGGGCCACGACTACCGCCGGAATAGCCGCCAAAGCCACCGGGCACATAAGGCCCTGAACCACCACCACGGCCACCCATGGCGAGCGTGAACACAAATGCCGCCAAACCAATCAGGCCCATGATCAATGCCGTCGCCCCTAGCCAGCCAGCGAGGCCACCAAGGATGCCGCCAGTGACCAAACTCCCGGGCAAGTCTCCCAGTATGCCTTTGAAAATTGCGCCACCGATAATGGCAGCAAACATCAAAATAGGTAGCATGCCCATCCAGTCGTCAGCATGTGCCTGGCGCGCTTGCTTTGCAGGGGCAGGCAGTTGCTCACCCTGAATCAGCTTGATCAAGGTATCTGTCGCCAGATTCAAACCCTGGTAAAACTGGCCTTGCTTGAACGCTGGCGTCATTTGCTCACTGATAATACGTTTGGCAATCGCATCGGGAATCGCCCCTTCCAAGCCATAGCCAACCTCAATGCGCATTTTTCTATCGTTTTTAGCGACGATAATAATCACGCCATCATCTTGCTTTTCACGGCCAATTTTCCACGCCTCAGCCAGGCGGATACTAAACTGTGAGATTTCTTCTGGCTGCGTGGTTGCAACCACTAACACTGCCACTTGCGAGCCCGACTGTTGTGAAAACTGGCTGAGCTTTTGATTAAGCGCCGTTTGCTCTTGGGCAGACAGTGTTTGTGTCAAATCCGTCACTGCGCTTTGCAGTGGCGGAATCTCCACCAGACCATCGGCCGCCTGACTAGCCGCTAGTCCAAACAGCAACCACCAGGCCAGCAATAGCGACTTCCAGCATGCATGCATAGCGTTAATTACTTGTCGCTGCCAAAATCAACTTTGGGCGCCGTTGAAATCGCTTTTTCGTTTTCAACCGTAAATGATGGTTTGGGCTGATAGCCAAACATCATGGCAGTTAAATTATTAGGAAAACTACGCACAGCCACGTTGTATTGCTTCACCGACTCAATATAACGGTTGCGCGCCACCGTCACACGGTTTTCAGTACCTTCAAGCTGTGCCTGCAAATCACGAAAGCTGGCGTCAGCCTTCAAGTTAGGATAGTTTTCAGACACTACCATCAAGCGTGACAACGCACTGGTCAACTGGCCTTGTGCGGCCTGGAATTTAGCAAGCGCATCCGGGTCATTAAGTAGCTCAGGGGTCAACTGCATGCTACCTACTTTGGCACGGGCTTCGGTTACCTCAGTCAGCACTTTTTCTTCATGGCTGGCATAACCCTTAACGGTAGACACCAGGTTAGGCACCAAATCTGCACGGCGTTGATACTGGTTTAGCACCTCAGACCAGTTGGCCTTGGCTTCTTCATCCAGGCTTTGAAACTGGTTATAGCCACAGCCAGACAGGCTCAAGGACGCTACCAGCAACAGCATATTTAATAATCGACGCATGTCAGACTCCAGTCAAAAAACATTAAATTCAAATTTCACTTTATCACTGCTACAGATGCGGGCACTCCGGGCTTTATTCAAGTTGCCACCTCCGCATTTTTGGCCAGCAATAAACATATATCCTGCCAGACTTCCCGCTTCAACAACGGGTTCTCAAGCATCGCCTGCGGGGGATGAGTCACCACCACCATCAGGTCATCATAAGTATGAACTTGGCCGCGAACTGCCGCCATATCCATAAAACTTGCCCCCAAAAACTGATTAGCCTCATGCAAGCCAAACAGCACGCAAAAGCGTGTTTTTACTTGCGCCATGCGCACTGTTTGCTGATGCAATACCACATCCTCAAGTGGCAACTGCAACGCACGCACAATGTTTTGCAACAACAATTGCGTTTGCGCATCATTGGCATGCGGGCAATATAACAGCCACGGTGTTTGTATTAGCGGCTCAACAATAGGTTGAGGCAGCTCAGGGTGAGGCAGCAACGTTTGCGGCGCGACTGCGTCAGCTAATTCAATGTTATTGAGATGAGACTCATGTGCCTGCAGAGGTGCCTCAGGCTGCACCTCCTGTAAAGCGGGGAGCATTTCAGGCTCGGCATTCACCTGCGGCGGCACTGACTCTAAACCGGGAGCGACCAGCGGCGCTGCGGTAACTTCAATAGGCACGAGGGCCTCTGACTCGACCTGTGTCGCAGACGGCACACTGCCTGCCACAGGCACGCGCGCACGCCAAACCGGCAGCAACTCCAACTCACGCAACATGTCTTCGCGGCCTACACTCACCAAGCGCTCCTCATCATCAAGTGCTTCCAATCATAAAGCCAAGCCCATCAACACGGCATCTTCGCGACCAGTCTGGGTTGGATAATAATTGCGGCGTACGCCCATCTCACAAAACCCCATAGACTCATATAGCATGATCGCAGTGGTATTACTCACGCGCACCTCAAGAAACATGTTGGCGGCCTGATGGCGCTGTGCAACCTCGACCATATGCGCCAGTAACGTACGCCCCAACCCCTGCCCCTGCAGTGGCTTGGCGATGCTGATATTGAGTAAATGCGCCTCGTCCAGCACCATCATCACCAGTGCATAACCCACAATATCCGCGCCAATCTCCATCACCCAGGCACTATACCCGGCATTGAGCGAATCGTTAAAGTTGCCCAATGTCCATGGGTGGCTGTAAATCGTCGGCTCGATGCGGCTAATCGCAGCCAGATCGTCATACGTCATCGGGCGAAACGTCACGTGATGTTGGGGCAAGGCGCTCATGCAGCTATAACCTTTGCCCTTGCGCGCGCTCAGCCGCGGTCAATGCCACCCGATTACGCACATACAACGGAGCAGCAGCTTGTGCAGGCTGCGTATTACCCGCCGCAAACAACGGCTGGGCCAACATCAACATGGCACTTGCTTTAGGCATCATATCGGGGTAAACATTGCCAACCTGACCACTATATTTTTCCAATAACAGCTGCTCAAAGACACGCCAGCCCGCACCCGCGCCTATCCAGCCAGCGCCTTCTAACGCAGGCACCTCTTGTGGTTTGCACACGATGGGGGGCAACACCTCCAGCCAGCCATCAGCTTGCCGCACCAATGCCGCGTGATACACCTCCCCCATGCGCGCATCCAGGCACACCACAACCTTTTCGGCTTGCACGGTTTGCCACGCAGTTTCGGCCACGGCCAGCACAGAGCTAATGCCCACCACCGGCAGGTTAGCCCCAAATGCCAAGCCTTGCGCCACACCAACCGCCACACGCACACCAGTAAAGGCACCGGGGCCAGTGCCGTAAACGAGACCACTCAACGCCGCCAGCCTCACATCGGCCTCAGTCAGTAAGCGCTGAATTTCAGGCAAAATGCGCTGTGAGGCAGCCGGGCCGGTGACTTCATCAAACGTGAGTAAACCTGCCGCTGTTTGCAAGGCAAGTGACAGTGTTTCAGTGGAGGATTCGAGTGCGAGTAAATTCATCATAGCGAGAGCCAAGGCGTTATTTTGCCATAAGGACGCCTGCTCATGCAGCGATTCCTTAAGATAGTCACCTTGAACGAACACTCACCCGCATGTTATTATAAACAATAATCAATCTCATTATCATGTTGATTACTATTATAATATTTTGAAGAGGACAAATTATGTATCGTCATTTATTCGCCAGCCTGGCATTGATAACCACCATGGCTTTTTCCGGGCAAGCAGCGGCGTTAACAACCCCATACACAGAAACCTTCACAGACGGCATTTCCGGCTGGACAACTGGCGCCAACCCTAACCAGATTATCGCCAGTGGCGGCGCTGACGGCGGCGCCTATCTGAGCACAACCGCCAGCCCAACGGCCAGCGCATTCGGTGCTGTATCAGTACTGTTTCGTTGCGAGAGTACAGCCTGTAGCGATGGCGCTTTTCAGGGCGACTGGCGTGATGACTTGGTATTAAGCTGGTATTTCCGTCACGATGCCGATATCGCATTGCAAGCCTACGCGCGTATTGCCGCCCCGAGCAACAACCCAGGCGCGAGCGCCATCGTCTCCACCTGGGTAGAGCCTAACACCTGGACACGTATTGACCTGATCATCGACGCATCCAACCCGGCCTTTACCAGCTTTTCCGGTCAATCATTTGATGCAGTATTTGATGATGTTGGCCGTGTACAACTAGGCCTCAGCCTGCCTGCCGGTTTTAGTGGCAGCAACCTGCGTTTTGACCTGGATGCAGTGAGTATTTCTACCGTACCGGAACCAGAAAGCTATGCATTAATGGTAGCTGGTTTATTGTTGATGGGTGCTGTTAGCCGTCGTAAGCAAAAATAATCATTAGCGCGACTTGAAAAGGCGTGACCTCTCAGCATATGCACCGGAGGTCACGCTTTTTTGTTTTTTAATGTGTGATAAGGTCACTCCTTGATGCGGCGCTACTGAGAAAGTAATTCTTTGATAAGCATTACTCGACATTCCAGCACTTATTGATTGTTATGGCGATTCGTTTCGCCTTGTTGGCGAGTCACTTTCTGGTGCTTGCCCCTCAGAAAGTAACCAAAGAAGAGGGCACCCAGCCATCACGGCCTAAAGGCTCCCTTGCGTTGCTCAACAAAATAAGCCGGTCACGAAACTCGCCCTGACAAGCCACACAAAACGTGGCTTGTTGCGGAGCTCAGACAGTCGCTCCCTCTACTCTTATTTTGTTTCCGCTACTCAGCGTGATGGAATGGGATTCTTCTCATTTAAGTAGCAGCGAAGAAGTTTGGACGGTTCAAAACCAGATTCTTTTATTAAAGTTATCGATGGTTGCAGTCGCATGGTGTTCGGGGTCCCCATCTGCCGCGCCGAGTAGCGCAGGCAAAATAAGGACAAAGGGAGCGACTGTTCGAATCCCGCGGTGGCCTGCGGGGTGTGCAGGCCGCTAGGATGAGTTTCGTGACCGCTTATTTTGACGAGCAACGCAGGAATCAAGCGGAAGCTGGGGTGCATTTCTTTTGGTTACTTATTCTTTGGGCAAGCAAAGAAAAGTAACTCGCCAAAAAGGCGAAAAGAAACCTGCCAAACAACCACAAAATCCGGGTGGGCACCTATGCCCAGCCTACGCCGGAATGACGAAGATAGGTTGAGCATACGAAATAGATCGATAAAAGAATGACCTTCTAAAACGCCCCAACATCATGGCGCTAACAACTAATAACTATGCTTAGCCTCCGGAAAACGCCCTTCCTTGACCGCTTTCACATACTCAACCACTGCCTGCTGCACACTCCCCGCCTGCTGCAAAAAGTTTTGCGCAAACCTGGGCGCTTTATAGTCTTGCGGCGCTTTATCTGCCGGGCCGGTATAAATCCCCAGCAAATCCTGTAGCACCAGCACCTGCCCACTACAGCCCGCACCTGCACCTATGCCTATCGTCGGCACATTAATCGCTTGGGTAATGTGCGTCGCCAGTGCCGCGGGCACCATTTCAAACAACACCATACTCACGCCTGCTTGCGCCATCGCTTGTGCATCAGCCAGCATGGTATGTGCGCTTTCTTCTGTTTTACCTTGAATTTTATAGCCACCAAGCTTTTCAACCGATTGCGGCGTGAACCCCAGGTGTGCGCAAACGGGCACGCCGTTTTCAACCAGAAACTGCGCCGTGGCGACCATGTTTCCACCACCTTCAATTTTCACGATATGCGCCCCGGCCGCCAGCAGCGCCTGTGCATGACTGAGCGCTGCGGCTTGGTCATGCTCGTAACTACCGGCAGGCATATCGCTCATAATGACGGTGTTGGGTGCCCCCTTTGCCACAATACGCGTGTGGTAAAGCATGTCTTGCATGGTGACACCCAAGGTTGAGGTGGCGCCTTGCATGACCATGCCGAGTGAATCGCCCACCAACAGCACATCTACGCCCGCCAATGCCAGTAATTTGGCAAAGGTGGCGTCATAGCAAGTTAGCATGGCGATTTTTTCGCCTGATTTCGCTTTGGAAAGAAGGTTATTTAGCATGTGAGGCAATCGCTTTGATCAAACAGCCAACGCCTGTTATCAGAAATTAGGGTTAAAGTACTCGCGGCTGCTCTTAATTTGCCCAATCCGTTCAATCAGCAATTTAAAGGCTTCCGGGTCTTTAATAATATTGAGCTTTTCGTTGTTTACAATCAGCAAGGGCGAGGCATCGTAGCCGTGAAAAAACTCACTGTAAGCGTCGGCCAGGCGTGCAATATACTCGCGCGGCATGTCTTGTTCATAGCTGATATTACGCTCTTCAATACGGTCCATGAGCGCGTCAACCGGCGTTTGCAAATACACCACCAAATCTGGCTTGGGCGCTTTAAGTTGCAGATGATGGTAAATCTGGTGATAGAGCGAATACTCTTCATCATCCAGATTCAGGCGCGCAAACAATGGATCTTTTTCAAGAAAAAAATCTGACACCGTAGGCTGGCCAAACATATCGCGCTGGGCCATGTCTTCAATCTGGCGCGAGCGTTGAAACAGGAAAAATAACTGTGTTGGCAGTGCGTAGCGCTGGGCATCCTGATAAAAGCGGGTCAAAAACGGATTAGCCTCGGCTTTTTCAGACAGCAGTTCTACAGAAAATTGATCGGCCAGCATGCGTGCCAATGTGGTTTTACCACTGCCGATCGGACCTTCAATGACAACATAAGGAAAACGGGTAAACATGGTTATTGCTCGTTCAGTGTTGGGCCAGTTTGCGCACGTCATTGTGCTGAAATTCTGCTGTCCATTCTACAACAGTCTTTCCTTGTGGCAGCATAAAGTCAGGCATAATTTCAGCCAAAGGTAAAATCACAAAGCCACGCTCATGCATGCGCGGATGTGGCAATTTCAACAACTCGGTATCCAGTTGCACGCCATCATAATCCAGCAAGTCAAGGTCAAGAATGCGCGGCGCGTTAGGAAACGGACGCTCGCGACCAAAGGTTTGCTCAATATCCAGCAGCAATTGCATCAACTGCGGGGCTGGTATCTCGGTTGTCACTTGCACCACGGCATTGATAAAATCAGGCTGATTATCGTAGCCAACCGGCGCGGTTGCATACAAGCTAGAAGCCTTAACTAACGTTAAGCCCCGCGTGCTGGCCAACGCGGCAATCGCGTTGCGCACCTGTGTTTCGGGCTGCTGCAAGTTACTACCCAGCGCAATCAGGGCTGTCGCCATTAAGCGGATTCTCCGCCTGCAGGCTTTCTCTTACGCGGCTTACGGCGGCGTTTGCTCGGTCCACTTTCTGGCAGCAACATGGCGGTACGTTCATCTGTGCCTGCGTCGGCAAAACGCGTCCACCAGTCACCCAGCTCTTGTGGCAACTCACCAGAAGCACAGCGTAACAACAAGAAGTCGTAACCCGCACGGTATTTAGGGTTGGTGAGCAAGGCATAAGGACGCTTGCCCGAGCGTTGTTCAAAGCGCGGCTGCATCACCCAGATTTCTTTCATGGTCGCCGTATAGCGATTATGAATCGCCATTTTTTCTGCTTGCTTGTCGATGACTTCATTCATCGCCTCATGCAAAGCAGGCATCATATGCTCGCCACGCTTTTGCTTTTCTTGCCAGGCTTGCAGCACCTCGTGCCACAGCAAGGTAGCAAACAAAAAGCTGGGGTTAGAAGACTTGCCAGCCAAAATCCGTTCATCGGTATTTTTAAGCGCCAGCATGACAAATTTTTCACCCAGCGGCTGCTCCAATACTACGTCTAGCAAGGGCAGCAAGCCATGGTGCAACTGCTGCGCGCGCAAAGCATTGATGCTTTCAATGGCATGGCCTGACAAAAATAACTTTAACATCTCATCAAACAAGCGGCTGGGCGGCACGTCCTCCAGCAAATCAGCCAGTTTGCGTATTGGCGCCTCGGTCGAACGCTCCAGCTTTAAGCCTAGCTTGGCAGACAAGCGTACCGCACGCAGCATGCGCACCGGATCCTCTTGATAACGCGTCACCGGATCACCAATCATACGCAGCGTTTTGGCGCGAACATCTGCCACGCCATGATGAAAGTCGAGTACCTCCTGGCGCTTGGGGTCGTAATACAGTGCATTGGCCGTAAAGTCACGGCGCACAGAGTCTTCTTCAATGCCGCCAAATACGTTGTCACGAATAATGCGACCACTATCGTTGGTTTCGGCATCACCCTCACTCAGGTGATGGCCGCGAAAGGTAGACACCTCAATGGTTTCATGCCCCCACAACACATGCACCAGCCGAAAACGGCGGCCAATAATGCGTGAGCGCCTAAATACCTTATGCACTTGCTCTGGCGTGGCATTGGTGGCCACATCAAAGTCTTTTGGTGGGTGGTTGAGCAGCAAGTCACGCACCGCGCCGCCAACAATATAGGCCTGAAACCCGGCCTTTTGCAGTTGGTCGCAGGTTTTCAATGCGGCCTGGCTGATGTGTTTCTGATTGATTTTATGTTTACCCGCCTGAATAATTTGCGCTGCAGGCAGTTGGGTATGGGTATTCGCGTTAGCACGACGACGGAATACTTTTTGCAGTAATTGTTTAATCATTTTTTTTTGCGTTTCGAGCGCCAGCCTGGGCCGCGCTACAGTTTATGTTGGTTATTCCACAAGACATCCGGCACATTTGCATGCCGGTTAAGCGTGCGACAGAGGACAAATAGTAAATCGGACAAACGGTTAAGGTACTGCAACGCCACCGGCGTCAGCGGCGATTGGGCATGCAACGCATGCAACACACGTTCGGCACGGCGACAAACCGTGCGTGCCAAATGGCAAACAGCCGCTGCACGGCTGCCACCCGGCAAAATAAACTCTTTTAACGGGCTGAGCTCTTCGTTCCAGGCGTCCAGTGTGCGCTCAAGAAAAGTCACTCGCCCAGCCTGGATAAAATGATGCCCAGGCATGCATAACTCACCACCCAGGTCGAACAAATCATGCTGAATCGCCAGCAAACTGTCACGCACATCGTCGGCCAAACTCTCCACCAGCAACATGCCAAGCACCGCATTGAGCTCATCCACATCGCCCATGGCTGCCACGCGCAGGTCAGATTTAGCAACACGCGAGCCATCACCCAGCCCGGTCGTGCCGCTATCGCCAGTACGCGTGTAAATCTTGCTCAGCCGATTGGCCATTCCTTTAACCTGTATAAAATCCGATATAATCCGGTCATTATAAATCATACCGTGCCATTTCGATGTGCTCAGCGATTGCAGTCAATGCCCCGGTCGGGGTGATGGATTCCGGGGTCGGTGGCCTCAGCGTGCTCAAACACCTCACCCGCCAACTGCCACATGAGCATTTTGTCTATTTTGCCGACAGCGCACATGCACCCTATGGCAACAAATCTGCCAGCCAAATCCAGCAACGCTGCGTTACCATTGCCGACACATTAATTGACCAAGGCGCCAAAGCCCTGGTCGTCGCCTGTAACACCGCCACCGCCGCCGCCATTGGCAGCCTGCGCCAACGCTACACCCTGCCCATTATCGGCATGGAGCCCGCCGTCAAGCCCGCGGCAGCCGCCAGCAATAACGGCATCATCGGCGTACTCGCCACCACCGGCACCCTGCAAAGCGCACAATTTGCCGCCTTGCTTGAGCACTATGGGCAAAGCGTGCAAGTCGTCACACAAGCCTGTGTTGGGCTAGTCGAATGCATAGAACAAGGCCAGCTAAATACCCCGCACACCCTCGCGTTATTGCAACAATATTGCCAACCGCTCATCGCCGCAGGCGCAGACACCATTGTGCTGGGCTGTACGCACTACCCGTTTGTGCGTAAACATATTCAACAAATAGTCGGACCGAATGTCACCTTGATCGATACTGGCGCTGCGGTGGCCAAGCGTTTGCAGCAGGTGCTGGAGCAACAGCAAATGCTGAATGCAGCCACAGAGGCTGGGGATTATGTGTTTTTGACAAGTGGAACAGAAGAGACTCAGCTAGTCATGCAGCAGTTGTGGGGGCTGACTGACTAGATCTCTTATTAAGACGATGGGGCACTTTAGAAATTAATTCTTTTTTGGCATTAGCAAAAAATGCTGACATCTTCGCACTAACAACTTTCCTTTTTCGCCTTGCTGGCGAGTCACTTTCTGATGCTTGCCCCTCAGAAAGTAACCAAAGAAGAGGGCACCCAGCCATCACGGCCTGCGGCTCCCTTGCGTTGCTCAACAAAGTGGGCGTCCATCGAAACTCGCCCTAGCGGCTTGCACAGCCCGCAAGCCACCGCGGAACTCGAACAGACGATGGCCGACTACCCCCACTTCGTCTCCGCTACTCAGCGTGATGGAATGGGATTCATCTCGCCAAACTCCCATAGTAGAAGTTTGGGCGATTTAAAAACCAGATTCTTTTTTCTTTCTTCAATTTGCCAATGGTTGCGGTCGCATGGTGTTCAGGGTCCCCATCTGCCGCGCCGAGCAACGCAGGATTGGCGGGAGTTGTCGGCAAGCAACTGTTTGAGCTCCGTAGGAGCGAGTTTTTGATTGCCGCCCGACAAACCGAGTAGCACAGGAATCAAGCGGAAGCTGGGGTGCATTTCTTTTGGTTACTTATTCTTTGGGCAAGCAAAGAAAAGTAACTCGCTGAAAAAGCGAAAAACAACCTAACAAACAACCACAAACCTCGCCCACCCACGCCGGAATGACGAAGGTGGATTGCATATACGGAAGTAGAAGAGGAAAGAATGACTTTCCCAAGTTATCCAAACCCACGCATCTCAAATCCACCAACAAAAAACCCACGCAATGCGTGGGTTTTTCTACTTAATGATGATGCACCTGCGTACCGGGTTTCAACTTAAACTTCGTCCCGCAATACGGGCATAAAGCCTCGCCGGTTTTTGCCACATCCAGAAACACTCTTGGATGTGATGCCCACAATGCAACTTCTTTGGTCGGGCAATGCAATGGCAAGTCTTTGCCGTCTACTTCAAACTCTTTGACATCAGACATTTAAACTCTCCAGCAAACAGGCAGTTGCAATCAATTAAACGCTAGCGATTAAACCAGTGTCAGCCAATGGGCGTACTTGGCATTTTTGCCTTTAACCACATCAAAGTACATAGTTTGCAATTTTTCTGTAATCGGGCCACGGACGCCTTCGCCAATCGCGCGGTTATCCAGTTCACGGATAGGCGTCACTTCAGCCGCAGTGCCGGTGAAAAACGCTTCGTCGGCGCTGTAGACTTCATCACGGGTAATGCGTTTTTCAATCACTTCCAGGCCCAGCTCTACTTTGGCCAGGTGGATGATGGTGTCGCGGGTAATGCCTTCGAGCGCTGAGGTCAGGTCTGGTGTATATAGTTTGCCGTTACGGATGATGAAAATGTTTTCACCGGAACCTTCAGCCACGAAACCATCTACGTCCAGCAGCAATGCTTCTTGGTAGCCATCTTGTGCAGCTTCCTGGTGGGCCAGGATGCTGTTCATATAGTTGCCATTAGCCTTGGCTTTACACATGGTGATATTGACGTGGTGACGTGCAAAAGAAGACGTTTTAACGCGAATGCCTTTGGTGATTGCTTCTTCACCCATGTAAGCACCCCAGCTCCATGCGCCAACAATCACATGTGTGGACAAGGTTTTGGCAGAAATACCCATGGCTTCTGCACCGTAAAACGCCATTGGGCGCAAATAGGCAGACTCGAGCTTGTTTTCACGCACAGCAGCTTTTTGCGCTTCTGAGATGGTCTCTTTATCAAACGGCATTTTCATACCGAGGATGTGCGCGCTACGGAACAAGCGATCGGTGTGCTCTTTGAGGCGGAAAATCGCGGTGCCTTTGTCGGTTTTGTAGGCACGCACCCCTTCAAACACGCCCATGCCGTAATGCAGGGTATGGGTTAATACATGGGTGGTGGCGTCACGCCAGTTAACCATTTTGCCGTCGTACCAGATAACGCCGTCACGGTCTGCCATCGAACTCGGTATTGCCATTTAAACTCGCCTTTAATCCGTCAATCATCAAAAACCAGTATTGTAAACTAATCTGCACCCTTTTCGCCTATGCTAGAATCCATTTCGATGATGATTTACAAGGATTTTTTGCATGTCTATGCGTTTTAAGTGGGTTTATCTGGCACTGATGCTTTTAGCCATGCTGCAAGCAGCCTGCCAGCAAGGTGGTTCTGCCAGCTTTACTGGCACCGATTTAACCGGCACCCAGTTTGGCAAACCATTGTCACTGACCGACCACACCGGAAAACTGCGTAGCATGAGCGACTTTAAAGGCAAGGTGGTGGTGCTGTTTTTTGGCTATACACATTGCCCGGATGTCTGCCCGACCACCATGAGCGACCTCAAGCAAACCATGAAACTGCTGGGTGACAAAGCCAGTGACGTGCAGGTGCTGTTTGTGACCGTTGACCCGGAACGCGACACGCAGGAAGTACTGGCGCAGTTTGTGCCGGGCTTTGATGCACGCTTTATCGGCTTGCGCGGCACCGTGGCGGAGGTGGCCGCCAACCTCAGTGAATACAAAGTGTATGCGGCCAAAGTGAGTGAACCGGGCAAGTCTGGCTACACCATGGATCATAGCGCAGGCATGTATGTGTTTGATAAAAATGGCGCGCCACGAATCTACCTCGGATACGGCGAAAAACCGGAAAACATTGCGCACGACTTGCAACTTTTGCTGTAACTCGGCCGCTGCACAACCGCCAACTGCGGAACGCATCAAGAACGATTTTCATTTATATTTTTATTTAAAATATTATTTAAAATCAAATAGTTACATTAATTTTTTAATTGCATCATTTCTGCTTTCCTGTATGATGGCTGCATCAAAAATGTAAACAGGAGCCGACAATGAAAGGCGATAAAAAAATCATAGACATTTTGAATGACCTGCTGGCGGGTGAATTATCCGCCACTGACCAATACCTCATTCACGGTGAAATGTATGCGGACATGGGGCTGGGCGTAATCTCAGAGCGCATTCTGCACGAATCTCTGCACGAGCGTGAGCATGCCCGCGCGCTAATTCAACGCATCTTGTTTCTTGAAGGCAAACCCAACCTGGCCAAGCGTGATGCACTCAATATTGGCAAAGATGTGAAGTCCATGCTCGAGTCTGACCTGGCGCTGGAATACACCGTGGTCAAACACCTGAAAAAAGCCATTGAAGCCTGCGAGCAGGCGCAAGACTTCGTCAGCCGCGAAATGCTGCTGGTGCAGTTGGACGACACTGAAATGGATCACGCTTACTGGCTAGAGAAACAACTCAGCCTGATTAAACTGGTAGGCATGGAAAACTACTGCCAAAGCCAAATGAATAACAGCCCGGCAGCGGCATAAGGAGTAGCCATGAAAGGCGATAAACAAATGATAGTCACCTTGAACAAGGTGCTCAAAAACCAGCTGACCTCAATTAACCAGTATTTTTTGCATGCCCGCATGTTTAAAAAGTGGGGCCTGGAAAAACTTAACGATTACCAGTACAAGCAATCTATCCGCGTAATGAAAGAAGCGGATGAAGTGATTGAACGCATTCTGTTTCTTGATGGCCTGCCCAATCTGCAAAACCTGGGCAAGTTATTGATTGGCGAAGAAGTGGTGGAATGCCTGCAAGGAGACCTCAGCTTTGAAAAAGAGGTGCAACACCCACAACTGGTAGAAGCGATTGCAGAAGCCGAAAAACTGCAAGACTATGTCACCCGCGATTTGCTGACTGAGCTACTCGAAGCCTGCGAAGAAGCCGTAGACTGGCTGGAAACCCAGCAGCGCCTGATCACTGACGTGACCCTGCCCAATTACTTGCAAACACAGATTGAGTCTGAATAAGCACGCCGTTGTGCTAAACCATTGAATTAAGCCGCGAAAGCGGCTTTTTTTATGGCTGTACGGAACCAATTTCGCCTTGACAAACTCTCATTAAATGATAATAATTATCATTAGTGATTTTAACTAGAGGCAATATGTACGTTTGCGTGTGTAATGCAGTAACTGAGCGACAGATTCACCATGCAGTGAGAAATGGCGCAAAAACCGTTAAGCATTTAAAAGAGCAATTAGGCGTTGGGGCAGAATGCGGCAAATGTGCCAGCTGCGCTAAAGCCTGCCTCAAAGAAGCGCACGCAGAACAGCACCCAGGCCTGGTTAAAAAGCTGATTCAGCTCACCCCGGTGCAACTCGGCGCCGCTTAGATCACGCCAGTTTCAGTAATAAGGGGCAATGAGCCCCTTTTTTATTGCCCAAAGCATGTGATTGCCCTCTACAATCAGCCTCTCCTACTCATCAAGCGTCGTCATGGCACACACTGCAGCCACTATATTACCCTGGCGACTATTGCTTTTATTGTTACTGCCGCCACTACTTTGGGCCGGTAACTTTATCGCCGGACGCGCCATTAGCGCCGAGGTGCCGCCAGTCGCGTTATCACTGATACGCTGGAGCATTGCCGCATTATGCCTGCTGCCTTTTGCCATCCGGCCTTTTTTACGTGAACACAGCCATTACCTGGCTTACCGCTGGCACGTATTAGGCACCGCTATCACCGGCGTCGCTGCCTTTAACCTGCTGGTCTATTGGGGTTTGCATACCACCAGCGCAACCAATGGCATCATCCTTAATTCATTTATCCCTTTTTTGGTCGCAATATTCGGCTACCTGTTTTACCGGCAAACGTTATCTATGGGGCAATTATTCGCCATGCTGGTATCACTCGCCGGCGTATTGGTCGTCGTTTCACACGGAGATCTGCACATACTGATGACACTGGCCTTTGCACCCGGCGATGTCATTATTTTTGTCGCCATGATTTTTTGGGCTCTATATACGCTATGGCTCAAAGAAATCCCCGCGCACATTAACCGCACCGGGCTCATGCTGTGCCAGGTATTGATTGCATTAGCGCTGTTAGCCCCATTAGCCCTTTGGGAGAGCGAGGCGCACCCCATACAGATTAAAAGCACGCACACTTTATGGATACTGGCTTATATCGGCATATTCCCTTCCGTGATCGCGTTGCTGGCTTACGCCAGGGCCGTCAGCCTGGTGGGCTCAGTGCGTGCCAGCGTGTTTATTCATGCCATGCCGATTTTTGGCTCAATGTTGTCGACCTTGCTTTTGCGCGAAGTTTTTCAGGGTTATCAACTATTGGGCATGCTGACTATTTTTAGCGGCATCTGGCTGGCAAACAAAAAAATGCGCTGATCACACAGCCACGCTAAACGCCGACACCAGATAATCGACAAAACTGCTGAGTTTGGGCTGCGACTGTCGGCTGCGTGGATACACCGCATGTATCGGCCTGGCCGGAGGCGTATATGCGTTAAGCAGCTCCACCAGCCTGCCAGCACTAATATCCTCTTTTAGCAAAGCCCTGGGCATCAAGATAATCCCCAGCCCCTTGAGTGCCGCGATGCGCAAGGCTTGACCATTATCCGCCTCAAAACGCTGTACGATTGAAGCATGCGCCAGCTCTGGGTTAATTTGTTTCCAGCCCCCTTGGCTATGCCAATGACTAAAACCCAGGCATTGGTGCTGCAATAAATCCGCTGGCGTTTGTGGCACGCCAGCGTGTTGCAAATAGTCTGGGGATGCGCAAATAGCGACTTCAAACATCGTCAGTTTACGGGCAATCAACGATGAATCGGCCAGGTTGCCAATACGGATAGCGACGTCATAACCCTCATCGACAATATCAACAAAGCGATCCGTCAGTGACAACTGCAAATTAACGGCGGGATGCTGTTGCAAATAATCACAAGCCAGTGGTGCCAATGTCAGTGAGCCAAACCAGACCGATGCGCTGACGCGCAACATGCCTTTCGGGCTGTTGCTCATGGCCTCGACCCCGGCTTCTGCTGCGGCCAGTTGCGTCATAATCTGCTTGCATTGAGCGTAATAGGCCTGCCCTGCTTCGGTTAAATGCTGACGACGCGTGGTGCGCTGCAACAATGGTGTGCCCAGCCGTTTTTCCAACGCACTGAGATGCTTGCTGAGCATAGAAGGCGTCAGCTTGAGCAGACTGGCCGCAGCCGTCAAGCTACCCGACTCCACCGTAGATACAAAGACTTCCATGCTTAAAAAGCGGTCCATATTAATGAGTTTAATGACAATATATTTTTAATATTACACGATTTATCCGCATTAATTAATCATGGACAATGCGTCTGTTGTTTACTTAATCTCATGGAGACTCTTATGAAAGTTTTAATCATTGGCGCCAACGGCACCATAGGCAAGCTGGTTAAACAGACCCTTGCACCACGTCATGACATTATCGAAGCGGGTAAAACCAGCGGCCAGTACCAGGTCGACATCAGCAATGAAAGCAGTATCCGCCAGCTGTTTGAACAGGTTGGCAATGTAGATGCGATTGTCGTGGCGGCAGGTGATGTCCATTTTGGCGCGATGAAAGAAATGACCGAAGAACAGTTCAAGCTAGGGCTTAACAGCAAGCTGTTAGGGCAAGTCAATGTGACGCTGATTGGCCAGCATTACCTGAATGCAGGCGGCTCAATTACACTGACCAGCGGCAGCCTGAGCCATCACCCGACCTTTGGCGGCACGAATTTTTCTACCGTGAATGCCGCGGTAGACGGGTTTGTGCTTGGCGCAGCCCTGGAGTTAAAGCAAGACCGCCGTATTAATGTGGTTAGTCCGGCCGTGCTGGCAGAATCATGGCATGTGTATGGTGCCGCGTTCCCCGGTGGTGAGTCAGTGCCTGGCGCTAAAGTCGCCTTGGCTTATCAGAGAAGTGTAGAAGGCTTTGAAAACGGTCAGCAATACCGCGTTTGGTAATTGGCCCTGATAAAGCACGCCGTGCGCGTGCTTTTTATGCCATGCGATGCAAAATCGCCGACAAGGCTTTGAGTTCTTTTTCAGCCTGGAGGTGATTGGGGAATAGTTTTTCCTGCACGGCATAGAATCTGGCAGAGTGGTTCATTTCCCGCAGATGGGCCATTTCGTGGCACACCACATATTGAATAATATGCGGCGGTGCTTGTATCAGGCGCCAATTGAGGCGAATCTGTTTGCGGCTATTGCAACTGCCCCAGCGTGACTTTGCGTTAGAGAGCCCCACAGCACTCACCTTTTCGCCCATTTGCGCCGCGATGAGCTCTACTCTGCGCGTGAAGTCGGGCAAGGCCTGTTGTGCGTACCATTGCAACACCTTGCGCGCAACAATCGCTGACTGATCAATCTGCGGCGACCTGACCAGTAACTGGTTACCTTGTAACACCACCGCTTTGTTAGTAGCATGCTGTTGCAGTGTTAACACAATATCCTGCCCCATAAATAACAGCGGCTCACCATCCTGCCATTGCATGGCCGTCACCTGGTTAGCCTCACGCAAGGTGAGTTTTTGCTGTATCCAGCCAGATTTTTCTAACAGCACTTGCTGCAGCTGGGTGGCAGAAATACGCTTGGGCGCATGCACCACCAGGCCATGCGCGGTGATTTTCAGGCCTATGGTTCTGCGGGCACGCAGGTCGAGCTGATAATCTATGCGTTGCCCGTTAGGCAGTTGCAGCTGTTGCGCGATCACAGGTGCAACATCTCCGCCTCTATCCAGTCTTCGACCAGTTTATTCACCGCATCCGGCTTTAGGCCAGCCGTTTCTATAGGCGGGCCAATCACCACTTTAATCACACCAGGGTATTTGAGAATAGAGTTTTTACGCCAGAAACGCCCGGCATTGTGTGCGACAGGCGCTACCGTCGTGCCAGTATGCGCTGCCAGCCAGGCACCACCAATGTGGTATTTGCCGCGCGCACCAGGTGCGATGCGGGTGCCTTCTGGAAAAATCACCACGCTCAAGCCGCGCGTGAGCCGCTCTTTGCCATTATTCACCAGTTTTTTTAAGGCTTCACGGCCCGCACTGCGGTCAATCGGAATCGCATCCAAGGCCCAAAATGCCCAACCCAAAAAAGGAATCATCAACAGCTCTTTTTTCATGACCCAGATTTGCGGCGGAAAAATACACTGCAAGCCGATGGTCTCCCATGCGGATTGATGTTTGGACAAAATAATATGCGCATGCGCAGGAATATGCTCGCGCCCGCTAACCTCATAACGCAGATTGCAAGTCACCTTGAGCCACCACAGCACGCTATAGGCCCAACCACTGACCCAGCGCGAACGTGTGACAGCAGGTAAGGGAATCAACACAATCGCCAGTAGCGAAAACGGGATAGTCAGTGCAAACAGGCCCACATAAAACAACAAGGCACGCACATACAACACGGCTGTTTGCATTATCGGTCACCCGCAATAATATCTTGCACTGCCGCAGCCAGGTCAGCCACCACAATGGTCGTTTGAGGCATATCAGACAAATTGTAAGTTTCTTCGCCTTTGCCCGTGCGCACCAGGTAAGGTTGGCAACCGGCTTTTTCAAACGCCTGCAAATCACGCAAGGCATCGCCCACACCGGGTACTTTGGTTAGCTCGACATTAAAGCGTTTGCCAATTTCTTCAATCATGCCGGTATTGGGCTTGCGGCAAGCACAATGTGCATCGGCCGCATGCGGGCAATAAAATACCGCATCAATACGGCCACCAACCTGCGCCAGCGCTTTATGCATTTTGTCGTGTATCGCATTCAGCGTCGCCATATCAAAATAGCCGCGCGCAATGCCAGACTGATTGGTAGCCACAGCTACGCGATAGCCGTGCTGATTTAACAGCGCAATCGCTTCCAGGCTACCGGGAATCGGAATCCACTCATTGGGATTTTTGATAAAGGTCGCGCTGTCGCGGTTAATCACGCCGTCACGGTCGAGAATGACTAGCTTCATACATACACTCCTGACGGCAATTCGATTAACTGGCCAGTTTAGATAAGTCGGCTACGCGGTTCATGGCCTGATGCAAGGTTGCCAGCAAGCCCAGGCGATTCGCCTTGAGCGCCGGGTCATCGGCATTGACCATCACTGAGTCAAAGAACGTGTCTACCGGCGCTTTTAATACCGCCAGCGCTTGCAACGAGGCGGTGTAATCTCCTGTTTCAAACAACTGGTCGGCTGTTGGCTTGGTTTCTGCCAGCGCCTGATGCAGGGCTTTTTCGGCAGACTCTTGCAGCAACTCGGCGTTCACTTCAGCTTTTACTTCGCCTTCCACTTTCTTGAGAATATTAGAAACACGCTTGTTAGCAGCTGCCAAGGCTGGGGCTTCCGGCAAATTGGCAAACGCTTGCACCGCACTCAGGCGACGCGGAATCTCAACTAAACAATCACTCTTCAACGCAATAACGGACTCAACCTCTTGCGTAGAATATCCCTGCTCTTTTAAATTGACAGTTAGTCTGTCATTAATAAAGTCATACAGTGCATCCTTGTCCAAAGACCTATTTGTTCTTTGTGATTGAGTCGATGAATTACTATTAACTTTATTATCTAACTCATGGTCTTTTGCTGTGTACCATAGCTCATCGTCATTGTGCGCATGAGATGCAATGTCAAACAATTGCCCCAGTCCAATATTAATCTCTGTCTCAATGATTAATCTAATCACACCTATAGCTTGCCTTCTTAATCCAAACGGATCTTTATCGCCAGTTGGCTTTTCACCAATACTAAATAGCCCGACCAGCGTTTCCAGTTTGTCTGCCAACGCTACCACCACACCGACCTGGCTACGCGGCAATTCATCTCCGGCAAAGCGCGGACGGTAATGGTCTTCAATGGCATAGGCCACATCATCGGCCAGGCCTTCGTGCTGGGCGTAGTAACGCCCCATAATGCCTTGCAGCTCGGGGAACTCACCCACCATATCGGTCAGCAAGTCAATTTTAGATAAGCGCGCGGCTTGCGCCACTTTAGCCACAAAGCCGTCGCCACCAATCTGCTGGGCAATCGCACTGGCAATGGCCACCACACGCTCGTTACGCTCGCCTTGTGAGCCTAATTTGTTGTGGTACACCACTTTCGCCAAACCTGGCAAACGGCTTTCCAGCGTCTTTTTACGGTCCTGGTCAAAAAAGAACTTGGCATCAGCCAGGCGTGGACGCACTACACGTTCGTTGCCGCCAATCACCTTGCTGGCATCAGCCGGGTTGATATTGGAAACAATTAAAAACTTATTCGTCAGCTTGCCGCTTGCATCCAGCAAGGGGAAGTATTTCTGGTTGGCCTTCATGGTCAAAATCAGGCACTCTTGCGGCACCGCTAAAAACTCTTGTTCAAACTGGCCCAGCAACACATTCGGACGTTCCACCAGCGCAGTCACTTCGTCCAGCAAGGCATCGTCTTCAATCGGTTTCAGGCCTTGTTTATCCGCGGCGGCCTGCAATTGCTGCACAATCTCGGCACGGCGCGCATCAAACCCGGCAATCACGGCACCTTCTTCTATCAATTGTTGCGCATAGGTATCAGCAGAGGTGATGGTAACCACTGGATTTTTCGCCTCAAAACGGTGACCTTGCGTGGTGTTACCGGCTGCAAGACCCAGCACAGAAACAGGCACGACTTCATTACCATGCAGGGCGACCAATCCATGGGCTGGGCGCACAAAGTTAACGCTCTCCCAGCCATCATTAATTTGGTAAGTCATCACTTTGGGGATAGGCAGCTTTGCCAGCGTGTCATCAATTGCTTTTTGCAAGCCTTCAGTCAAGGTAGCGCCGGGCTGAGTCGCATCCAAAAACAGAATATCGGCTTTGCCATCATGCTCTTTGCGTAATTTGGCAACCGCGCTTTCACTTTCGCCCAATGCCTGCAATTTTTTCAGCAGAGCTGGAGTTGCATTGCCGTTGGCATCCAGGCCAACGGTCGCTGGCATCAACTTTTGCGCCACTTGTTTGTCGGCCGCTTTTTCAGCAACCTGCGTGATATGCGCAGCCAGACGTCGTGGAGATGCAAAGGTAGTCACCTCACTGTCATCCGCCAGCAAGCCGGAAGCTTTCAAACTCTCGGCCAGCACACCACTAAAAGACTCACCCAGTTTGTTCAATACTTTAGGCGGCAACTCTTCTACAAATAATTCAACTAACAGATTGCGGGTACTCATGCGGCGGCTTTCTTGTTTTGTTCTGCTTGTTCGCTGTCCAGTTTTGCCAACACTTCGTCGGCCCAGGCTTTAGGCGCCATCGGGAAACCCAGTCTGGCGCGGCTATCGAGGTAGCTGGCGGCCACGGCGCGGGCCAGGTTACGGATACGGCCGATATACGCCGCACGCTCGGTGACAGAAATCGCCCCACGCGCATCGAGCAGGTTAAAGGTATGCGCGGCTTTGAGCACTTGCTCGTAGCCTGGCAAAGCCAGTTTGTTTTCCATCAGGTGCTTGGCTTGTTTTTCGTGCGCATTAAACGCGGTAAACAAAAAGTCGACATCCGAATGCTCAAAGTTATAGGTCGATTGCTCCACCTCATTTTGGTGGAACACATCACCATATTTCACGCCAGGCGAATATTCGAGGTCATACACGTTTTCGACGCCTTGCAAATACATGGCCAAACGCTCTAAACCATAAGTAATTTCACCGGTAATCGGCTTACAGTTAATGCCGCCGACTTGCTGAAAGTAAGTGAACTGCGTCACTTCCATGCCATTGAGCCAGACTTCCCAGCCCAGGCCCCAGGCACCCAGCGTTGGGTTTTCCCAGTCATCCTCCACAAAGCGGATGTCATTTTCCTGCAAGTTAAAGCCGAGTGCCTCTAATGAGCCCAGGTAGAGCTCCAGAATATTGGCCGGGGCGGGTTTGAGCACCACCTGATATTGGTAGTAGTGTTGCAAACGGTTGGGGTTTTCGCCATAGCGGCCATCTTTGGGGCGGCGGCTAGGCTGCACATAGGCGGCTTTCCACGGCTCTGGCCCTAATGCGCGTAAAAAAGTCGCGGTGTGGCTGGTGCCTGCGCCGACTTCCATATCGTAAGGTTGCAACAGTGTGCAGCCTTGTTTGTCCCAGTATTCCTGCAGCTTTAAAATGATTTGTTGAAAGGTCAGCACCATGACGCCTGATCTACTTAATTGTAAAACGAATATTTTACCTGATTCAGACTGGGTTAAGAAATCGCATTGCAGCTCGACTCTCAGAGTTGAATGGTTTTTTCACAGTTTTTTGCGATTGTGGCATCACAGAAAATTTGATAAATTAGACGCATGAAATCTTATCGCACATGGGTATTGTTGCTGACGTTGTGGTTTGCCTTGCTGCAAACCATCGCGCCACTGCTGCACGCCCATGCGGCAGGTGACACCGCGGCCGACGACGGCCCGCATATGCATATGGTTGATATTCCAGCCTTGCATACCGAAGCGGCAGAGTCACAACATCCGTTTCACTGGCATATGCACTCTGACAAGTCGCACGGCCAAATCATCAGCCTGGGTCAGGCCATCACAGAAAACAATACACTGCTGACGCTAATAGATAGCTACGCCGATCTGGGCTTTGTTGCCATTTTGCCGGTGCTATTGCTGCTGTCAGCATGCTTACTGGCACCACGTCGTCAGCTGCAACAACAGCAACACGACAAAGCCCGACATTCATCCCCGCTCAACCGCCACAGCCCTCGCGGCCCGCCTCACGCCTGAACATCACATTGTTGCATCGGTTGGCATTAGCCATCCGCTTGCCTGTTTTGTTCAGGAGAATCTATGTTTCAACTACTCAAAGGAGTCTGTCGCTCCCTCTTAATCGCATGCTGCGCATGGCTTGCGGTGGGCTATGCAGCGGTCGCCTCGGCCGAAAGCATGGCGAGCCAGGCCAGCGACCATGAAGACACCGTTTTAACTAACCCTCAATTAAGCTTGCACGAGGTATTGCTGCAGGTGGTGGCTATCCATCCGCAACAATCATTGCTAGCTGCGCACCAGCAGATGGTGCAGGCACGCCGGACCATGGCCAACAGCTGGCTGCCGCAAGCACCATCGGTCGGCTTTTCACATCAAAACGATGCCTTAATGAGCAATCGTGATGAACGTGAATGGCAAGCGCAGCTACAAATCCCGATCTGGTTACCAGGGCAACGCCAGGCGCGTAGCCAGGTAGCAAGCCTGACGGACGATAGCCTGTCACAAGACCGCGCGGGCTTGCAGCAACTGGCCGCCGACCTGTTACGCAACGCGGTATGGGAGATTGCCATGCGCCGCAATGATGTCAACGTGGTTGAAAACCGCCGCATCACCATGCACAGCCTGACTCAAGATGTACAAAAGCGCTTTAAGGCAGGAGAGGTAGCGAGGCTAGAGGTCATGCAGGTAGAGCAAGAGACGCTGCAAGCCGAGCGCCAACGCGTGACAGCCCATGCCGAACTCATGCACGCGCAGTTTCGCTACCAGCAACTCACGGGCTTAAGCGACATGCCAGCCAGGCTGGAAGAGTCGCTATCTACCCGTGAAGACTACGCAGACTCACCCTATTGGCAAGCCGCACAAGCCAGGCTCAAACTGGCCGAAGGCCAGCGCGACTTAACCATGATAGAGCAGCGGCAAAACCCGCAACTTACCCTGAGCACGCGCACCATTCAGGGCGGCTTTGACTACGCCTACAACTCCAGCATGGGCGTGGCCATTAATATTCCGCTGCAAAGTGAAGTCCATCGCGCGCCTTTGCTGGCCAATGCCGAGCAGACCATAGGCGATGCACGCAACCAACTGGAAACGTTACGACGCCAACTGGAAAACAACCTGCACGAAGCTGAACATAACCTGCACGTTAGCCGCCAGGAGCTCGCGCTAATTCAACAGCAGCAAGCCATCGCCAGTGAAAACGCTACGCTGGCACGCAAAGCTTACCGCTTAGGCGAACTTGATCTCAACCAATTATTACGCCTGCAACTGCTGGCGTTTGAAGCTGAACGCAGTTTGAGCAGCCAGCAGCTACAAGTGCAATGGAACATTGCCAAATACAATCAGGCCGTAGGAGTCCTCCCATGAAAAGAATTCTTTTTTTAATCATGTTTGCTGGTGTGTCATGCAACGCATTAGCAGCCACCGTCTTGCCACTCTCTGCGGCGCAATTACAACAAATGCAAGTGCAATGGGGCCCGCTGCAAGCACAAAACAAGGGCTTATCTGCCAGTTATCCGGCAGAAGTGGTGCTACCGCCCACACAAACCCGCGTGGTCACCGCAGCACAAGGCGGGCTCATTACCCAACTCAGCGCAAGCGTTGGCGACATGGTCAAACAGGGGCAAGTGATTGGCCAGCTGAGCAGCCCGGATTTGGTGGCATTACAAAGCGGCTATTTACAAAGCGACACGCAGGCCAGACTGCAGGCGCAGGCACTCAAACGCGACCAGGCGTTATTTCAGGATGGCATTATTGCCCAGCGACGCCTGCAAGAAACTCAAAGTGCTTATGAAACCAGCCAGGCGCTGATGCATGAACACAAACAAACCTTGCAACTGGCAGGCATGAGCGAACGCCAGATTCAGCAGCTGGCACAAAAACGTACCATGCAAAACGGCATGGCGATTATCGCGCCAATCAACGGCCAAATTATAGAGCAGCAGCAAGCCGTAGGCGCACGGGTGGATATGGCAACGCCGATTTACACCATTAGTAACCCCAAACCTTTATGGCTGATGATACAAGTGCCGCTGGCGCAAGCACAACGGCTCAAGCCAGGCAACATGGTGCGCTTACCCAAGCAACATCTGAGCGCCAACATTGACACCGTATTGCGGCAATTGAATAAAAATAATCAAACCACACAAGTGCGAGCGTCGATTAGCCAAGGCGCCGAGCAACTCTCGGTCGGCCAAATCGTTGAGGTGGCATTGGTTGAGAACACGGCTCAAGCCAGCTTTACGGTACCGAGAAGCGCGGTGGCCAGGCAAGGCGAACAAGCAGTGATCTTTGTGCAGCAGGCCAAAGGCATTGCAGTCACGCCGGTGAAAATCGTCCTCGAGCAAGACCAGCAATTAATAGTGCAAGCTGCTTTGCATGGCAATGAACGCATCGCCGTGCAAGGCGTAGCGGCGTTAAAAGGCCATTGGCTAGGCCTGGGTGGGGAGTAAACCATGTTAAATTGGCTAATAGAAACCTCACTTAAACAGCGCTTGCTGGTCTGCGTGTTTGCCATTGGTTTGCTGTTTGCAGGCTGGGCTGCGTATCAAAGCATTCCGATTGATGCCTTCCCGGATGTGTCTTCTACCCAGGTCAAAATCATCATCAAATCACCGGGCATGACACCGGAAGAAGTCGAAGCCAGGATTACAGCGCCGATTGAAGTCGAAATGCTGGGCATCCCCAAACAGACCAGTTTACGGGCCGTAGCCAAATATGCGCTGACCGACATCACTATTGATTTTGAAGATGGCACGGATATTTATTGGGCGCGCCAGCAAGTCACCGAGCGGCTCAATAATGCCTGGCCAAACCTGCCCACCGACATCTCCGGCGGCATTGCGCCCATGACCACACCGTTGGGCGAGATGTTTATGTTCACCATTGAGTCTGACACACTGAGCCTGCAAGAAAAACGCTCGTTGCTTGATTGGGTGATACGCCCACGCCTGCGCACCGTGCCCGGCGTGGCCGATGTAAATGCCCTTGGCGGGCTAGTGCGCAGCTTTGAAATTGTGCCCGATAACGCCAAACTGCAAGCGCGTGGCATCGCGCTGAGTGAATTGCAGCAAGCCATTAGCGACAACAACCGCAACGATGGCGCAGGCCGCCTCAAAGATGGTGAAGAGTCACTATTGGTGCGCGCAGAAGGTGCCTTTAAAACGCTGGATGACGTCAGCAACACGGTGATTAAAGGCCACATTGGCAGCCCGGTACGCATTGCCGATGTAGCTGAAGTGCGTATAGGTGAACTGACACGCTATGGCGCCGTCTCCCGCAATGGCAAAGGCGAGGCTGTCGAAGGCCTGGTGCTTGGCTTGCGCGGTGCAAATGCGCGGCAAGTGGTCGAAGGCGTCCGCGCCAAGCTGGCTGAAATTGCGCCCAGCTTGCCAAAAGACGTTACTATCCAGGTGTTTTACGATAGAGGCGACCTGGTTGCGCGTGCCGTACACACGGTGAACAAAGCGCTTGTGGAGGCCGTGGCCCTGGTGCTTATTTTACTGGTGTTGTTTTTGGGCAATCTGCGCGCCGCACTCACCGTGGCCTGCGCATTGCCAATGGCGATGCTGGCCACCTTTTGGCTCATGCAGTATTACGGCATGTCAGCCAACCTGATGTCTTTAGGCGGGCTGGCGATTGCCATCGGCATGCTGGTCGACTCTGCCGTGGTGGTGGTAGAAAACATCGTCGACCACCTGGCACATGCACCAGAAAAACAAGCCCAAACTAAGCTCAGCATCATTGTCACCGCCATGCGTGAAGTCAGTGTGCCAGTCAGCGCAGGCATCGTGATTATTATTACGGTGTTTTTACCGTTGCTGACCTTGCAAGGCCTGGAAGGTAAACTGTTTGCCCCGGTCGCGCTCAGCATTATGTTTGCGCTAGGCTCGTCGCTGCTGCTGTCACTGACCATTATCCCGGTGCTGGCATCGTTCCTGATTCAAAACCATGCCGCTGAAGACCCATGGCTAATCCGCCACCTCAATCGCTGGTATGCTCGCGCATTGTCTACAGCCATGCAATACAAACGCGCGGTGTTAGCCACCGCCGGCCTATTACTGCTACTCACAGTGCTGGTGTATCCGCTCATCGGCAAAACCTTTATGCCCACCATGGACGAAGGCGACGTCATTATCGGCACCGAGAAGCTGCCATCCATCGCCTTATCGCAAAGCATTGCCACCGATACGCATCTGCAACAAACCTTGTTGCAGCAAGTCACTGAAATTAAGGGCGTCTACTCCAGGGTGGGATCCGACGAACTGGGGCTGGATCCGATGGGCATTAACCAGAGTGATAATTTCCTTATACTCAAACCGCGTGAGCAATGGCAAGTGCCGGACAAAGCGGCCCTGATCAATAAACTACGCCAGGTCATGCAGGGCATCCCCGGCCTGGATTACAACTTTTCGCAACCGATTGAATTGCGCGTCAATGAAATGATCTTAGGCGTACGCGGTGACTTAGCGCTAAAGATCTTTGGCACCGACCTCAACGTACTTAATCAAACCGCCCAGCAAATCATCAAAGTGCTGGAAGCCGTACCCGGTAATCAGGATGTTTACACGCCACAAAACAGTGGCGTGCAGTACCTGCAGATTAAAATCGACCGCGTGGCCGCAGGCAGGCTGGGCTTAAGCATCGCCGACATCAACACCCTCTTGCAAAGCCAGCTAGAAGGCAAACTACTGGGCATCGTACTTGAGGGCAACCGCCGCACGCCTATTTTGCTGCGCGGCAGCCAGGTCGTGCGTGAATCGTCATCAGACTTCAGTCAGCTTATGCTTGCCTTACCACAAGGCGACACGGTGCCTCTCACCAGTGTTGCCAGCATTGTGCGTGAAGAAGGCCCGGTCAAAATCGACCGTGAGCGCGGCAACCGCATGGTGGTGGTCACCGCCAACGTCAAAGGCCGCGATTTGGTGAGCTTTGTCGAAGAAGCAAAGCAAAAGGTCGCCCAGCAAGTCAAACTACCAGAAGGCTACTGGTTAAAATGGGGCGGCCAGTTCGAGAACCAGCAACGCGCCGCTGCACGTCTGAGCATCGTCATCCCAATGGCCATTGCGCTCATCGCCCTGCTGCTATTTATGACCTTTGGCTCGCTGCCCAAAGCGCTGCTGATACTCGCCAACATCCCGTTTGCCATGATAGGCGGCGTCTTTGCACTGTGGCTGTCAGGCGAGTATTTGTCCGTGCCCGCCTCGGTTGGTTTTATTGCCTTGCTAGGCATCGCCGTACTCAATGGCGTAGTGATGGTCAGTCATTTTCAGCAGTTAGCGGCGCAAGGCATGGCGGCGAGCAAGATTGCTTATGAAGGCGCCAAACGACGCCTGCGGCCGGTGCTGATGACGGCCAGCATTACCGCATTTGGCTTGATTCCGTTATTGTTTGCAACAGGGCCAGGAGCGGAGATTCAACGGCCATTGGCGATTGTGGTGATTGGCGGGTTGATCACGGCAACATTCTTGACGTTGTTTGTATTGCCGATCTTGTATCAGCATTTTTTTGGTAAAGAGAAAGTGGATTGACTAGGAAAGTAATTCTTAAGAAACTGGAGATTGGCGGATTAATGTAATGATTTTTTCGCCTTGTTGGCGAGTTACTTTTTTTGCTTGCCCCAAAAAAGTAACCAAAAAGAGGGCACCCAGCCATCACGGCCTACGGCTCCCTTGCGTTGCTCAAATTAGGACTTTCGTCCGATGCTTTGCTGGACTTAGGCATAAGCCGGTCACGAAACTCGCCCTGACAAGCCACACACTTCGTGGCTTGTTGCGGAACTCGGACAGTCGCTCCCTCTTCTCTTATTTTGTCTCCGCTACTCAGCGTGATGGAATGGGATTTATCTCGCCAAACTAGCATCTCAAAGGTTTGGACCGTACAAAAAAGAAATTCTTTTATTCAATTCACTAACGGTTGCAGTCGCATGGTGTTCGGGGTCCCCATCTGACGCGCCGAGCAACGCAGGGTTGACGGGAGTTGTCGGCCATCGGCTGTCCGAATCCCGCAGCAGCTCACGATTTGTGTGAGCTGCCAGGTTGAGTTTCGATGGCCGCCCGACAAGCCGAGTAGCACAGGAATCAAGCGGAAGCTGGGGTGCATTTCTTTTGGTTACTTGTTCTTTGGGCAAGCAAAGAAAAGTAACTCGCTGAAAAAGCGAAAAGAAACGCCACCTAAAGAATCACCTTCTCCGCCAAATCAACAACAACCCACCAACACTCAACACCAGAAACGCCCAGTTCCCCCACCAAACAAAAGGCGTCTGCCCACTATAACTTTGCGCATCCCCGGTCAATATCACCGCTTGGTCATGCGCTACATGCTGCAACACCTGGCCATGCGTATCGATGATCGCCGTCGCGCCAGTATTAGTACTACGCAACACCATACGCCCGGTTTCTATCGCACGCACCTGGCTAAACTGCATATGCTGATCCGCGGCAAACGACTGCCCGTACCAGGCGTCGTTACTGATATTCACCAACAACTCGGCTTGTGGCAGCTGTTGTGCGATTTCGTCACCAAATACGTCTTCGTAGCAAATATTCACGCCCACTTTTTGCCCGGCGATTAACAATGGTTTTTTAGAGGTGCCGCGCGATAAATCGCTGAGCGGCATATGCAGCCAGTCGCGGTAAATCCAGCCAAACACGCTTTTAAGCGGAATATATTCGCCAAACGGCACCAAATGGCTTTTGGAGTAGGATTGTGTCGGTGATGCGCCAAGGCTGATGGCGCTATTAAAATACTCGCCCTGTTTGCTCTCGACCACCCCGATCAGCAAGTCAGCCTGCTGGCTTTGTGCGTGTTGTTTGAGCGCATCCAGATAAGCAGGGGCTAACTGCTCGAGCAACACGGGTAAGGCGGTTTCTGGCAAGACAATCAATTGTGCGTTTGCTTGCTGCACCATGTCGAAATATTGGCGCAAGGTCTGCTCTGCATGTTCGGGCGACCATTTAATAGTCTGGCTGATATTGCCTTGCAACAAGGCGACACTGACAGGCTTGCCAACAGCTTGAGTCCACGGCAGCTGGGTGAGCAGGCTACCGCCGATAAGCAAAACAGCCACCCCGCCCGCTGCGCGCAAACGTGGGCCTGACGTAGCCACGATGAGCAAGCAGGTAGCGAACAGCATCACCAGCGCTGACACGCCATACACACCGATGACAGGAAAAAAGCCAGCCAGCGGGCTATCCGGGGCCTGACTGTAGCCCAGTGTGAGCCAGGGGAAGCCAGTAAAAATCCAGCTGCGCACCCAATCTGACAAGGCCCACAAAAGTGGTGCCGCAAACAATAAATGACCGAGCCGCTTCGCCAGGTAACCCGCAAGCGCTGGAAACAGCGCCATAAATGCACACAGGCAAAAAGTGCAAAATCCGGCAAACCACCACGGCATGCCACCAAAAGTATGCAGGCTGATATAAATCCAGTAAATGCCTAGCCCATACAGCCCGAGGCCAAAAGCCAGCCCTAGTTTAAATACCTGCGCGGGTGTTGCGGCCTGTTGCCACAACCAGAGTAGCCCGACTGAGGTGAGCCAAGGTAACCAAAATAATCCATAGGGGGCAAAGCCAAGCACCGTGAATACGCCGAGCAACAGCGCTAACACCGCACGTTGCCAAAGTGGGGCATGGCTTGCCCATGTTTGCAGCAAACTCAATGCGCACCTTTCATCAACCCTTTTACCGGCTGTACATCCGCCATGGCTAGCCAGGCAGAAAAATCAGCCGATTGCATCACTTGCCACTCGATCATTCTGGCAATCGCAATCGGATCATGCGGGTCGATGACGCGTGTTGGCCGCGCCGGGTGGCACATCAGCACTGGCGGCAGGCTGTGGTCAGACGCGGGCAGCAGTTGCTTGAGCTGTCTGGCCCACATCAGCCAATGCGCCTGATACGCGGCGGCATCGCCCTGAAAGTCATACACGCCCAACAAGACGGGCGACACGCGGAACCCAGCCGCAGCGGCCAATTGCTTGAATGTTTGTGCGCCTAACCAATGAATCATTCTTGCCTTGAGGCCACTACCTACTGGAGGGCTGGAGATCCTCAGCCATGGCCGCTCGGCCGGGGCCAAGTGGCTGTATCGATGTTGCAAAATGGTGAGTAGTGCCTCGCGGATGATTGGCAGCTGATGGACGTGTAAATGGCCATCAATGTAATCTGGCGGCATATGTAACGCATCTTCAAAAGCATCCAGCTGTTGCTTGATATTGGCCATCACCTTTTGTGTGCTGAGCAAGCCAAGCAAACTACGCACGACCAGCACTGGGTGCGGCGCGCGTATGGTTTGCGAAAACTGGGTGAAGTCGAGGTGTAGTCCGAGGTCGGCTTTCGTGCGCAACTGTGGGCTGAGTTGTCTGGCGCTGGCAGGCCAGCGCGGACTCAGGGTCATACAAGACGTCGCCGTCAAAATGCCCCGCTCAATCAGGGTCAAAATAGCGGCATCGATCTCTGCCGACTGCGCATAGTCATCTGCACAAATAATGACCTTAGCCATAAACCCTCTTAATCATGCTTAAAGGCCCAAAAGCGACTCAGCAGCCAGGTGCTCACCGCAATCAACACCATCACGACACCAAGCACAAACCAGAAAGGCAATGCGGTGTAAGTTAAGGCCAGCCACAACAAGGCCTGATTACCCACAAAACCGAGCAAAGCCACCGCCAGAAACTTGAGGAATGCACTCATATGACTGGCTTGCGTGCCACGAAATGACCAGCGACGATGGCCAAGATAACTGACCGGAAACGCACATAAGAACCCTAACCAGTTAGCGCCCGCAGGCTGCCAGCCCCAGGCGTGCGCCAGCAATGCCACGATATAATGCACGGCCGCCGCCAAAGCGCCAACACTGACAAACCCTAACACAGAGGCGCGCATATCAACACTCAAGGCTGGCGACTGGACGAAGCGGGTGCAACGACTTCGGCCACAATATAAGGCGGGCGGCCTTTGACTTCGTCATACACGCGCGCCAGGTATTCGCCCAGCACGCCAATAAATAACAGCTGCACACCAGCAAAAAACATCATACTGGCCACCACGGTTGGCCAACCAGGCACAGACTCATGGAAAAACAAGGCATCAATCACCACCACTGCGCCATAGGCAAAAGCCAATAAGGCCAGTGTCGCGCCGGTTAAGCTGGCCAGGCGTAAAGGTAAAACAGAAAAACTGGTGATGCCCGTCCACGCCAAGGCAATCAACTTGAGTTTTGAATAGGCACTTTCGCCGTGCAATCGCGGCAAAGGCGTGTAAGGGATACCTATGGATTTATAACCGACCCAGGCATAAATACCCTTCATAAAGCGGTTACGCTCTGGCAGTGCGCACAGCGCATCAACTACCTGGCGATTCATCAGGCGGAAATCCCCGGCATCACGTGGAATCTCTACATGCGTGCTGGCACTCATCATGCGGTAAAACAGACGCGAGCCCCACAATTTAAACGAAGACTCCTGTTCACGGTCCTGACGCACGGCGTACACCATGTCGTAGCCTTCACGCCACTTTTCCAGCATGGTAAACATGAGTTCAGAAGCATGCTGACCATCTGCATCCATGCAGATCACTACGTCGCCTTTGGCGTAGCTGAGGCCTGCACTAATCGCATTTTCTTTACCAAAATTACGCGAAAACCTGACCAGGGTGACATGGCAATCTTCTACCAGCGACTGCACAACCTGTGAGGTCTGGTCACGGCTGCCATCATCAACCACCACCATGTCCCAGTGGGGTGACATTTGTTGCAATACACTACGGATATTTTGCAGCGTGTGCGCAATATTTTTTTCTTCATTGTAAGCGGGCACCATCACCGTAATATGCGGCTGGGTGGCAGAGCGATGAGAGTCAACAGTTGTCATGGCAATCACATTAGCAGGTTCACTGCGCTTATTGTAGCGAATCGCTACTAGTTTTTGGCCGGGCTGGCCAGACGGTCAGCCCCTTGCAAGTGGCGCCGGTCTTTAATCACCGCCAGCCACATGCCCTGCCGCTGTACGCCGCCGATCAGCTTGCCCTTCATGACGTCATGGCAATGCATATTGGTGGTGGAGAGGAAAAAATCGGCTTCATCCCAGCGGCGCGTCACACTAAAACGGCCATCCAGGTAGGGTTCGATTTGTGGCGTATCGACACAAGCGGCCACCCAGTAAGGTTTGTCGCGTGCGGGCAACTTCATCTCGGTGAGTTGGTCGGTAGCGACACGCAGCGCGCTTGACCAATAATCGCCCTCCCACTTGAACTGCGCATGCTCCCCCGCCAGCCGGTTGAGCCTGACATATTGGTATGGATGCAGTTGGACAATATCCACCAGGGTGACCAGCATTAAACCGCTGATGACACCCGCCCAGAGTGCCTGGTAAGCGGCACGCGCATGCAAACGACTCTGCGCCAATGCCTGCCAAACCGCCACGATTGCCCAGGCCGAAAAAATCGCTAGCAAAGGCAACAAAAAGGTAAAGTGGCGCACGCCGTTATACAACGCTGGCCGGTCATCCATCACGAACACCAGCGGGAACAAAATACCGACCAATAAAGTGAGCATGGTCATGCGTGTTGGCTGATCGGCTAGACACACAGCATGTCTGCCTGCGAGCCACAGTAATGGAATGCTCAATATACCGAGCAAGGCAGCTTCTGGCAGTTTGACCGCCAGATATTGAAACAGGTAGCTACGTGGGACCTCGCTGATATTGTAGACCACGCCATTGGCAATGGTCTGCATGTTAAAGTCAAAGTGGGAGAATGACTTGGCCGCCTCCAGCAAGTTATCAGGCTCAATCACACTCCACGGCCAGCACATGGCCATGAAAACAAACGCCAGCACGGCCGCCGGCAGCAAGACCACCACCATACGCAGTAGCCGTGACCAGATGGGCGTACGTGCCTGTTTATAATCCAGCAAGACACGCAATATCACCAGCAGCACCAGGTAAATCACGGCAAAGGCACCGCCAACGCGCAAGCCCAGCGCCCCGCCAACCGCAAACCCAAGCAAGACAATGGCTTTGCCACTGACATTTTCCATGTCACGCACCACCAGTGCCGTGGCATACAACGCCCATAACATGCAGGTGGCAAACGGCACATCTTTGGTATGGGTAAACATGGTGCCAGACCACGACACAGTGAGAAACAACAGGCTCATGGCCAACAGCGCCAAGCGCTCGCCACCCAGCAAATGGGCGAATCTTGAAACACCGTAAAAACCGAGCAAGCCAAATAGTGCAGACAGCAAGTGGCGAATATCCCAGATCATAATGGGGATGTAGGGATCCAGCGCCGCGGCGATGATGTCGAACAGGCCACCGTACAGATAAAGATTGCGGTAGTGAAAAGCGTCCTGGTCTTTAAAGCCGGACTGATACCAGTCAAGCAGCATCTGGCCGTAAGTATGCTGCACATACTCGTCGTTGCTGATGCCGTGCTGGCGGAAAGTGAGTGCTACCCACATGATCAACGCCAGCCAAAAAAAACGTATCAACCAGCGATACGTGGCAGCGGTGCAACCGTGGGCAAAGAGGTGTTTCATGGGCTATTTAATCGTGAAAAATCAACACGCGCAAGCGTATCACGACACCCAGCCCGAGGATAGAGCGTCAGCCCTGCCACGCTCAAAAAAATATTGATCAGACTAGGTACGCTGCCTGATTAGTGCCCAGGGTCAGTATGCACCGAGAAACGATAGCCGGAACCACGCACCGTTTGAATCATTTCTTCATGTTTGGACGCGACCAGTGCATTACGCAAGCGACGAATATGCACGTCCACCGTGCGGTCTTCAACAAACACGCGGTCACCCCAGACTTTGTCCAGCAATTGCGTGCGGCTGTGCACGCGCTCAGGGTTAGTCATAAAAAAGTGTAATAATTTAAACTCAGTCGGGCCCAGTGGAATATGCACATTATGACCCGTCACGCGATGCGTGGTGGGGTCCAGATGCAAGCCGGCAATTTCAATCGGATCATCGGTCATTTGCGGTGCACGTCTGCGCAACACGGCTTTGATACGCGCATTCAGCTCACGCGGGCTAAATGGCTTGGTGACATAATCATCGGCGCCGACTTCAAGTCCACGCACTTTATCAAACTCGTCGCCACGTGCGGTCAGCATGATAATCGGCACTTCTTTGGTCAGGCTGTCTGATTTTAAGCGACGTGCAAACTCAATGCCACTCATGCCTGGCAACATCCAGTCCAGCAAAATCAGGTCTGGCATCGTTTCGCGCAACAACATTTGTGCATGTTCAACGCTGGTGGCACGGATAGCGTGATGTCCCGCCTGTTTGATATTTAACGCCAGCAATTCCTGAATCGCCGGTTCGTCCTCTACCACCAAAATATTCGCTGCTGCCATGACATTCCCTTTAAGCAATATTGAGATCAAAGTATTGATTGAATGCTCGCCAGTTTATGAATGAATTATGACATTTTAATGACAACATCACATAAATTTAATTTTGCTGTTATTGCCTTTTGAGGCAAATTGTAACAAGATGTAACGGATGTAAATAAAGGGTTTTAATCTTGCTCAATCTCTCCAAAGAACATATCACGGCCGGCAACCACTACAATCGCTGGCTAGTCCCACCAGCGGCATTGGCGGTACACCTCTCAATCGGCATGGCTTATGGCTTTAGCGTGTTTTGGAAACCACTGGGCAACGCGCTCACTGGGCCAGATGGCAAACCAGTTGCTGCCTGCGCCGCTGGCGCCAGCACATTTGCCGACAAATTGGCTGGCACAGCCAAAGCGCTCACCGCCACCGACTGTAACTGGACCCAGTTTGACTTAGGCTGGATGTATACCCTGTTTTTTGTGCTGCTCGGCTGCTCGGCTGCTCTTTGGGGCGGCTGGCTGGAACGTGCAGGCCCGCGCAAAGCAGGCCTGGTTGCCATGCTTTGCTGGTGCGGTGGCTTGCTTATTTCTGCCCTCGGTGTGTATCAACACCAGTTGTGGATGATGTGGCTAGGCAGTGGCGTCATTGGCGGCATCGGCCTGGGGCTGGGTTATATTTCACCGGTCTCGACCCTGATTAAATGGTTTCCTGATCGCCGCGGCATGGCGACTGGCCTGGCGATTATGGGCTTTGGCGGCGGCGCCATGATAGGCTCGCCACTGGCCACCAAGCTCATGAGCTTTTTTGCCACGCCAACTGCCCCTGGAGTGTGGCAAACCTTTGTCGTACTGGCCTTGATTTATGCGGTATTTATGACCTGCGGTTCACTGGGTTATCGCGTGCCCGCCGCCAACTGGAAACCGGCTGGCTGGACGCCGCCAGACACACAACACAACCGTTTAGTCGCCACACGGCACGTGCACTTAAAAAACGCACACAAAACGCCGCAGTTTTGGCTGCTTTGGCTCATTTTATGCATGAATGTATCGGCCGCGATTGGCATTATTGGTGCCGCCGCGCCTATGTTGCAGGAAACGTTTGGCGGCGTGCTGATTGGCCAACCAACGCTTGGTTTTGCCGACATCAAGGCAGATGAAGCGCTCACAGCTGCCGCAGCAGCAGTAGGCGCCGGATTTGTCGGGCTGATTTCACTGTTTAATATTTTTGGCCGTATCGGCTGGGCCACCTCCTCAGACAAGCTGGGCCGTAAAACAACCTACTTCATCTTTTTTGTCCTCGGCATCATGATGTATATCTGCGGCACGTACGCGGCCAACCACCATCAACTGGCCTTGTTCCTGCTGGTGTTTTGCATCATTGCCTCGATGTATGGCGGTGGTTTTGCAACAATCCCAGCCTATCTGGCTGACTTGTTTGGTACCCAGTTTGTCGGCGCCATTCATGGTCGCCTGCTTACTGCCTGGTCCACTGCGGGCATTCTTGGCCCGGTGATTGTCAACTACCTGCACGACGTGCGACTGGAAGCCAACGTCGCTTATGCGGATATTTATGCGCCTATCTTCATGACGCTGGCGGCACTCCTTGGGATTGGCTTTGTTGCCAACTTGCTGGTGCGGCCAGTCGCTGACAAATATTTCATGTCAGACAGCGAGCTAGCAGCAGAACAAAGTAGTGGCAAAACAACCGCTAACGAGACAGTGAGTGTTGGCCAAAATGACCAGAAAACGCCTGGCATCCTGGTCAAGCTGGCCTGGCTGGCGGTCCTGATTCCAATCAGCTACGGCATCTGGATGACGGTTCAAAAAGCCTGGTCATTATTCGCATAATCCGCAAGCTGGCGGTTTGGGTTAAAATAGCGCTTTATGTTTTAACCCACGGATGCACAAGTGAACAAAATTGCCCAAAATCTGGACGGTGCCGGTAAAAAAATCGGTATCGTTCTCTCTCGCTTTAATGAAAATATTGGCGCAGGTTTGCTGCAAGCCTGCGAACAAGAACTGCTCAAACTGGGCGTAAAAGCGGAAGATATCACCCTGGCGACCGTGCCTGGCGCGCTAGAAACACCCTTGATTTTGCAACATATGGCGTTAACAGAAGAGTTTGATGCGCTGATTGCCATTGGCGCGATTATTCGCGGTGAAACCTACCACTTTGAAGTGGTCTCTAACGAGTCTGCCCGCGGTATTTCAGAAGTGCAACGCGACACCGGCGTGCCGGTTGCCAACGCTATTTTGACCACAGAAAACGACGAACAAGCAGAAGTGCGCGTTGCCATTAAAGGCGCTGAGGCAGCACAAGCCGCCATTGAAATGGCAAATTTAGTGAGCGCACTATGAGTGAAGATAAAGCAGCGCTAAATCAGGGCCAGGCTGCACCGGCCAAAAGCAAAGGCAGCAAAAATCGTCGTAAATCGCGCGAGCTGGCACTCAAAGCACTCTATCGCAATCGCATGAACGCTGGTGATGTGAAACAACTGCGCCTGGATAGCCTGGACGACCCTGATTACTTTAAAGCGGACGAGACTTACTTCAAACTGCTACTGACTGGCGTACTCGATCACACCACCGACATTGATGCCATGATCAGCCAGTTTATTGACCGCCAGCTAGAAGAGCTGAGCCCGATTGAACATGCTATTTTGCGCATTTCCGGTTACGAACTCATGTTTGATGTGAGCATTCCTTACCGCGTTGCCATTAACGAAGGCGTTGAGCTGGCCAAAGCCTATGGTGGCATTGATGGCCACAAATACATTAACGGCGTGCTGGATAAAATTGCGGCCCAGGTCAGACCACACGAGTTCAAGCGCTAATCGCTGACGCATGAATATAAAAAAGCCCTGAACACAGGGCTTTTTTATTGGGTGCATGATGCATGTGCTCACACTAAATCAATGTGATAGCGATTTCTGCCAGCGCCTTTGGCTTCATACATCGCCTGATCTGCCTTTTTCATCCACTCTACCACCGCCACCTGCACGCCTTCGGCACACACGGCAACACCAACGCTGGCACCAATCTGAATGGTATGGGCGTTGACGTGAACGGGCTGCACAAAACTTTGCATGACTTTTTGAGCCACACGCTCAGCATCTTCGGGCTGCTTTAAGGCAGGTAACAGAATCACAAATTCGTCGCCCCCCAGCCTGGAGACGGTATCGCCCTGGCGCAAGCAGCTTTGCAAGCGCACCGCCACTTCTTTCAACAGGCCATCGCCTACATCATGCCCCAGCGTATCGTTGATATGCTTAAAGTGGTCAATATCCAGAAACAGCAGCGCCGCAACCTGACGAACATGTTGTCGCTGGGCATACACTTCATGCAACCTGGTGAGCAACATTCTGCGATTAGGCAAGCCGGTCAATGCATCAAAATAAGCCTCTTGGGTAACTTCGTCATATTGATGCTTACGTGCAGTAATATCTTCGATCTGGGCAATAAAATACTGTGGTGCATGCTCTTCATCACGAAAAATAGACACCGACAATTGCACCCACACCAGTGTTTTATCCTGACGAATATAGCGCTTTTCCATTTGATAGGCGTTGATGTCACCTGCCAGCAGTTGCTGTACATACTGTAAATCTTTGGCTAAATCGTCAGCATGCGTAATCTCCTGAAAGGTGGTCGCCAGCAGCACCTCATTACGATAACCGACAATATTACACAAAGCCTGATTCACCTTGGTAAAGCGTCCTTCGAGCGAAACGATTGCCATGCCAATGGGTGCAAACTCCATAATCTCGCGAAAGCTTTTTTCACTGGCACGCAACGCAGACTCGGTTTTTTTGCGCGAACTGATGTCATCAAACACCACCACCGCACCACTGACCTGGCCATCGCGCACAATCGGCACCGAGGTCACATCAATATGAATGGGCTGGCCATCCTGTCGCCATAACACTTCATCTGATGTTTTAACCACCTGGCCACTGTTCATGACATTGCACAATAAGCACGCATGTTCGGCATAGTGCGAATGATCCGCTTTTTTATAATGGAACAAGACATGGGCATTTTTACCTAGCAATGTGTCTTGATCTCTGCCTAGCAAACGCTGCGCTTCAGGGTTGATAAATGTAATCGCACCAGAAAGATCAGTGACATAAATACCCTCACCCAACGTGTCGGTAATCTCCTGAAATCTGGCGGCGCTCTCCTTGAGTGCCAGTGTCTTTTCATTCACCAGCGCGACCACCCTGGCGGTATAGCCGGTGCCCATCAGCAAAATCGCCCCCACCAGCCCGGTACAAAAAATCCCCACTGCCAGCATGCTCCAGCTTTGCCAGCCCCGATGCCGGGCGTAATAGTGATTAGAAGGCGAGATATCAAGCCGGTAATGCCTGGTGCCAAATTTAAAGTCACGACTAAATACCACATCAGACTGCTCATCGGTGACTGCGGCATACACAACGGCCTGGCTTTCAGCCTCGACCAGGCGCACATTCAACAATGCCTGCGTAGGTGCAAACAAAGCCCCAAAAAAATCCTTTGAGACCAACACGGTCTGCACCACACCCTCATAGCGGTGCCCGCGTACCGGATACATCAACAATAGGCCGGTTTCATGGCCAGAATGCAGGTAAAGCTGGATAGGCTCGGTAACGGCAGTGGTGTTTTGCTTGAAGGCCTGCAAAATAGTGACCTTACGATTATCCAGCGAGGCCAAATCAAAACCGACCACACGTTGTGACTGGGCCGTGTTTGGCTCGATATAGGTCAACGGAAAATAATAAGGCCGTGTTTTTGCGCTACGCCATTCGTTATCCGGGCCTGGTTCTCTGATATCAAACCCAGGCAATTCTGACTGCATCTGCGCCACAAAATTGGCGCGCTCAGCCCGGCTGACTTTAGGCACCCACTCAATGGCGTAAATCATGGGGTACTTATCCAGCGTGACTTTCACAAAGCTGCGAAAATCGCTTTGGCTAATGTCGGCCTTAGGATAAGTAAACAAAGCGCTGATTTGCGCCAGCACGGCCTCTTGCGACTCTAGGCGCACCCGCAGTTGCTCCGACAATTGGCTGGCAAGGCCATCAAACTCGGTCAACGACTCTTTTCGCTCCCACCTGCTGGCCGTGATAAAAGCCACCACCAGCAAGGCAAACAATATCAGCATGGGCACCGCGACCGTTTGCAGGCGTTTTCGCCATAATGGCCGTGGCTGGCCAAGCACCACCAGCGTGAATGGCAGCATCACCATCAGCCCCAAAAAGTCGCCAACCCACCATGATAGCCAGCTGGTGAATAAATGATGCTGATCCACCTGGCCTAGCATAAACAAACCAGCGACTGACAAGCTGGCACTGACCAGACAAACCAGCGGCGCATAAAGCAAAAAAGAGATGACCTCTCTGGGCGAATCTAATGTGGTGGGATAAGCGATGTTGCGGCGTAGCCAAAGGCCACCGCATAAGGCCTGTATCGTTGAAGCAGCCGCGATCAATAGCGCTACGGCGAGCCCGATGCCGCTGAAAGAATGATGGGTAGCATAACCGACCCAAAGATTGAGTATGAATGATCCGCAAAAAATAGCGGGCAGTGCGCGCTGACCAACAATATAGGCCACTGCAATAGCGATACCGGCAGGTGGAAAAATAGCGGAAGCATAGCCAGGTGGCACGGCCAGCATCAAGCCTAGCTTGCCCGTGATGATGTAAATCAACACCAGCGCCAAGCTAAAAAGAATGCGTCTACGGTGAGTGGAGAGTCCTGGCGACATTAACAACAATATTCAATCATGGTGCAAAGTAAATCGGTGAATAAAAAGATGCGTCTATTCAACGACAAGCGTAACACGCGAGTCTGACCAATCATGGCAGGAATTAAATCCCTAATTGGTGTTATTTCTGCCTTATCGCAACAGGCAAGGCATGCGTAAGGCTAGGTCAGCAATGACAGCGTATATGGCTGCAATCCATGCTGATCGTGGCGTGCACATACTGCCTGGTCATGCCAGTCACCCAGCACCATGCGCTCACAGACATGGCCGTCAATTTCCAGTCTATGGCTGCCTGGCCTGTGTGTATGCCCGTGCAACAACACATCTGGATAGTGATATTCGCGCAGCAAGGCGGTCACCGCGGTGGCGTTCACATCCATGATGTCCATGCTATAGCTGGCTTTGTTTTGTGTGCTTTGCTGACGCGCATGCTCAGCAAAGGCCAAGCGCGCCGTGAGTGGCTGCGCCAAAAAAGCCTGCTGCCACTGCGTGCTACGCACTTGTGTACGAAACTGCTGATAAGCCACATCGTCAGTGCACAGCGCATCACCATGGCTCAAAAGAACACGTGTGTCTCCCCATATCAGCAACGTGGGATCGGGCAACAACTGCAACCCGCAAGCAAGTGCAAAGTGTTGCCCAATTAAAAAATCGCGATTGCCGTGCATAAAGTAGAGCTTAACGCCACGGTCCGCGAGCGCACGCAACGTTTGCACAATCGGCACAAACTCAGCGCCATGCTGCGGGTGGTCGAGGATATCATCACCCACCCAGACCTCAACAAAGTCACCGAGGATATACAGCGCCTCGGCCTTTACCACCTCGGTGCGCAACCAATGCAAAAAAGCCTGCGTTACCGCAGGCCTTTGCGCACATAAGTGCAGATCAGAAATGATCCAGGTGGTCATGCCTTAGGCAACCACAACGGCTTTTTCGATGATCACTGGATCCACTGGCACGTCTTGGTGACCTGCGCGATTAGTGGTTGGCACTGCTTTGATTTTATCAACAATGTCCATCCCTTCAACCACTTTACCGAACACACAGTATCCCCAGCCCTGGCTGGTGGGTGCAGTGAAGTTGAGGAAGTCGTTATCTTTTACGTTGATAAAAAACTGTGCAGAAGCTGAATCCGGCACCATGGTGCGGGCCATGGCCAAGGTGTATTTGTCGTTAGACAAACCGTTATCAGCCTCATTTTTGATGGTGGCATCAGTCGCTTTTTGCTTCATGTTGGTGTCAAAACCGCCACCTTGAATCATGAAGTCGTTAATCACGCGATGAAACACCACGCCATCATAAAAGCCTTTTTCCACGTAGCTCAAAAAGTTAGCCACGGTAATCGGGGCTTTTTCTGCGTTGAGTTCGATCGTAATATCGCCGAAATTGGTAGTCAGTTTGACCAAAATATTCTCCGTTTATTGAGGGTGATGCTAGTTATTTTGATGATAGTTACTTGGTAGTCACTATCGTTGCACGTTTAATGATGACCGAGCGAATCGGCACATCCGAAAAACCGCGCTGATTGCCAGTTGGCAAATTGCTGATTTTAAAAACCACATCCATACCAGACACCACTTTGCCAAACACGCAATAACCGATGCGGTCTGGCTCGGGGCTGCTGTAATCCAGAAATTGGTTGTCGGCCACGTTAACAAAAAACTGCGCAGTCGCAGAGTTAGGATCTTGCGTGCGGGCCATGGCAATGGTGCCAGTCTGGTTCACCAAACCATTACCGGCTTCATTCACCACTGGCGCACGCGTTGGCTTCTCAGTAAGCTCACGATCAAAGCCACCGCCCTGAATCATGAAGCGGCCAATCACACGGTGAAAAATGGTATTGGTATAAAAACCATCTTTCACATACTGTAAAAAGTTTTCGACCGTTTTAGGCGCTTTGTCAGCGTAAACCTCCACTGCAAAGTTACCCTGATTGGTTTCAAACATCACTTGCGTTGCCGCATTAGCCACACCCACGGCAGCCAGCAGGCAACACCCTAACATCCAAGACAACATACGCATCAGGCTGATCCTTCGTACAAAATTTTCCATTCACCATTCTCCTGCACCCAGTACTGTCGTTTTTTCATGACATTACGTAAGGCAGCACTCACATATTCCTGCTCAAAATCTACGACCACCATATTGCGCTTGGAGTTCGGATAAGTGAACATGCTGACCTCAGTCAGGTTGACACTCACTTTAGGTTTGGCGGCCTGAATCTGGCGCTTATAGCTAGCCCAGCGCGACAAATCACCCTCAGAATAGAAGAAGTCGCTGGTGTAATGCGACAGGTAAGCCTCGGTATTTTGCGCCGCCCAATCTTTGCGCCAGTGCTCAATGGCTGATTTCAAGTCAGTCTTAGCACGATCTTGCTGACGCAAGGCATCAGGATTCACCCACTGAAAATTGACACCAATCACCACCGGCGTATTGCCGACCTGCAACACCTCTTGCAAGGCCTTCATGTCCGGGTTAGACAACACCACACAACCATCACTGGCACGTGGCGGGCGGCTGTAAGTATCCCTGGGCGTACCGTGAATCCATATTCCAGAGCCAGTTTTACGCTCGTAGCTATCGATTTCATTAGGATAATTCAGTGGATAGGCAGCATCGCCATACAAGTCCGGCAACGGGCGATTGAGTTTGCGCGAGGCAAAGTAAACACCGATCGGCGTGCGTTTATCGCCCTGGTCTTTTTTACCGATGCCGTTTTTACCAATGGTGACATAGTAGTCGGCGAGATAGCGCAACACATCGCCCTCGCCTTTTTCATACACATACAAGCGTGAACGCGCCGTATCGACAAACAAAACGTGGCTTTGTTTTTCTGACAACTCGACCAGCATATTGGGCTGCGTCAAGCCACGATTGCGGTCAAAATAGTTGCGGATACGGATTTCCGCTTCTTCTTTGAAATCCTGAATTCTGGTGACATCGGCCACATTGGCATCACCAAAATTGTTTAATATGCGGGCTTTGGCAGAGAGCAAATCGCCATGAATTAAATGCGCAAGGGCAAAATTGGGGGAGATCGTCAACAACTGATCAACGTAATCCAGCGCTTGTTGCAAGCGGCCTTCTTTAATCGATTGCAGAGCTTGCACCAGCATGCGTTCAACCGCATTGGTGTTCTTATTTTGGACAAACAAACGCGCAGTTAACGCCTCATGGTTAACCGCGGTTGCATTCCAAGGCAATAGCGCAGCACTGACAAACGCAATATAGCAGTACTTTCTTAAACTCCTCATACCGATATTATACATTTTTTTAATTAAATTCTTGTGCGCTTAACCAGCCAAATTCGCCCCTTATTTAGCGTTTTTACAGGTGTTTCACCTATCGCGGCACGCCTAGAATTAACTTAGAACTTACCGACGCGCTCCTGCTGAATCACCCAGCGACTTCCTTCTTTCACCAGATTGAGCGTTTTATTCGAGTTTGCGTCCAGGCCAGTTGCTTTGTACACCTGACGGAATGTCACCTTGGCTGCAGCATCACTCTCGATTTTCACAGCCAGATTGCTCAGTTTGACCGAAATTTTGCTTGGACGGCTGATACGATCACGGCGGGTAGATTCCCACTGCTTGCGTGATTCACCCGCAGGCGTTTTAAAGTCTTTGGCGTAGCTATCCAGGTATTTATCTACATTCTGCGCCGTCCAGGCATCTGCCCAGCTGTTAACCGCATCCAGTACCGCACGCTCCTGATGATCATTGGCTGGCTTGGCTTCGACTGGTTTAGATTCAACCACAGCAGGCTTTTTGGTCTCAGCTACGACTGGCGGCGCCACTGCAACCGGAGGTGTTGGCGTTACTGACGACGGCGTGGCTGGCGGGTTAGCTGGTACAGCATTCACAGGTGGTGTCACACCAGGCGTGGCAGCTAGCGCAGGCGGCACGGTGTTGGTCGTACGCGCAACGGCACGTTTGCCACCGAACAAATCGGTAATCATCGCCAGCTTGCCTTGTGCACGACTATTTGAGGTGTCGAGTTTGAGCGCTTTATCATAAGCCTCAGACGCCAGCCGTGCATAGATATCGCCCAGATTTTCATGCGCAGTAGCATAGCTTGGATGCGTTTTAATGGCCGACTCCAGCGCTTTTCTAGCCTTGTCATACTGACCCTGGTCTGCGTATAACACCGCCAGATTATTATAAGGCTCGGGCAAATTAGGGTACTTTTCTGTCAACTCAGTAAACGACTTGATGGCATCATCGCGCTTGCCTAACTCCACCAGAATGACGCCACGCATAAACATGGCTTCAGCATTTTTGGGGTTGGCAGACAAGTAACTATTCACACGCTCCAGCGCGGCCGCCTGATTGCCCTGCTCTGACAGCTGGTTAATTTCACGCAGCTCTACATTGGTTTGACCCGCCAAAGTATAATGAGACAAGGTGACCTGGCTTAAAAGGACGCCCAACACCAGCAAAGTTTTTTTTAATGTTGCGTTCATGAGTTTATTACCTGAGCAATCGTTGATTTTTAGCAGTATGTTATACTTGAATTGTACAAGAGACAGTGCGCGTTTAGGTGATTATTACGCGATGCTTCAACACCAATTTGTGTCCTGCGTGGTTTACCTGACAACAAACGAGCAAGCTGTGGCGCGCCTCGCCGACACAAAATAACAAGCACCACACGTTTAACATAAATTAAACACTACAATACTTCTGCTAATTTTATCACGCCTTCATCCTTTTTACATTTCGTTAGCATGTTAAAACTACACAACACCCTTTCCCGCAGCAAGCAAGTTTTCGAGCCCATTACAGAAAAAAAAGTCAGCATGTATGTCTGCGGCATGACGGTGTATGACTTTTGTCATCTGGGCCATGCGCGCGTGATGGTGGTGTTTGACATGGTGGCACGCTGGTTCCGCACCAGCGGTTACGAGGTCACTTATGTACGTAACATCACCGATATTGATGACAAAATCATCAAACGTGCTAACGAAAACAACGAAAGCATCCAAAGCCTGACCCAACGCTTTATTACCGCCATGGACGAAGATTCGGCCAAACTCGGCATTATCCGCCCGGACATTGAACCGCGTGCCACCGAGCATGTACAGGGCATGCTGGAGATGATCAGCCAGCTCATAGACAAAGGCTTTGCTTACCAGGCCAGCAACGGCGACGTATTTTACAAAGTGCGTAGCTTTAACGACTACGGCAAACTGTCTGGCAAATCACTGGAAGACCTGCGCGCCGGTGAACGCGTCGATGTCGATAACCACAAACAAGACCCGCTGGACTTTGTGCTGTGGAAGTCAGTCAAACCCGGTGAACCTTATTGGGAGTCACCCTGGGGTAATGGCCGCCCAGGCTGGCATATTGAATGTTCAGTCATGAGTGCGGCGCATTTAGGCCAACACTTTGACATCCATGGCGGCGGCCAGGACTTGCAGTTTCCACACCACGAAAACGAAATTGCACAATCCGAAGCCACCCATGGCTGCACCATGGCTAACTACTGGATGCACAACGGCTTTATCCGCGTTGATGATGAAAAAATGTCCAAGTCCCTTGGCAATTTTTTTACTATTCGTGAAGTGCTGGAGCAATACGACCCAGAAGTCGTGCGCTTCTTTATTTTGCGCGCACACTACCGCAGCCCGCTCAACTACTCAGACAAACATCTGGATGATGCCAAAGCGTCTTTAACGCGCTTATACACTGCATTGCGTGGCATTGAAACCACAGACAGCGCAATTGACTGGGCCTTGCCACAAACCGCCAAATTCAAATCAGCCATGGACGACGACTTCAACACACCCGAAGCCATCGCCGTGTTGTTTGAACTCGCCAACGATTTAAACAAAGATAAATCTGCCGCCACTGCCGCATTATTGAAACAATTGGCTGCGATTATCGGCCTGCTGCAACGCGACCCGGAAAGCTTTATGCAAGGCGAAACCAGCAATAACACACTGGATATCGAAGCGCTGATCAGCGCGCGCATCGCCGCTAAAACCGCCAAAAACTATGCCGAAGCAGACCGCATCCGCAAAGAGTTAGCAGAAGCAGGCATCGTATTAGAAGATACTGCGCAAGGCACCACCTGGCGCCGCGCCTGATTTATAAAAAACACCATTCTTTTGAAAAACTGAAGGAAAACGGATGCCCGTCAAATTATCTGCTCCCACCGCTGAAGCTTTACTGCCTGTTCAAGGCGTACAACTGGGCTTTGCCCAGGCGCATATCCGCAAACCCAACCGCAAAGACGTGCTGGTAATCACACTAGCGGAAGGCAGCAGCGTTTCTGGCGTGTTTACGCTTAACCGCTTTTGCGCAGCACCCGTCACCGTCTGTAAAGAGCATTTGCAACTGAACAAAGGCATCCGCGCACTGCTGGTGAATACCGGCTGCGCTAACGCAGGCACGGGCCAGCAAGGCCTGGACGATGCACGCGCGAGCTGTATTGGCGTGGCTCAAACGCTTAGCATCAGCCCCGAGCAAGTGTTGCCGTTTTCTACCGGCGTGATTCTGGAAACACTGCCGATGGAGAGACTGCTGGCGGGCATCGCCCCGGCTGTCGACAACTTGCAAGAAGACAACTGGCTAAATGCGGCAGAAGCCATCATGACCACAGACATTGTCGCCAAAGGCACTTCACGCACGCTGACTATCGACGGCAAACAAGTCACCATCACCGGCATCAGCAAAGGCTCCGGCATGATTCACCCTAACATGGCGACCATGCTGGGTTATATAGCCACCGATGCCGCCATCAGCCAGGCCGCGCTAGACAGCATCATCCAGCACGCCGTGAATAAATCGTTTAACTGCATTACGGTCGACGGCGACACCAGCACTAACGACAGCCTAATCCTGATGGCCACCGGCCAGGCAGGCAATGCAGCCATTAACGAACAAAGTGCAGACTTTGTGACCTTGCGCGACGCCTTAACTGATGTCGCCACCGAACTGGCACAAGCCATCGTAAGAGACGGCGAAGGCGCCACCAAATTTATGACCATTCAAGTTGAAGCGGGTAAAGATGTAGAGGAATGCCGCAAAATCGCCTATGCCATCGCCCACTCCCCGCTGATTAAAACCGCCTTCTTCGCCTCCGACCCTAACCTGGGCCGCATTTTGGCCGCGATTGGTTATGCCGGCATTGATGACCTCGACGTCAACACCATGCAATTGTATTTAGGCGATGTACTAGTCGCCGAAAAAGGTGGCCGGGCCGCGAGTTACGTTGAAGAGCAAGGCGCAGCCGTGATGAAAGAAAGTGACATTCTGGTGCGCGTGGTGCTGAATCGCGGTAATGCGGATGCCACGGTATGGACCTGCGATTTTTCTTATGATTATGTGAAGATTAATGCGGATTACAGATCGTAATACACAGAAATGAACTCGCGCTGAGTTCCTTCATGACACTAGAAAGCCACCTTAACTCTTAGGCAGTTTGGGTGGCTTTTTTATTTCGCCTCTCGGCGAGTCACTTTCTGATGCTTGCCCCTCAGAAAGTAACCAAAGAAGAGGGCACCCAGCCATCACGGCCTTCGGCTTCCTTGCGTTGCTCAACAAAGTGGGCGGCCATCGAAACTCGCCCTAGCAGCTTGCAAAAAACGCAAGCCACCGCGGAACTCGAACAGCCGATGGCCGACTACCCCCACTTCGTCTCCGCTACTCAGCGTAATGGAATGGGATTCTTCTCATTTAAGTAGCAGCACCCCAGTTTGGACGGTTCAAAAACCAGATTCTTTTTATTCAGTTCGCTTTCGGTGGCAGTCGCATGGTGTTCGGGGCCCCCATCTGCCGCGCCGAGTAGCGTAGGCAAAGTGGGAGGTTTCGGCCATCGGCTGTCCGAGCTCCGCAACAAGCCACGTTGTGTGTGGCTTGTCAGGGCGAGTTTCGATGGACGCCCACTTTGACGAGCAACGCAGGAATCAAGCGGAAGCTGGGGTGCATTTCTTTTGGTTACTTATTCTTTGGGCAAGCAAAGAAAAGTAACTCGCTGTAAAAGCGAAAAGAAACCTCACAAACAACCATAAACGCGTGGGCATCAATGCCCACTACGACTACGCTGACCAATCTGAACAATCTTTTATTGCTATCTCGCCCTACCAGGACTCCGGCCTACGCCGGAATAACGAAGGTTAACGCTCAATGAGCGCCAAGCAATCAAAGAATGACTTTATCAATCATCCCCCATTACTCTGCCCCGCCCCTGCTTAACCACCCCTCGCTGCATCTTCCCCGTTACCCGCCGTTTTTTAGACGCCAGCGTCGGCCTGGTCGCATAACGCACTGCATGCACATGGCTGGCGGTATCAACAATGGCATGCAAACGCGCAATCGCATCGCGCTTATTAGCTTCTTGTGTGCGATATTGCTGCGCTTTAATCACCAGCACGCCTTCAGCTGTAATACGCTGATCGTTGCTATGCAACAACCGGGCTTTAATCACATCACTCAGGCTAGAGCTATGAATATCAAAACGCAGATGAATGGCGGAAGAGACTTTATTGACGTTTTGCCCACCCGCCCCTTGCGCACGTATGGCGGTGAGCGTGTATTCGTGGGCGGCGATGGTGATCATGGTTGCAGGGCGTTATTGATGTAAGTAAAAAAATCATCCACCTCTTGCTGCACGCGGGTGCGCCGAAAGGGTGGCAGGCTTTGCCAGATACGTCGGCCGTAAGGCTTATCCACCAGGCGCGGATCACAAATCATCAGCACGCCAAAATCCTGCTCGTCGCGGATTAAGCGGCCTGCGCCTTGCTTGAGCGTGATCACCGCATAAGGCAGTTGATACTCCATAAAGGCATTTTTGCCTTCGGTATTCATTTTTTCAATCCGCGCAGAAAGCACGGGGTCATCTGGCGGCGCAAATGGCAATTTGTCGATAATCACGCATGACAAGGCTTCACCACGCACATCGACGCCTTCCCAGAAGCTTTGCGAGCCAACCAGCACGGCATTGCCATGGGCGCGAAACCGATCCAGCAGCTCGGTACGGTTACTCTCGCCTTGCATGAGCAGCGGATATTCCAGCCCATGCTCTTCAAACGCTTGCTTAAGCAGTGCATGCACTTCACGCATGGCTTTGAGTGAGGTGCATAACACAAAGGCGCGACCACGGCTGGCTTGCAGCACCGGCAAACTCATGGCCGCTACCGCCGCCGTATAGGCACTACTGTTAGGCTCAGGCATACCGGATGGCACGTAGAGCAAGGCCTGTTGGCCATAATCAAACGGACTTTGCCAATGTTTGGTCTGTGCCGCCAGCAAGCCCATTTGGCCTTGATAATGGCTAAAGTCACTTTTCACTGCCAGCGTGGCAGAGGTAAAAATCCAGGCGCGCGGCTGGGCATTGAGTTGCTTGCCAAAGCCATCGGCCACACTGAGCGGCGTGGCGTGCAACTGCACGCTTTGGCTGAATACCTCTACCCAGCGCACCAGGTTGGCCTGGTTACCTTTTAACCAGGCCTCAAGCAAAGCCAGCAAGGCCTCGCCGCGTTGCCAGCATTTTTCAAGCAAGGGGTCACGGCCAGCCTGGGTTTCGAGCACAGCAGTCAGCGTGCCCAAGGTCTCCAGCAGGCGCTGATAGGCAGTGTCAAAGTTTTTTAATGCCTGTGCTTTTTGCACCGGCATACGTGCACCTTCAAACTGGAACACTAACCTGAAATCACGACAGGCTTTTTCCAGTGGCGGCACGGCCTCACTCAGTGGCACGCAATCTTTGGCCAAGGTCAGGTAAGCCATCTGGCTATCACGCGCCAGATCCATTAATTGCGAGGTGGAAATATCCTCGCCAAAAAACAAGCCAGCGACTTCCGGCAATTGATGCGCTTCATCAAACACCACGGTGTTGGCGCTAGGCAGCAACTCGGCCACGCCCTCGTCACGCAACATGACATCAGCAAAAAACAAGTGATGGTTGACCACGACCACATCGGCGGCCAGTGCCTGCTTGCGCGCTTCCATCACAAAGCATTGCTTGTAAAACTGGCAATCCTGCCCCACGCAGTTATCACGCGTTGAGGTCACTTGCTGCCAGACTGTGGCCTGCTCAGGCACCTCGACCAGTTCGGCTTTATCGCCGCTTTGGCTGTTCTCGGCAAAGCTTTGCAAAATGGGGATATATTGCGCATCTTCGCGCGACTGGAAGCGGCCTTCTTGGCTGGCGCGTTGCAAATGGTAGTGGCAAATGTAGTTGGAGCGGCCTTTGAGCATGGCCACAGAAACTGGCACTTTAAGCGCTTCGCGCACAGCGGGCAGGTCACGCTGATAGAGTTGGTCTTGCAGGGTTTTGGTACCGGTAGAGATAATCACCTTGCCGCCAGACAACAAGGCGGGCACCAGATAAGCATAAGTTTTACCGGTACCAGTGCCTGCTTCAGCTACTAATTGCTGCTGTTGTTCGATGGCTTCGGCAATCGCCTGCGCCATTTCCTGCTGTTGCGGACGGCTACGGAAATCAGGCATGGCTTGCGCCAAACACCCGTTCTCTAAAAAGGCGGAACTGACTTGCTGCTGAAAAGACATACGCCAATTATCCCACGAGCCACAATAAATCAGACAGGCTTTTTCAATAAATGCATGCGCGAACAATGGCGACAAACGCTGCAAAAAGGCCAAAATACTTGCACATGCCGCTAAAGTATGGCAAGGTTTAGGCCGTTGTCACTTCTATCTAACCACCAAACCCTTTCTCCAAGCCCTTGATTGTGATGAATAAATCGTTTATTCGGCTGGCTGCTTTACTGGTCAGCGTGCTGTTATGCCAATGCAAAAGTGTCGCCGCGCCAGGCGATGATACGCGCTGGAAAAACGCCTATAGCTACTCACAAGAGCAAGTGATGGAGAGCCAGTCCGGCATTGCGGGCGCCTGGTCAGAAAAGGTAGAAGAAATCATGATTCGCGCCTTGAGCCTGACTGGCGTCGACTATAAATACGGCGGCCGCAGCCCCGAAACCGGCTTTGATTGCAGTGGTTTCGTTCAATACGTGTTCAAACATGCCGCACAGATTTCTTTACCGCCATCTGCCCGCACCATCAGTGAAATGGGCGACGCGGTCAAGCGCGAAGAGTTGCAGCCTGGTGACCTGGTGTTTTTTAATACGTTGAAATCAGCGTTTTCACATGTGGGCATTTACGTTGGCAACAACCAGTTTATCCATGCGCCTAGAGCCGGCGCCAAAGTACGCGTCGAAAACATGGACGAACGCTACTGGAGCACGCGCTACAACGGCGCCAAACGGCTGGAAGTAGAAGCCTCAAAATAACGGCTTCAACGCCAAAGCGCAGTTACTCGCCTGCGCCCAACACTGGCGTATCGCTGTGGCCCAGAGAGCGCTCTGGATCAATCAGGTCACGAATCAACTGCTTTAGCTCTTTAGACTCAGGAAAACGCCCTGCTTCTTTGCGTGAAAAAATCACGGCACCATCGCAACGCACCTCAAGAATACCGCCGGTGCCCGGCACCAGATTCACCGATCTTAAATCAGTATCAAACGTTGTCAATAACTCCTGCGCCAGCCAGGCGGCGCGTAACAACCAACGGCACTGTGTACAAAATTCAATTTCTACGATAGGCTTTTGCATATTTCACTCTAAACATTTATTTGCGTGAAGAGTATAGTCAATTTTATTGAAATAGCGGAAAATGAACTTAACAGCGTTCTGTCTACTCTCTGCAAACAGGCTGTCATCAACAGATGCAACTTGACTCTTATTAAAGTAATATTCTTCGCTTAATTGATCACACAAGGCATGGTATGCGTTCCAAATTAGAAAAATTCAGCTTGCTGGGTGCAGGCGTGTTTGTAGGTATCCTGGTCAGTATCAACATTTCCGCCTGGGCAGACAGAACATCCGTGTCGCAACTGCCTATTGATGAGTTGCGTGTATTTGCCGAAGTGTTCGCCAAAGTAAAATCTGACTACGTTGAACCGGTAGAAGACAAAAAGCTCATTAATGAAGCCCTGTCTGGCATGCTGCAAGGCCTGGATCCGCACTCGACCTTTATGGATGCAGATGCCTACAAAGAGCTGCAAGCAGGCACGCAAGGCGAGTTTGGTGGTTTAGGCATTGAAGTCGCCATGGAAGACGGCCTGGTAAAAGTAGTGACGCCGATTGAAGACAGCCCGGCCTACAAAGCAGGCTTGAAGTCTGGCGACCTGATCATGAAACTGGACGACACCCAGGTGCGTGGCTTGACCTTGAACGATGCGGTGAAACGCATGCGTGGCACGCCAGATACCAAAATCGTGTTGACGGTGATTCGCAAAGGCGAGGACAAACCTCTTAGCTTTACTCTCACCCGCGCCATCATTAAATCGCAAAGCGTGAAGAACAAATGGATTGAACAAGGGTATGGCTATGTTCGCATCACCCAGTTCCAGGAACGTACTGGAGAAGATCTGGCCAAAGCGCTGAAAAGCTTGCAAACTGAAAACAAAACGCCTCTGAAAGGCTTGGTACTCGACCTGCGTAACAACCCAGGTGGTTTGCTGGATGCAGCAGTCGGTGTATCTGCCGCATTTTTACCTAAAGATGACCTGGTGGTGTACACCGAAGGCCGTGTGGTTGACTCGAAAATGCGCTTGAACGCGACCCCGATGGATTACGCACGTCGCGGTAAATCAGACTACCTGAAAGATTTGCCAGAGGAGTTTAAGTCTGTGCCTATCGTGGTGTTAATCAACGCCGGCTCGGCCTCGGCCTCTGAGATTGTGGCGGGCGCACTGCAAGACCACAAACGTGCCACCATCATGGGCATCCAAAGTTTTGGTAAAGGTTCGGTACAAACCATCTTGCCAATGAACAATGGCAGCGCAATCAAACTGACCACCGCGCGTTACTTTACGCCAAATGGCCGTTCGATCCAGGCCAAGGGTATCGTGCCGGACGTGATCGTAGATGACGGCTCTGACCCAAGTTTAAGCTTGCACGAAGCCGATTTGAAACGCCATTTGTCCAACCCGACTGACGGCAAGGGCAATGCTGACAGTAAGTCTGCTGATGAAGCAAAAGCGCGTGCTGCGGCTGAAAAACTCAAAGAAGAGAAACATGCTGAAACACGTGGCCCGATTGAGCCTGCCAGCAAAGATGATTTCCAGTTTACCCAGGCCATGAACTTGCTCAAAGGCTTGCCAGTTCAAAAGGCACAAGAACCGGCTAAAGTAAGCACCGCTAAACCATGATGTTTCGCCTGTTTGCAAAGCAAGTGCATTTGTAAACAGGCGCCACGCACAGAAAGCGAATCATGTTAAACCTACCGACACTGAGCATAGATAAAGCCATTAACGTGCTGGATATGGGTCTGCGCACAGTGTTCAGTACGGCCATCGCCAGTCGGCCGTACCCTGCGGCAGACATCGACAATGAAGCAACGCTCAGCGAGCGCGAGCGCAAGCATGCCGCCGCACTGATGCGCATTAATCATGTTGGCGAAGTCTGTGCGCAAGCGCTATATAGCGGCCAGGCACTGGTGTCGCGTGACCCGGCCAATGTCGAAGCTTTAAAGCAGGCCTCTCGCGATGAAGTGGATCATTTAGCTTGGTGTGAACAGCGCATGAATGAACTTGGTGGTCGCAAAAGCCTATTGAATCCGCTGTGGTTTGGCGCCAGCTTGGGGCTGGGCGTGACAGCAGGATTGTTGGGTGACAAATGGAATCTTGGCTTTTTGGCAGAAACAGAACATCAGGTCTCATCCCATTTGCAGAGCCATTTGCAGCAACTGCCTGCGCATGACAACGCCTCACGTGCGATTGTGTCGCAGATGAAAATAGACGAGGAACATCACGCAGAGACGGCCGAGCAACTGGGTGGCGCGGCATTGCCTGCTCCGGTAAAACTGGCGATGCGACTGGCCTCCAAAGTGATGACGCGGACAGCGTACCACTTGTAAGATTTGTAGTAACCTAGAAGTCAACCATGCAAAAATTTAGTGACAACCTTCTCACACTGGACAGTGCCGATCATGTGAAACGCATTGAACTGTATGATGAAAATAATCAGCCTGTTGGTGTGCTTGAAAATAAGCCAGGCACCCAGGGTTCTATCAAGGTATATCATCACCTGTTTAAAGTATTTGGTGAAATTAATACCGATGCCGCAGTAGAAGGCCTGGCCCTGTATGCGGAGCATACCGAAGATGCCGAAGATCATCCTGGCAAACACCCGAATATTGACCGTTTGCTTACTGTGCTAGATAAAGAACAAACACTTTCAATCAAGCTGATTACAGATTAAGCAATCATAGTGATCATAAAAAAGCCTCCAGAGACTGGAGGCTTTTTTGTTTTTTGCGCTTCAAACACATCACTCACCTTGCAGGTGGCGTGTAATTGGCGGGTGATAAATAAACTCCAGCAAATGGCCCACACTGTCCAGGCAATAAAACCCACGTGATCCATCGCGGTGGCTTTTGGGCGCCTCGGTAATCCGCACGCCATTCGCCACCATATGCGCATACCAGTCATCCACGACTTTTTCATCGCTCAGCACGAAACCGATATGGTCCAGGCGCTGCAAGGGGTCTGCCTTGTAATCCACGCGATGCAATGCAAACACATCACCATGATTACTTAAATAGATATTATCCGGGTCAGGCTGCCATTCAATATGCATGCCGACAATTCGCGTATAAAAATCAACCGCAGACTCAAGCTCTTTGATAAATAACGCCACATGGCGAATGCCTATCATGCCATTAGGAATGCTCATGACATCCTCCGCTTGCCCATGCGCCATTAATCAAAGCTAGGCGCTTTGATTTCATAGCCGTGCGTAATTTCACATGCTTTTTGCAGCATGATGCTGGCAGAACAATATTTTTCGGCAGACAATTTAACTGCACGCTCAACCTGAGACTCATTCAAGCCTTCACCGGTCACCACAAAATGCACATGTATTTTGGTGAACACTTTGGGCACGCTATCTGCACGCTCGGCACTGATTTCTGCCACACAATCAACAATCGGCTGGCGGGACTTTTTAAGGATAGTGACCACGTCAAACGAAGTACACGCGCCCATGCCTATCAGCAACATCTCCATCGGGCGCATACCAATATTGCGGCCGCCATTTTCAGGCGCGCCATCCAATACCACCGCGTGCCCGGTTTCAGACTCACCGACAAAACTGACGCCATCTATCCATTTCACTTGGACTTGCATTTAGTCTCTCATTTCACAAGTATAAAAACGTACCCGCCAACGACGGGAAAAATTTTCAGTTTCTAAGCCAAACTAGGCGCAAGTTCAAAAAAGATCGCGCGGCATACATTAAATATGTAAGCGATATTTTTTGAATCTTGTCACAACGTATGGCGACGAAACCGGAGGTTTTTATTTCACGCCCAGCAGTTCAACATCAAACACTAAGGCCGCATTTGGCGGAATCGCGCCACCTGCACCACGTGCGCCATAGCCCATCTCTGACGGAATAATCAGCGTGCGTTTGCCGCCTACTTTCATGCCTTGCACACCGACGTCCCAGCCTTCAATCACTTGGCTGCCGCCCAAAAAGAAATTAAACGGCGAGTTACGATCCAGGCTGCTGTCAAACTTTTGGCCTTTGTGGTCCTCTTTGTTGGCGTCATATAACCAGCCGGTGTAATGCACAGTGACGTTAAAGCCGACTTCTGCTTCGCGGCCAGCACCCACCACTGCATCAATTTTTTGTAACTCAGTCACATTGGCAGACATTTGCGTACTTTCTTTGTTATTGGACGAATTGGATTGCGCTTGGCAACCTGTCATGGCCAGTAGCAAGGCACTCAGGCCGATTAATTTAATTGCAGATTTCACTTGTTTACTCCCAGAAAACGATCATTATTTTACGCGCTTTTAACCACAAATGATTAAGCGCTCGCTAGCGCCCTTCAATCAACTGTTTTAATAAGGCATCTTGTACCGCACGCACGGCAGAGGCGCGAGCATGATTGGCGATCACCACCAGCACATAACGCTTGCCTGACGTATCCTGCACATAGCCTGCAATACTGCTCACCCCCTCCAGCGAGCCGGTCTTGAGATAAGCCATGCCTTTACTGTTACCCTCTGCCAAGCGTTTTTTGGTGGTGCCATCCATGCCTAAAATCGGCAAAGATGCCATCAATACCGGCATCACCGGGCGCTGGTAAGCTGTGACGAGCAACTGTGCCAAATGTTCCGCACTGACCCGCTCATTGCGCGACAAACCGGAACCATTCTCCAACACCAGCTCAGGCCACTGCAATCCACGCTGACGTAGCGTTTGCTTGAGCGCCAGCGCAGCCCCCGCCTCATCAGCCGGCGTAAACCCGGCCTCCAGTGCAATCGTGAGCAGCAACTGTCGCGCCATCACATTATTGCTCCACTTATTAATATCGCGCACCACGCTATCCAGCGGCGGCGATAACCAGGTTGTCACCAGCGTAGCATTATCAATCACAGGCGCCAGTAAAAGCTGCCCGTTAAACTGCCCACCCAATTGCGCCCACAGTTTTTTAAAACTAAACAACAGGTATTGTGTGTCGCCGAGCACGCTTAGCTCCAGGTAGCGCTCATCACACTGCGCGGGCAAGGTGCCGCTAAAAGCCACCGTCACGCCATCGGTTTGTGGCGTCACGCTATAGTGCAAATCACTACGCCAATCGTTGCAGGCGCCTTTGCGCAATTGCATGGTATTGATCACACGGATTTGCGGCAACTCGAATTCTTGTGAGATTTGCACTGCAGGTTTATTGCCCACATTTGCCACGGCAAAACGGAAACTGGTATTGCGGCCATTGAGCAACAAGGCACTTGGGTTAGCGTTATAAGCGCGCCACGGCTCGTCGTCCAGCACGGGTCGCTGGCTGACTTCTGGCGCATACACGGACAAGTCCAGAATGAGATTGCCTTTGATCTGACGAATACCCTGCTGTTGCACCAACTGTAGCAAACGCCAGAAATCCGCCACATTGAGGGCCGGATCACCATAGCCCTTGATGATTAAATCACCGTCTAGCACACCTTGACTCAGCGTACCATTACGATAAACCTCTGTTTTCCAGCGATAAGCGGGCGTGAGTGCTTCAAGTGCTGCGTAGGTGGTCACCAGCTTCATCACGCTGGCCGGATTCATGGCTTTGGTGGCATTGTGACTGATGATGGGTACGCCGCCATCTACAGGCTGCACGACAATTGCCACGCTCTCGGCAGGCAATTGTGCTTTGGCTAATGCTTCTGGCACATTCAATGGCAGCGCGGCTTGCGCCAACGTCAGCCAACAACTGCATAATACAAGCAGCCAACGCATTAAAGGCTCTCCACCACAGCGGCACGCGTTGCTTGCACCAGGTGTTCAATATCTGCTACTGTCAGGCAATAGGGCGGCATCCAGTACACGGTGTTGCCTATCGGCCGCAACAGCAAGCCATGCTTCAAGGCGGCGGCATAGCAGTCACGTGCAAATTGAGGGTTTGGGGTATCGACTTCAAATGCGGTAATCATGCCGCGCTGGCGCACAGGACCAAACGGCAAATCATATTGCGCGGCCGCAGCCCATAACTGCCGTGCAGTGTGCTGGTTATCACCAAGCACATCGCTCGCCTCAAACAGTTTCAAGGTTGCCAATGCAGCAGCACACGCCAAGGGGTTGCCCGTGTAACTATGGCTATGCAAAAAGCCTTTTACGGTCTGATCATGATAAAAAGCCTGGTAAATAGCGTCAGTCGTCAACACCACCGACAGGGGCAAATAACCGCCAGTAATGCCTTTAGACAAGCAAATAAAATCGGCAATATCACTGACTTTTCCGCCAGCCTGCTCACACGCAAACATAGTGCCGGTGCGACCAAAACCCACTGCGATTTCGTCAGCGATTAAATGCACTTGATAACGACTGCAAATCTCTCGCGCGCGCTTTAAATAAACGGCGTGATAAATCGCCATGCCTGCCGCGCCCTGCACCAAAGGCTCGATGATAAAAGCAGCCAACTCAGCGTGATGTTGAGCCACATAGTGCTCAAGGGCTTCTGCACAACGTAACGCATAAGCCTCTTCCGACTCACCATCCTCAGCCAAACGACTATCCGGGCTAGGCATTTGCGCAGATTGCAGAATCAACGGCGCATAAGTGTCTTTAAAAATCGCCACATCGGTGACACTGAGCGCGCCCAGCGTTTCGCCGTGATAACTGTTTTGCAAACTGATAAATTTGGTTTTTTGCGGTTGCCCAATATTGCGCCAATAATGAAAGCTCATTTTGAGCGCGATCTCGGTAGCACTGGCGCCGTCTGACGCGTAAAACGCATGCCCCAAGCCAGTCAACGCAGAAAGCTTTTCTGACAACTCCACCACAGGCGCATGGGTAAACCCGGCCAGCATCACGTGCTCTAGTTGGTCTAGCTGCGCTTTAATCGCCTCTTTAATGGTGGGCTGATTATGCCCAAACAGATTGACCCACCAGCTACTCACCGCATCCAGATAGCCTTTGCCTTCAGTATCAAACAGCCACGCACCTTCGCCGCGCGCAATAGGCACCAGCGGATAGCGCTCGTGATGTTTCATTTGCGTGCATGGGTGCCAGACGGCCTGCAGCGAGCGTTGTAGTAAGTGATGATTATTCAATGATAGTCAACTTCACGTTGGTGGCGAATCGCCAAAATAGTGACAATGTCGCGAAACACTTCGTATTTGTATAATGCAATATAGCCTGATTTACCTTGAGAAATAATCAGCTCTCTTGCGTCTTCTTGGCGTAAAAATCTCCCGATGTGGGGATGATGTTGCAAAACCAGTATGCCGTTTTCAATCACATCGGTCACGTGTTCGGCATAGGCTGGTTCAGTTTCTAAAACGAATAACACCAAACGCAATATATCGTCTATTGCCTTGGGCGTATATTGTATCGCGGTCATCGATCACGCTTTACTGGCACCAACTCTGGCAATGTATCCCCTCGTAATTTGGCGCGTACGTAAGCATGCACATCCTCAGCGGCATAGGCAATGCCTGTTTTTTGATACTCCTGCCACGAAGCCTCTGCCTCTGCCAAAAACGCCTGATATTTTTCACCACGACTAGCTTCCTGTTCAATCGCCTCAACCATATAAGCATGCGGCGTTTTACCAGCAGCTTCGGCTAGTTTTGCAATACGCTCCTTTAGACTATCGGGTAATTTTAAGCTCGTGGTAGCCATCACGTATCCCATCGATTCAAAAAGTGTTACCAAGGTAACACCTAATACCTGAACAGTCAAACCGGGTTTGTGTTATAGTGCGCATCTTATTGATTTATATGCATAATCCATGCAAAAAACCCGCAAACATCTCGAACTGCTCGCCCCGGCCAAAAATGCAGATTACGGCATTGAAGCCATCAATCACGGTGCCGATGCTGTGTATATTGGCGGCCCGGCGTTTGGCGCGCGCGCCAAAGCCCCGAATACCGTGCAGGATATTGCGCGACTGGTGCAGCATGCGCACCGCTTTCATGCCGAGGTGTTTGTCGCACTCAATACCATTTTTCACGATAACGAGCTTGAGGGTGTGCGCCAGTTGGTGCATCAATTGTATGACAGCGGTGTCGATGCCTTGATTGTGCAGGACATGGGCTTGCTGGAACTGGATTTACCGCCTATCCAGCTACACGCCAGTACACAAACCGACATTCGCACCGTTGAAAAAGCGCAGTTTTTAGACCAGGTGGGCTTTAGCCAGATTGTGCTGGCGCGCGAACTGGATATTGCCACGGTGAAAAAAATTGCCGATGCCACCACCGCTAACCTGGAATATTTTATTCACGGTGCCTTGTGTGTGGCCTTTAGCGGCCAGTGCTTTATCAGCCATGCGCATACCGGCCGTAGCGCTAACCGTGGCGAATGCTCGCAAGAGTGCCGATTGCCTTATACGCTAGAGGACCAGAAAGGTCGCATTATCGGCAAAGACAAACATTATTTGTCGATGAAAGATAACGACCAGAGCGCTAACCTGCGCGCATTAATTGCTGCGGGCGTGAGCAGCTTTAAAATTGAAGGCCGCTACAAAGACCTGCCTTATGTGAAAAATGCCACGGCGCATTACCGCCAGTTGCTGGACGAGATTCTTGAAGACATGCCGCAATACGCTAAGTCTTCTGCCGGACATGCCAGCTACACCTTTACGCCACAACCGGAAAAAACGTTTAATCGCAGTGCCACTGATTACTTTGCCAATGGGCGCCAGGCGGATATTGGCGCGTTTGATACGCCCAAGTTTTCAGGCGAAGCATTGGGCACCGTGCGCAAGGTCGGCAAAGACTTTATTGATGTTGCCACCGACATTGCGCTACATAATGGTGACGGCGTCTGTTACTTTGATGTGCACAAAGAGTTGGTGGGCTTGCGGGTGAACACGGTGCAAACGTTGGATATCCATACGCAACGCCTGTTCCCGAATGAAATGCCTGCCGATATCCGCAATAATACGCAGCTATATCGCAACCGTGACCATGCTTTTATGCGCTTGCTGGAGAAAGACTCTGCCACCCGCAAAATCGCACTGGACGCCGTGCTCTATGAAACCGAGGATGGCTTTGCGCTGACACTCACCGATGAACAAGGCTTTATCGCCACCGCCCAATGCGAAGCTGAAAAACAGGCTGCTAACGATGCCTCCAAAGCCGAATATTCGCTTAGGGAAAATCTGGCAAAACTGGGTAATACTGATTTTGTAGCAAAAGAAATCAGCCTGGAGCTCACCCAATGCTGGTTTTTGCCAGCGTCAGTGGTCAATCAATTACGCCGCGATGCGGTAGAACAACTGATTGCGATCAGAACACTTGCCTACGAGCGCCCAACATTGCGCGCCGCCGCCGAGCCACCGGCCATTTATCCGCAAGACTCCTTAAGTTATCTGGCCAACGTTTATAACCAGAAAGCACGCGACTTTTATCACAAGCACGGCGTCAAACTGATCGCCAGCGCCTATGAAGCCAATGAAACACTGGATGAAGTGCCAGTGATGATCACCAAGCATTGCCTGCGCTTTAGCCACGGCTTGTGCCCGAAAGAGGCCAAAGGCGTGATTGGTGTACAAGGTACGGTGACAGCAGAACCAATGACTTTGATTAGCGGCAATGACAGATATACGCTCAAATTTGACTGTAAGCCGTGCGAAATGCACGTCATGGGCAAAGTACGCAAACATATCTTGCAGATTGCACCGCCGCAACCGATTACGTTTTTCGACAAACGCCCAGCCTAAATTAACGGCTTCGGTCATTTGCCAAGGTTATTTTTTTCAGGCAAGCTGCAAGCACGTTAACGTTCCTATCGGCCATGACTGAATACGCTTATCTGCTCAAAGTGGCGATCGCCTTAATCGCCATCGTCAACCCCATCGGTTGCCTGCCTATTTTTATCAGCGCCACCAGCGGCTGGAGCAAATCAGAACGCGCCAAAACTGCACGTACAGTCGCCATGACGGTGATGATTGTACTGTGTGTCTCAGCCTTTATCGGCGACCTGATTCTCGACTTTTTTGGCATTACCATTCCGTCATTCCAGGTCGGCGGTGGCATTCTGCTGCTGCTAATTTCGATCTCCATGATGCATGGCAAGCAAGGCGGCACGCGCCAAACCGCCGAAGAGGCGCAGGATATGGCCGAGCGCGAAGTGATTGCGATTGTGCCGCTCAGCATCCCCTTACTGGCTGGGCCAGGTGCGATTTCCAGCATGATACTCACTGCGCAGCAACACCCGGGATTCTGGGGCCATTTAAGTCTGATTATCCCGGTGGCAATGATTGCGTTATTTATTTGGGGCTTGTTACAACTCGCCGACGGCATTACGCACTATCTAGGAAAAATCGGCATCAATATCGTCACACGGCTGATGGGCCTGATTTTAGCTGCCATGTCGGTCGAGTTTATTGCGCATGGGTTGGTCGGACTATTTCCACAGCTTGCTGGCGCCTCATAGCGTAGCACTTGCGTACAAGCAAGACCGTTAAATTAACCCTCCCCCAATCAACCACTTAGCGGTAAAATAGCGCTTTTAACGAAACCTGCGCATCTTGAATTCCTCCGTTTCAAATCCATCTAAATCCTCCCAGCAGTGGAAGCCCAACGTCACTGTGGCGGCTATCATTGAGCAGGATGGCAAGTTTTTGCTGGTTGAAGAAACCACAGACCGCGGCAACCGCTTTAACCAGCCTGCCGGGCATCTGGAAGAAAATGAGACGATTATTGCAGCCGCGATTCGCGAAACACTGGAAGAAACCGCTTACGATTTCACGCCAGAGGCGCTGGTGGGCATTTATCACTGGCAGCATCCATTAAACGGTATCACCTATTTGCGCTTTGCTTTTACCGGCAAGCTGGGCACGCATTACCCAGAGCAGGCATTGGATGATGGCATCATTCGTACGCTATGGAAAACCGAAGCCGAGATTGCTGCAGAGGGTGAGCTGATGCGCAGCCCGCAAGTATTGTTGTGTGTGCAGGACTACCTCGCAGGCAAGCGTTATTCTTTAGACATTTTGAAGCATTTAGGCCAAGCACTATGAGTAAGCCACATGTGATCGTCGGGTTGTCCGGCGGTGTTGATTCTTCTGTTACTGCCTTGCTGTTAAAGCAACAAGGGTATCAGGTCACCGGTTTGTTTATGAAAAACTGGGAAGACGATGATAATGATGAATACTGTTCTTCGCGCCAGGACTTAATCGACGCCGTTTCTGCTGCCGATAGAATTGGCATCGACATCGAAACCGTGAATTTTAGCGCTGAGTATAAAGAGCGAGTGTTCGCTAACTTCTTGCAGGAGTATCAGGCTGGCCGCACGCCTAACCCGGATATTTTGTGCAATGCCGAGATCAAGTTTAAAGCGTTTTTGGACCATGCCATGGGCATGGGTGCAGACTTAATCGCCACCGGCCATTATGCGCAAGTACGTGAAAACCCGATTCAACCTGGCAACTTTCAACTGCTCAAAGCCGATGACGGCAGCAAAGACCAGAGCTACTTTTTGTCACGCCTGAACCAGGCACAATTGTCAAAAACATTGTTTCCGCTGGGCAAGCATTTAAAGCGTGAAGTGCGTGAAATTGCACGTGAGCATGGCCTTGCCAATGCTGAGAAAAAGGATTCCACCGGCATTTGCTTTATCGGCGAGCGCCCGTTCCAGGAGTTTTTGCAACGCTATCTGCCACGTCACCCTGGCGTGATGCGCACGCCGGAAGGCAAAGTGGTGGGTGAACACGAAGGCCTGATGTATTACACCATTGGTCAGCGCCAAGGGCTTAAAATTGGTGGCAGCCGCGAGAGTAATGGCGAGCCTTGGTTTGTTGCGGCCAAGCATATGGCTGATAACGAGCTAATTGTGGTGCAAGGGCACGACCACCCGTTACTGCAAAGCGATGGTTTAACAGCGGGCCAACTACACTGGATTAGCGGTGAAGAGCCTCAAACCAACTGGGTCTATGCCGCCAAAACCCGTTATCGCCAACCAGACGCGCCGTGTGAAGTCGATGCCGTGAATGCCGAAGAAGCAACCATACGCTTTGGGCAACATCAGTGGGCAATCACACCCGGGCAAAGCGTGGTGGTGTATGAAAGCAATGTCTGCCTGGGCGGCGGCATTATTACCGGTGCCATTTAATCCACTTGCAAGGCATGGTTATTGCTTCTGCTTGCATAATATAATCATAATCAACACCAAGTGACGAGGAATGACACCTGATGGCCTACGTATTAAAAAATCAAGAAGGTGCAATTATTGCAACAAGCCCAGACACGCAAGTGGCCGCGGACTGGGTTGAAATTGATAATGCAGATACTGAATACCTGTGTTTTCTGGATGATGAACTGAAAAAGCACCACACCTTTCGTGAAAGCGATATTCAGCTGGCACGCGTGCTGGAGGACTTAATCAGTATTTTGATCGATCGCAGCCTGATCAGTTTTACCGACTTTCCTAGCCCGGCACAAAAACGCTTGAACGAACGCCAAACCTTGCGTCATAAAAACAACCTTCAGCTGCTGGCTGATGATGACATGCCGCCACTATAATACAGTGCGCAGAAATCTCCGCTTAAGGTAAATGATTTCTGCGTGTCACACGCTTTACCCTCTGCCCCACTCCCACCACCTTTAGCTTCACCTCACTAATATGTGCTGGCTAGCCCTAGCCACAAGCAAAAGTGCTCACTCACTTAGCTTGCTGCTTTAACCATCAAGCCCAGTTTTACACGTAATGGCGTTGGCCATGAAGACAACGACAACCCTAATGCTTGAAGCTTCAACTTAAGATGAAATTGACAATCATTCTCATTATCAATTAGCATATAAACTCCCAAACAATTAATAAAAAGAGGAGAGGTTCATATGACATGCGCAAGCAGCGTCTTAATCACACGGGCATACAGATTGACTACCCAGCAAACCGAGGTGGCGCCATGACACCTTTGTTTAAAAGAGTAAGAAATATCACACTCTTGGCATGCCTGTTTTCAAACGCGGCGTGGGCTGGTTACTACCCCATGTATGCCAGTTGGGACCAACCCAATGGCCCAGGCTCAGACATCACGCTGACGTACAGCTTTAGCAACCTGTTTGATGGCGACGTGGTCGATGCTAACGGACATCCATTCTCGGTAGACATTATGCGCAGCGCTTTTGAGCAAGCCTTTACCGACTACGCCACAGTGCTGCCGATACACTTTATAGAAGTTGCCGACGCTGGTCCGCTACCGGAAACCGGCGAATATGACCCCACAGGCCTGGCAGATATTCGTATTGGTGTGGTGCCATTTATAGACGATGCCAACGCCTATGCTTACTTTCCGCAAGATACTGCAACCAGCGGTCTGGCAGGCGATGTGGTATTTAACGGTGAGCGCTTTGGGCTAGGCTGGTCGCCCATATTTTTCTACGCGGTCGCGCAACACGAACTAGGGCATTCACTGGGCATGGGGCACTACATCAACGATGACGCCCCCACCGAGACAACGTTTGCCAACGCTGCCTACAACGGCCCGATTTTACCCTTGAACAGCCTGACGATCTCCGCCCTGCAAGCGGTCTATGGCGCAGGCACGGGGTCTGTGACTCCACTGTCTGCCGTGCCGGAACCTGGCAGCAGCGCATTATGGCTCGCAGGCTTATCCCTGCTCTTTTTTAGCAGAGAAAGAAAATACAAATGAAGCGATTACATCATGCATTAGTGCTAGCTGGTCTGATGCTCACGCAGCCAGCACAAGCATTAACCATTGAGTTTGACTACACCTATGACACCAAAGGTTTTTTTACCGACTTGCTAACAGGTGCGCCCATCATTGAACGCCGTGCAATACTCACACAGGCAGCTTCATTTTATAGTGGATTCACCGACAGCCTCAGCGCCATTACGCCACAAACTGGCGATCAGTGGTCGGTACAAATCACCCACCCCAGCTTGGGCGGCGGCGCCATCACTCTTAACAACCTCGACATTGCTGCAGACACCTTGCGCATTTATGTTGGCGGCTCAAACTCGGCCCCAGGCGTACTCGGTTTTGCTGATAGCGGATACAACCTCATCGCCAGCGGCTCAGAGGCATTTACTGATGCAGTCGCCACCCGTGGGCAGGAGAATGCCATTGGGGCTAGCGCGACTGACTATGGCGTTTGGGGCGGCATGATCTGGTTTAACGCCAACAACAGCTGGCACTTTGGCAGCGATGCGGCAGGCCTGATGCCAGGAACACCAGACTTTCTAACCACGGCCACGCATGAGATCGGCCATATCCTTGGTTTTGGCTCGGCAGACTCCTGGTGGGCACAGACTGACAATGGCTACTTCACTGGCACAAATTCCGTCACGGCTTATGGTGATGCCATTCCACTGGATCGCTTTGGCGCGCATTGGGCCACTGGCACCATGAGTACGGTCGAAGGTGTGCCACAAGCCACCATGATGGACCCCAGCACACCGGCAGGTAACCGTGAGCTACCCACACTGCTAGACTACGCAGCCTTTGCAGACATCGGCTGGCAAGTGACGGCAACTGCCGTGCCTGAGCCAGAAACCTACGCCCTACTCATGGCGGGGCTCATGCTGGTTGCACGTGCATCCCGCCGCAAACAGGTTGCCTAAACCACAGCTTGAATGTAAAAACGCCCCGCTTAACAACGGGGCGTTTTTTATGCTCAAAAGAAAAGCTAGTGAGCGGTGCCGGGCGTATTAATAAGTTAACTCCACCAAAAACTTTACGTTTCTGCCGGGCCCGTAGATACCAATGCCGCCCATAGAACCATCAAGACGATAGATCTCATTTTTAAGGTTCTCACCAATTAAACGCAACGTGAGCTGCTCATTCACTTTAAAGCGCGCCCCCGCATTCCATAGCTCAAATGCATCCTGCACACCAAACTGATAAGGGCTATTGTTCGTACCATCCCCACTCAGCAGAATATTTCTTTCCGACACTTTACGGTAGGTCAGATTAACATCCAGGTTCTTAGTCAGTTCGGCGCCAAGGTTAACATTCAATGCATTGCCTGGCGCAGTATATAAAGGCGCATAAGTTAAGCCGGTGAACATCTCGCCTCTTAATCTCGAATAACCCGTGCGTAAATACAATCCGTGATATTGCATAAAACTTTCCACCTCTACACCGTTGCGGCGCTCCCAGCCATTTTGGGTGATATTGCCATCCGTATCTCCTCGCAGCGAGATCAACAGATGTGAAGTATAGGTATGGTAAAAGTTAAGCTTTCCAGAAAACCAGACATCGGTATTCAGTAGATGTGGCGTTTGATAGCTCACCCCGGCTTCTGTCGTTTCGGATCGTTGCGGCTGGTACAAGTCACCGCAAATGAACGATGCAGGTCCATTGACAGGCATCAACCCACTACGGCAGCGGCTAAAAGCGCCTTGAGTAAAGTACTCATCAATCAACGGCGGACGAAAACCCTGGCCATAGTTGCTATAAAAGGTCAGCTTGTCCGGGTTAGTTTTAGCAAAAGCATCATAAGCCAGCCCCAAGCTCCAGGTCTCTTCTTTAAATCTGATCGTGCTTTTCTGATCATACGGCTCCAGTAAATCAAGTGTCCCACCAGCAGCCTCTACTTTATAACGGTCTTGCCGATAGCCAGGAGTAACTGTGAATTGGCCGATCTCCAGCTTTGGCTGAACATACATTGCCTCAAACGACTTGCGCCCGGGCGGTGCTGAGGCATTGAATCCATTGGGATATAAGGATTGCATGAACGTATTGAGGTTATCATAAAACCTTGAAATTTCCCGTTCACTCGAGTTGTATTGATAACCCGCCAGCAATGAAGCGGTCAATGAATCCGACTCAAAAAGCACTGCGCGGTTACTAATATCTACCGTCTTGGTCCTATACTCGTAAGTATCATTCAGATTACCGCGACAAGTCGTTGTATCAGCAGGATTCGAGGTATTAACAACTCCATTACACTGAGATTGCCGCGGATTAAATGTAGAACCAAACGAAGGCCCCTGCCCGATTAAATCATGCAGATTCGTATGTCCGGCACCTACTGTCGCTTTTAAATTAATCAACGGACTTTCTGGGTCATAATTCACGGTTTCAGACCAGGTCAGGTCGTCTACCGTGCGAATCACGTTACCAAAAAAACCAGGCTGGCCACCGGTCGCATCATATGGCTGCAAACCAGTATCATCGAATTTGACGATAGAGGTGACTAATTGCAGGTCTTCAGTGGGAAACAAACTTACCTTAAGCAAATGCGAAACGGATTCAATGGCCGAGCTATCCAGCTTGGTGCCATCTCCCAAAGTCATGTTATTCGCCTGGCGATTGGAGTAGTTATACAAAATATCCACCCGCTCATCTGGCCGCGCGTACAACATGTAAGAGCGCGAATATTCATCACTGTTATTACCATAGCCAAACTTAACTTTGCCGCCATATTTCTGGCCGGGCTTCAAAAAGTCTTCTGCATTTTTCGTGGTGGCATTAATGGTGCCACCTAATGAACCTGAACCACTGGTGATTTGCGGGCCACGCTGCACCTCAATACTTTTCAATAACTCTGGTTCAATAAATGTGCCGCCCATGCGGTACTTTTCAAACCCTTTAGGTACGCCATCCACTTTCACCATGACATCTTCATTGTCGCCGTAACCGCGAATATTGAATGTCATGCCGCTAGGTCGTGGACCACCAGAAATAGACACACCAGGCACAGATCGCACCGCATCAAAAATATTGCTGGGCTGGGCACGTTGCAGTTGCTCACTGGTGATGGTGGTAATCGGCAACGTCCTATTGATACCCGTCTCAGGTTCTTTTACTTTAGTATCTGTCACCGACACTTCAGGCAAGGTATCTACCTGCTCAGAATCGGCTTTTTTCTGCGGCTTGCTTGCTTGGGCAGGCACTTCTTCACTCACAGTCTCTGCAACCATTTGCTCATCTGCCTGTGCCAGCAAACTCCATGAAGCCATGGCTAGCCAATACACAATAACGATGATACCGACAGGTCGGCGCGATAAATCAGGCTTTTTAAAACGTTGTTGCCAGGAGTGGTCAGAGCTTGCCATAAGGGAGCACTTTTATTCTAGGGTTGGATAGAAACAAAGGGGCCGAACGCCCCTTTGTAGTCGCCGCACTAATTAAAATTAGGCGTTGTTTTTAGCAGAACGACGTGCAGCGAAAGCCATCAAGCCCAGGCCCAATGCCATCATGCTGTAAGCTTCTGGTTCTGGTACTGGTGTCACTGTTGGTACAGAAACAGCAGCCAGTGCCAATTGATCCAGGCTCATGCTTGATGAAGTAGAGTTGAATTTAAAGGTATACAGGCTGGCTGCGCTAACGCTGGTCCATTTCCAGAACAGCTCTTGCTCAGCAGTGGCGCCGCCCATGACAGTGCCTTGATCTTCATTGAATTGCAGCACAGAAGTGGCAGAAACACCGTTCAATGTCGCAGTCGCGCTGGCCAATGTGCCCAGCGTACCAATACGCAGGTAAACATCAAACAAACCACTGGTTGCACCGCTCAATGTTGCTGTGAAAGAAGTTGCGCCAGAAAAACTGTAAATATTGCCGCCGCCAGTAATGAAAGAACCACCTGATGTTTCTTTTACGGAAGCCGTGGTGCCAGCAGTCAAAGCAACTTCTGGTGATGTATCGGTCGTGCCGTTAAAAAGATTCCACTCAGCGTAGCTGGTTGGTGTCGCTGTGCCCCATGGGGTAGCTGAATCCCATACCGCTTGTGTTGCAAAAGCAGAGCTGCTAAATGCCATGCCCAAAGTAAGTGCTAATACTGAAACTTTCATGATTTTAAATCTCCTCAACAAGCGCTTGTTCCCCTTCCTCTCGAAGGCCATTGCGCTACCTCTAAAATAAGTCTCACGGACCCACACCGTTGAGTATTTCAATCTCCATGCTGGATACGCATGGTTGTAAAACTGAAATTGAGAGAATAAATGAAGCTTATTTTTCTATCGCAGCGTCAAAGTCAACCACAAAGCGGTATTGTTTGCCGCAATCAATAATGACTTCTTTTTGTCCGCGCTTTAGCAAACGAATATCGACCTTGATGCTGCCAAAACCATCATGCGCAATCAGCTCATCCAGTAAGTCGAGCAATCTTTTTTTAACGGGCATATTTATCGCTTGCATAGAGTTTATTCATCATTGCTTTGTTTATTTTTTAAATGATAACAATTATCATTTAGTTTTTCAATAAAAAATCAGTAAAAACAACAGGGTAAAGAAATATTTACACTTGGAAAAAAAAGATAACAAGAAATGTAAGATGCACGATGCCCGCCCCAGACAATGATTGGCGGGGAAAAACGCAGTAAAAGCAGGAGAGAATTAGAGAGGAAACAACATCAGGCCGACGCAGAAATGTTTATCTGCGCCGGCAAAGCCTAACAGCTATGGCTGCGGCATGGTTTGTTTAAAACTGGGGCGTTTAACCAGTACGCCATAGTGTTTGGCCAGGTTGGGAAACTTTTCTTGCCAGTATTTACCTTCCCATTGGATATTCTTAAAGCGTAAGTCCAGATAGCCCAGCGCCGTGCCCAAGGCAATATCTGCCAAACTAAAGGTTTCGTTCACACACCACTTCTTTTTGAGCAGGTCATCATCCAGCGCAGTCAGCCCGGCAGTCACTTTGGCAAACTGTTTTTCAATCCAGGCGGCAGACTGTTGCGCGTCTGGCTTGCGCTGTTCCAGCATGGCAGCCACCGCCGCATCACACACGCCATCTGCCAGGGCTTCCCAGCGGCGCACTTTAATTTTGGCTGAATGATCTTGCGGAATCAGGTGTGCGACCGGCGTACGGTGATCCAGATACTCGACAATCACGCGCGAGTCATACAGGGCATCGCCATCGTCGAGCACCAGCACAGGCACCTTACCTAAAGGGTTATGTTGGCTGACCGGGCAATCCGGGGCTGACAACACCACCTCGGTTAACGTCAGATCAACATGTTTTTCGATGGCCACAATACGCACCTTGCGTGCGTAGGGACTGTTTACCGTATATAAAAGCTGCATAGTGTGATGTGAGCCAGAAGATTGAGACTTTTACCCGAAAAAAATACCCCATGACGAAAAGCTAATGACTAAAAATCGCTGATCTTATCGCTTGTTTTGGGGCGCTTTTATTATAATAGCTTTTGGCATGGGCTTAGAATGGTCACATGCATATTTTTTAACCTTGCTGGCAACCAAATGCGCACATTCCCGCTTTACCAACACTTACCCGACTATTTGACGCCAGCCATCATCGCTGAACAGGTCACCGCTGCGCTCACAGAAGACATGGGCAATGGCGACCTGACTGCGGCCCTGATTCCGGCAGGCACACAAGCCACCGCCACTATCATTAGCCGCGAACAAGCTGTAATTTGTGGTTGTGGCTGGCTAGAGCAATGCTTTACTCAGCTAGACCCAGCGATACAGTTAACATGGCTAGTCAACGATGGCGACCGCGTGCAGCCTGACCAAGCACTAGTCAAGATTCAAGGCGATGCGCGTGCCATGCTGAGCGCTGAGCGCCCGGCGCTTAACTTTCTGCAAACACTCTCTGCAGTGGCGACGCATACGCGCCGCTATGTCGATGCGATTGCTGGATTACCCGCACAGATTCTTGACACCCGTAAAACCCTGCCAGGGCTGCGTTTAGCGCAAAAATACGCCGTACTCACCGGTGGAGGCGCCAACCAGAGACTCGCCTTATACGACGGCATATTAATCAAAGAAAACCATATCGCCGCAGCAGGCTCTATCGCTGCCGTACTTGCGGCCGCATTCGCCTTAAAGCAGACTAATAATATCCAGATTGAAGTGGAAAACCTGGATGAACTACAGCAAGCATTAGCGGCTGGCGCGACCAGTATTTTGCTGGATAACTTTGCGCTGGCAGACCTGCGTAAAGCTGTGACGATTAACCAGAAGCGCGCTTTACTTGAAGCCTCAGGCAATGTGGATTTAACGACGGTACGGGCAATTGCCGAAACTGGGGTGGATAGAATTTCGATTGGGGCACTGACTAAGAATATTCAGGCGGTGGATTTGAGTATGCGGATTCAGATGAAATTGTAGATGATTGGGAAAGTAATTCTTTGGCGAGTAGTTTCACATTAGCTGATTATTACAGAGTTCTTTCGCCTTGTTGGCGAGTTACTTTTTTTGCTTGCCCCAAAAAAGTAACCAAAAAGAGGGCACCCAGCCATCACGGCCTTCGGCTCCCTTGCGTTGCTCAACAAAGTGGGCGTCCATCGAAACTCGCCCTAGCGGCTTGCAAAAAGCGCAAGCCGCCGCGGAACTCGAACAGCCGATGGCCGAAAACTCCCACTTCGTCTCCGCTACTCAGCGTGATGGGATGGGATTTATCTCACTTAAGTAGCCGCGCCTCAATTTGGACGGTTTAAAAACAAGATTCATTTGTTTAAACCCATCGAGTGATGGCAGTCGCATGGTGTTCGGGGTCCCCATCTGCCGCGCCGAGCAACGCAGGATTGGCGGGAGTTGTCGGCCATCGGCTGTCCGAATCCCGCAGTAGCTCACGCTTTGTGTGAGCTACCAGGTTGAGTTTCGATAGCCGCCCGGCAAGCCGAGTAGCGCAAGGAACAAGCGGAAGCTGGGGTGCACTTTCTTTTGGTTACTTGTTCTTTGTGCAAGCAAAGAAAAGTAACTCGCTAAAAAAGCGAAAAACAACACAACAAACAACCACAAACGCGTGGCCATCAATGCTTTCCCTACGACGACCAATCTAAAAAATAACTTTTTATTGCAATCCCGCCACGCCTTGATACCAGCCGACGCCAGAATGACGAAAACATCAGCGCAGTATAGGCACTTAAATCACAAGAGAAAGTGACCATTTCTGCCACTTTTCCATGGCATGATTTTTGCACCATATGCTGGTACTCCTGCCCAAATATGACATGAATAGTCCAATCCCATTTTCACTGCCTAAAACCATAGAAAGCCTGCGTCTGGGCGATTTATTGCGTATGCTGGTTTCAGATGGCCGCATCGAAAAAGCATGGGCAGAAAAATTGCATCAGGATCGCAAGCGCGATAGCTCCAAGATCCACCCGGTGGTGATTGTGGCCGAACAAAAATGGCCCGACCAGCGCCAGCCATCACAATTGCTGACGATTGACAGCCTGAGCCGCTATGTAGCGGACAAGGCCGACGTTCCTTACTTTTTAATTGATCCGCTCAAGCTAGATTTTAGCGCCGCCGCCCAAATCATGTCGCAAGCCTATGCTGAGCGTTTGCGCATTATGCCGATTACGGTCAAAGACGGGATTGCGACAATTGCGACGGCTGACCCATTCCACCAGGAATGGCTGCACGATCTGGAGCGGCTGCTCAAGCTGCGAATACAAGTGGTGATGGTGAATCCGCTGGATTTACAGCGTTACTTGCCTGAGGTTTACCAGCTATCTGCCGCGATTCAATCGGCCAATGCGGCCAAAGCCGGGCAAATTGTTGGCGTACAAAACTTTGAACAATTGATCGAGCTGGGCAAAGACCGTCAGCTCGACGCCAATGAGCAGCACGTGGTGAATATTGTCGACTGGCTGTTTAAATATGCGTTTGAGCAACGTGCCAGTGATATTCATCTGGAACCACGCCGCAATATGGGGCTGATGCGTTTTCGTATTGATGGTGTGCTGCACCAGGTTTATCAGCTGCCTAGCAACATTATGAACGCAATTACCAGCCGCATTAAGTTGCTGGGCCGGATGGACATGGTGGAAAAACGCCGCCCGCAAGATGGTCGTGTCAAAACGGTGAGTGCTGACGGTAAAGAAATTGAGCTGCGTTTATCCACCATGCCGACCGCCTTTGGCGAAAAGCTGGTGATGCGAATTTTTAAACCGGATATTCTGGTGCAGGACTTTCAACTGCTAGGGTTCTCGAAACGCCAGAGCGAGCAATGGGCGCAATGGACGCACCAACCGAATGGCATTATTTTAGTGACCGGCCCAACTGGCTCGGGCAAAACCACCACGCTGTACACCACACTTAAACAACTGGCAACCAGCGAGGTGAATGTGTGCACGGTGGAAGACCCGATTGAGATGATAGAACCGGCGTTTAACCAGATGCAGGTGACGCAGAATATCGGCCTGGGCTTTGCCGAAGGCATACGCACCCTGATGCGGCAAGACCCGGACATTATCATGGTGGGCGAAATTCGCGACCAGGAAACCGCCGACATGGCGATTCAGGCAGCGCTGACTGGCCACTTGGTGCTCTCTACGCTGCATACCAACGATGCACCGTCGGCTGTGACACGTTTACTGGATTTAGGCGTGCCTGCCTACCTGATTCACTCCAGCCTGCTTGGTATTATGGCGCAACGCCTGGTGCGCACACTATGCTCGCATTGCAAAACCGAGGCAGAGATTTCAGACCAGGAATGGGCCAGTGTGACGCGCCCATTTAAAGCAAAAAAACCAGCCAAAGTGATGAAAGCGGTAGGCTGCCAGGAGTGCCGTCAAACGGGCTATCGCGGCCGCACCGGCATTTATGAAATGCTGACGCTGACCCCCGCGCTACGTAAACTAATTACGCCAGAAACTGATTTATTGCAGTTGAAACAAGCCACCACCCAAGCGGGCATGCAACCACTGATGCTGAATGGCGCAGAAAAAGTGGCCGCTGGCCTGACCACGGTAGAAGAAGTACTCAAAGTAGCGCCGCCGATTGAAATAGACTAGCGGCCAACGACTTACTTGGGCGCACGCTTATTGATAACGTAGCGCTTCTATCGGGTTTAAACGTGCGGCCTTTCTGGCGGGATAAAAACCGAAAAAGACACCGATACTGGCAGCGACACTAAATGCAATCAATACAGACGCGCTTGAAACAATCACTTCTGCCTGCGTAAACATACTCACCAGCACCGCGCCAGTCACACCTATCACGATGCCGATCAGGCACCCGACGATAGAGATCATGATGGCTTCGAGCAAAAACTGCATCAAAATATCCTGCTCGCGCGCGCCGATCGCCATGCGAATGCCGATTTCGCGTGTACGCTCGGTCACCGATACCAGCATGATATTCATAATGCCAATGCCACCCACCAGCAATGAGACTGAAGCAATCGCCCCTAGCAGTAGCGACATCGTGCGCGCAGTTTCTGCCGCCGAGTTAGCAATTGCCGTCAGGTTACGCACCGAAAAGTCACTGTCTGCGCCCTCGCGAATATTATGCCGCTGATTGAGCAGACTATTGAGCGCTTCTTCTACCATAGTCATGGCGTTATCTGACTCTGCTTGCACCATGATTTGCCGCACGGTGCCTGGTAACTGGTTACCAAACAGTTTGCGCTGGGCGGTGGTCAGCGGCACCACAATGGTGTCATCCTGATCGCGCCCATCCAGCGTTTGCCCTTTGCTATCGAGCACACCCAGCACAACAAAAGGACGCTGGTTAATGCGTATGGTTTTACCAATAGGATCAACATCCTCTTCACCAAACAGGTTTTGTACTACCGTTTTACCGAGTAAGGCAACGCGCGTGGCAGAGCGTGTATCCGAGGCAGAAAACGGGTAGCCCGCAGACAAGCCCCAGCCACGGATATCCATGTAATCTGCGGTAGTGCCAATCACATCGGTATTCCAGTTATTGCTGGCATAAACAACCTGCCCTTTGCCCATGGTGACGGGGGCGACGCCGACCACTCCGTACAGTTCGCTGATGGCATTGGCATCGCGCACATTCAGTGAGGGCGCATTGCCGGTTGCCGTACGCGCGCCGCCCATTCTGGGTGGGCCGGAAAGCACGACAAACAAATGACTGCCCATGGCACTGATAGAGCGCTTGACTGAGGCTTCTGCGCCTTGGCCGATGGCCATCATCAGCACCACTGCACTCACGCCTATCACCATGCCCAGCATGGTTAAAAAGGTGCGCAAGCGGTTGGCGCCCATGGCATGCCAGGCCTCCCCCAGCATGGCGCTAAACATGGCGGCTCCTTGAGATCACAAAACTAGCAGGCATCGTCATACACCAGCCTCGTGTAACTGCCTGCTGTCCTGCACAATGCGCCCATCCAAAAAACGCACCTGTCGCTTGGCATGCTCGGCAATATCGGTTTCATGCGTCACCAGCACAATAGTGATGCCTTCCTGATTGAGACCATCAAAAATAGCCATAATTTCTTCACTGGTAGTGCTGTCCAGGTTGCCAGTAGGTTCATCGGCTAAAATCAGCCGCGGCTGGTTCACCAGCGCACGTGCAATCGCCACCCGCTGTTGCTGGCCACCAGAAATCTGGTTGGGGTGAGAGTGCATATGCTTGCTCAACCCGACCTTTTCCAGCAACACGCTAGCCCGTGCATGACGCTCGGCTTTACTAACACCTGCATACACCAGCGGCAACGCCACGTTATCCAGTAAGCTGGCGCGCGCCAGCAAGTTAAACCCCTGAAACACAAAGCCTATAGTCTGGTTACGCACTTTTGCCACTTGATCCACCGTCATGGTGGCGACCGCATAGCCATCGAGCACATAACTGCCTGCGCTTGGCATATCCAGGCAACCCAATATATTCATAAAGGTCGACTTACCAGAGCCGGAGGGCCCCATGATGGCGACATAATCACCGGGCAACACCTGCAAATTGACTTCCTTTAATACCGGAAAGTCGCCTGCGGCGGTCTGATAAGCCTTGTAAAGATGACTCACCTCAATGACTGACTTTTGCATGGCGCTCTACCCAGCCTAGAACATTCTGGGGCCACGTGGGCCATTATTATTGCCCTGGCCTTTGTTGGGCGCATTATCGGCTTGCAACTCGCTGACAATCACTTTATCTCCGGCCACCAAACCCTCACCAGACACTGCCGTTGAGCGGCCATCGGTGATGCCGGTGTGTACACGCACCATGACAGGTTGACCAGCTCTTAACACATAAATCTTGCCCATAGTGCTGCTGGCAGAGGCACCCCGCCCTTCGCCTTTTGCGCCATGTTTGCGCCCACCGCGTTTGCCCTCACCACCAGCGTCTTGCGATGAAGCCGGGTTCGCAGAAGCACTCAACTTTGGTTTATAGCGTAAAGCGGCATTCGGCACCAGCAAGGCGTGTCGCGCACGGTCGACAATAATATTCACGTAGGCCGTCATGCCCGGCAGCAAGGTTAAATCCTGGTTATTCACCGATACCACCACGTTATAGGTCACCACATTAGAGGTGTTGGTCGAGTTCAGGCGCAGCTGTTTCACCACGCCCTCAAAACTGCGGTCGGGGAAGGCATCCACATTAAAATTGACCTTTTGCCCCTCTTTAATTTTGCCAATATCCGCTTCGGCAAAACTGGTATCAATCTGCATATTGGCCAGGTCTTGCGCAATCTGAATCAGCGTTGGCGTCTGAAAACTGGCGGCCACGGTCTGGCCGACATCCACCACCCGATTGACCACCACGCCAGACACTGGCGAGCGGATAATACTCAGGTTGAGATTGGTCACATCGCGCGCCAGCAAGCCACGCGCAGTCTCCAGTTGCGCCCTGGCCGACTTCAACACTTGCACCGCAGTATCCAGCTCCTGCTTGGAAACATACTCCTGCGCATAGAGTTGGCGCATACGCTTTTCATTGGCAATGGCGAGCTCCACCGCCGCTTCGTTATTTCTAACACTGCCTTGTGACTGCGCAATTTGCGCATTAAACAACCGGCTATCGAGCTCTAGCAGTATCTGGTCTTGCTTAACCACGTCATTAAAGTCGACATACATTTTTCGCACAATGCCTGACACTTGCGTACCAACACTGATCAGGCTAACCGGATTGAGTGTGCCGTTGGCAGACACCGTTTGCTCAACATGCCCCTGCGTCACTTCATCCAGCCGATACAGGTCTTCTGGTTTGGGTTGATGGCTCTGTTTGTAATACCAATAGCCTGCCGCGGCTATCGCAACCAACAGCAACAACACCAGTATTTTTTTGATGCGCTTCATAAATGTGTGTCCGTTTATTGACCCGGTGCTTTCGCACCGGGTAACGATTGAATCATGGCATGGTCGAGCACGCCAATCGCCTGCGCCAAAGTCGCGCGCGTGATATTCGCATTAAGCCCGGCCTGTATATTTTGCTGGCGGGCCGTCGCCAGTGCGCTTTGTGCATTAAGCGTATCAATGATATTGCCCACGCCTGCCGTATACCGGCCAAAAGCCACCCGATAAGACTGTTCTGCACTTTCGAGCAAGGTTTTACTGGCAGTCACCGATTGCAATGCAGTACGCAGGTTTTGATAGGCGCTCCACACATCCAGTGAAATTTGCAAACGCAATCGGTCACGTTGAGCGAGCCGCAAGTCAGCCGTCGCCTCGGCTGCACGAATCCGGTAAGTAGGCGCATAGCCTGCAAATAAAGGAATAGAAACGGTGACGCCCAAGGTAGTGGCACTGTTGGCTGCATATTGCGAGCCATCTTGCAGGTTGTTGGCAAGGCCTACATTAATAGTTGGTTTACTGGCTGCTTTGCTGGCGGCGATACTGGCCTCGGCCGCACGCACTTGTGCCTCACTGGCCAGTAAATCCGGCCTGCGTTGCCCGGCTTGCTCAATCAGCGTAGCCACATCGTCTAAAATACCAGGCGGCACATCGTTGGTGCTGCTGGCTAAAATAACACTGCGGTTGGCTGGCCAGCCCATCAAGTTGACCAAGTTACCATAAGCCACCCTGAGGGCGCCCTCAATCGTAATGCGTTGCAGCGTCAGCTGGGCAAATGCGGTTTGCGCCTGCAATTTGTCTGCAGGGGTTGCCACGCCGGCCTGATAGCGCGCATTGGCCGCTTTAAAACTCTCTTCTGCCGCGCGCTCGGCCTGTTGGGCAGCGGTGAGCGCCGCCATATTGGCTTGCACCTGGTAATAAGCAACAATGGTATTGAGCAACACCGTTTGCACCGTGCTGCTTTGCGTCGCTCCTGCTGCCAGCAATAACTGGCGCGCACTCTCTACATTGGCTTTGCGGTTGCCAAAGTCGTATAACAAATAACTCGCGACCAGGCTGTTAGAAAGATTCAGGTTGGGATTTCCACGCGTGGCAGACTCGGGATTCAACACGCCCATATTGCTGGAAACGCTATTGGTGACACTGGGTAAATAAGCAGATTTAGCCACGCCTAATTGCGCCGCCTGCACGCGGGCACTGGCCCAAACTTCGCTGGTTTGCGGGTTATGGCATAAGCTGATCTCAGCCACATCCGCCAGTGTTAACGCTTGCTGCCAGTTCACCTCTGCGCAACCAGCGCCCGTGCCCCAATACTCACCCGGGATTTTGGGCAAGGTTTGTACTTGCGTGTCTAACGGATCACCATCGTTGTAAAACAGTGACTCCTGCGCTTGCACCTGGGCACAAGCAACAGACAACAGCATGATTAACCAACACAATGTGCGCATGCTATTTCACACTTAACGCACAAAACAGCACAGCAAAACAATCGTCATAAAACGTCACTTAGGTAAGCAGATGCGCCATCTTAAATGAACAATGGCCGCGACTAAAGAGAGTGATACATTTTGATACTTTTGCACGGGGCAAAAGTCATGCAGAATTTGACGATGAATGGCACGTGCATAGCCGCATGCACCCGCTTCAATTTGATTTGCTTTTAAGGCGCGCAACCCGCCCATGTATCATTTGTGATAACAAATTCTGGCCAGACAGCCGCGACACCAGTATCACCGCCAACACATGCACAACGATCACGCCGAACAAGGCCAGACTAAATGCAGCATGTAGTGCTACTGGCCAATCCTCACCCCAAAACGCATCGGTGCGACAGAGCCAGCCGGTCAGCGCAAGCGCTGCGATGAGTAGCCAAATCAGGTAAACCGACCACTGCCCTAGCGGATTATGGCCCCGATGTGGAGCAATACTGCCCTGCCGCATCTCAGCCATATGCGTGCGCATCGCTTGCCAACCAGGTAGATAAAAACGCGCACTGCTGACTTGCGTCAGGCAGCCAAACACAATGCGTGTACCAACAATCGCCAGCACGCTATAGCCAACCGTACGATGTAGCCAGTCGGTTTCATACCAAACATAACTCATGAGCCACAAACCAATCACGCCCGCCGCGACCAGCCAGTGGCTCAACCTTACCCACCAAGGCCACAGCATGTCAGCCCCTGCGTGCATTTAGTCTTTCAAACCAATGGCTTTAACGATAGCCAGCGTTTTCATATCAAAATAAATTTCGACCTTTTTACCTTCTTTGCTACGGCCATAAATCTCGTAACAATTACCGTCTACTTTAAACTTTTTAATGGTATAGCCTTCGGCTTCCATTGCTTCTTTGAGCGTTTCTTCCGAGGCCCACTCTTCTTTAGGATAAGACTTGCAATCGGCCGCAGCCACCGCAACGTGAGAGCCCAACAGGCCAACGGCCAATAAGATTGAAAAACCAATTCTTTTCATGTTTACTTCCTTTATGTTACACATACAATTTGACCTGACGCATCTCTGCCAGGCTAGACACGCCGGTGAGTGCCATGGTCATTTCCAGTTCATCACGCAAGGTGCGGATGACTTTAGCCACCCCCATTGCGCCTTCAGCGGCCAGTCCCCACACATAAGGGCGGCCGATACACACGGCATCCGCGCCCATGGCCAATGCTTTAAATACATCCTGACCCGAGCGAATACCACTATCAACCAAAATCTTACATTGCCCAGCCACGGCAGCCACCATCTCCGGCAACACCGCAGCCACGGTTGGCGTGCCATCTAGCACACGCCCGCCATGATTAGAGACGACAATGCCGTCGCAACCCAATGCCACAACACGCCTGGCATCATCCTCATGCATCAGGCCTTTAATCAGCAATGGGATAGTCACTTGTTGCCGCAACCAGGCCACATCCTCCCAGGTTGGTGCCTGCGTCATCCAGCCATCAAATACCTGACTTTGCCCGGCCTGCAACGCCTGCATAGCCAGTGGCTGGGCTAAATTCACAGCCGAAATACCCTTGGGCAAATCAATCAACGCCTGCTTCACTGGCGCATCCACCGTAAACACAATTGCACTCACACCCGCCGCCAACGCTTTGCGTAACAAGACCTCTGTGCGCGCTCTGTCGCCTTGCCAGTAAAGCTGAAACCACAATGGCTGTTGTGCCTGCTTCACGATCTCGTTGACCGACTGGCTGGCGAGACTGCTCACCATCATCTGCCCTTGCTGGGCATTACAGGCCACCGCTGTGCCAATTTCACCATCGGCATGAAACAATCGTTGATATGCCACTGGTGCCAGCATAATCGGGTGCGCCCACTGCTCAGCAAACATCGTGCATTGAGTATTGGGGTGGTGTAAGGCAGTCAACGGGCGTGGGATAAGCTTTTTTATCTGCCAACCCGCTTCGTTAGATTGCAATTGCGCGCCGCAACCTGCATCGGACTGCAAATAATGCCAGATATCGACAGGCAATTTGGCTTGCGCTTGCTGCGCCAAATACGGTAACAACGGCAGGGCTTGCATGTGTATTACAGCGCCCACTGACGCAACAGATTATGATAAATACCGGTGAGCTGCACTACCTCGGCAGTTTCACCATGCTGCTGGCGCAGCCTGACCAAGGCCATATCCATATCAAACAGCATGCGTCTATGCGCGGCATCGCGCACCATGCTCTGGATAAACATAAAACTGGCCAAGCGTTCGCCACGTGTGACTGGTGTCACGGCATGCACCGAGCTGGAAGGGTAAATGACAATTGAGCCAGCTTTAAGCTTGATACGCTGGTCGCCGAACACGTCCTGCACCACCAGCTCACCGCCTTCGTACTCGTCAGGGTCATTCAAAAACAATGTGGCCGATACATCTGCCCGCACCCGTGCACTGCCATCCGGCATGCTGCGCATGGCGCTATCCACATGAAAGCCGTAATGGTTGGTGTCGCCCACGTAGCGATTCACAAACGGCGGCAGAATTTTATCTGGCAGCGCTGCAGAAAAAAATAAAGGATCGCGATGCAATGCCTGCAACACGATCCTGCGAATTTGTGCCAGCAACGGGTCCTGTTCGGCCAGTTGCTGGTTATTTTTAACTTGTGCTGCCTGTGTGCCGGCTGTTGTGCGTCCATCCACCCATTGTGCTTTTTTTAACAAAGCACGAATGGATTTCAGTTCATCATCAAGCAAAACACCCGGCAAACTTAACAGCAAATTAACTCCTAGAACTTATACTCGGTAGTGATGATGGCCTGGCGACGGTTACCCGGCGTTGTGAATCCACCATTATCATAAACCGCATCATAATACGTTTTATCCATCAAGTTTTTAATATTCAAACGTACAGCCCACTTAGGTTGTTCGTAAGCAGCCATCAAGTCAACACGCACATAGCCTGGTGCAACGTTCGGTTTAAATTGTCCGTTAACGAATGGGTTGTTTGCAGCGACGGCAGTGACGGTTGGATTATAGCCATAACGTTCAGCTTTGGCTTCAAAGCCGCCACCAATTTTCCAACCATTGCTCCAATCATAAGTTGTCCAAAGGTTAGCAGTGGTGCGCGGCGTATTTCTTGCATTTTCCCCAGCTAATCTTGCATCTGGCGGTACTGTAGGCAGGCCAGTGTTAGCGTTAATATTTTCTGCAACGTTGATAATATACGCATCCATGAAAGCCAAGCCAGCAAACATATCCCAGTGCTCAGTCACTTTACCAGTCAGCTCAAACTCAACCCCATTAGTACGGCGACGCTTGCTCAGAATCGGGTTATTACCAAAGGCGGCCAAGTCAGTATTTCGCTCCCAATCTTTAGTGGTAGTAAACACTGCTGTTCTAAAGGCTAAGTCGCCATCCATAAATAACCATTTTGCGCCAACCTCTAACGTACGACTACGTTCTGGAGGTTGCTTCACCGTCGTTAGTTGGTAAAGGTCGGCTGTCGGGCTAAACGAGTTGCTATACGTAATGTAATAGTGCTCATCTGCATTCGGCTGCCATGACAATCCACTGCGATAACTGTTTTGACCATAATCAAGATGTGGCGCTCTCGCAGCAGTGTAGTCCGCTTTCATTTCATCGCGGCGCATCCCGGCTAGGACAGTCCAATGAGGAATAAATTCGATACTATCTTGCAGATAGACGGCATAGTTATCTGCATTAAATTTTGCAAACTGAGTATTTGCCGGGGTTATCGGTGTTTCTACACCAGCCGTGTAAATAGGTGCAGCTGTAGTACCTTGGTTGAACAATGAGTTACGATAAGATTTCTCATGCAAATATTCAGCGCCAGCCAACGCGGAGTGCTTCATTCCCGCCAAGTCAAATTTGGTACTAAAGTCTGATTGCAAATTATCAGTTTCGTAATGCATCGTACGTGTTTGGTTACCGCCCACGCCTGCTGTTGCTGTAGGAACAGCAGCTGCGTTTGGCGTTTTTGCCCAATAAGCGCGCTCATAATCAGCATGTCTTAATTGCGTTCTGAGCTGTGTATCATCAGAAAACTTATGTGTAAAAATACCTGTCGTGATGCGTGTATCACTGTCATCAAAGTTTTTGTTACTACCATAAAAGGTATTGTCATCAATCTTACCAGTCGCGACGGTAGTATTAATTGGGCGTTTATTGAGGAAAGAAATACCAAAATCAGGTACATCACGTGTCTGAATATAAACGTGATTTAAAAAGAATTCGTTTTCAGTCCCGATGCCTGCACCAAAGCTAACAGCGATGCCGGAGCGATCCGTTTCAGGATGATCGCCATTGGCAGAGTTCTTACGATAACTTTCTTCGTGTCTGTCCATGACATTCACGCGAATTGCCGCCGTGTCAGTCAGCTTCTTATTAAAGTCGCCCGTCACTTGATGGTAATCATAGTTACCCAGGCTGCCTGTGACAGTATTCTTGTCCTTCAACTCAGCCATTTTTGTGACTTGGTTAATCACACCACCAGCTTGTCCGCGACCAAATAACATGGCAGCTGAACCGCGCAATACATCAACCTGCTCCAGGTTAAATGTTTCTCGATAATATTGCGCTGTATCACGCATGTTATCCAAATAGATATCGCCGAAGGTATAAAAACCACGCAAGTTAAAGTTATCGCCACCGCGACCACCTTCAGCCGCGTTAACAGACAAACCAACCACGTTACGCAATGCTTCACGCAATGATCCAATCTGCTGATCATGCAGTAGCTCTTTGGTTAATGTCGTCACGGCTTGTGGCACATCTTGTGGATCCTGGTAGGTTTTACCTACACGGGTTTTTGTCGCTTGATAGCCTTTGTTCGGCGCATCTTGAACACGTTTTGATTTAACATTCACTTCTGGCAGTGTTTGGCTTTGGTCATTGCCTTCAGCATATGCCATTTGCCCACCCAGGCTAAGCAAGCTCACCATCACGGCGATTGGCCGCATGCGTAGCGCATTATTTTTTGTCATCATATCTCTCTTCTGGTAGTGCTAATTATTGTGAATGAGAATACTTCTCATAACCAGACATAATAAATAAATGCGCGTTGGGATTCCGTGGGTATTTTGTGATTTTTTTGTGAATACTTTACAAATTAATGGTAAATGTTGAGCCGCGCCTGGGCTCGGAGAGTAGACTCAGTTGCCAGCCCTGATTTTCACAGATGCGCTGAATTAAAGACAGCCCCAGACCCAAGCCATCTAACGGGAGCTGGTTACCACGAATAAAGGGCTTGAGCACCTGGCTCTGCTGATCAATTTCAATGCCAACACCGGTATCAACAACCGACACAGACGCACTGCAAATGATCAATTCAACTTTGCCACTGTGGGTGTAATTAAGCGCGTTTTTAAGCAGGTTTGATAATGCCGTTAAGAGTAAATCAGCATTGAATAATCGCGACTCAAGCGTGTCTTTACTAATCAGATTAAATACAATGTTCTTTTCCAGAAACGCAGGTTGCCAGCGATTAAAGGCTTCTTGCGCAATTTGCGCCAGTGTTTGCGTTTTTGCCGGGTTGATAGCCGTGTATTCTGCACGGGCAACTATCAGTAATGACTCGATTAATTGTTGCAGCTCCACACTCGCCCGTGCAATGCGTTGAATTCTTTCGCAATCAGGATCATCCTTGGCTCTGGTCTGCATCAACACTTCGCAGCTAGAAGAAATAATCATTAATCCACTACGAAACTCATGACTGACATCACTGGTGAACAGTCTTTCGCGCCACAGCGCGTCTTTGATCTTGGCATAAGCCTCCTCAAATGCCTGGGCGAGATCGCCAATTTCATCATTGGAAAAATGGTTGGCAATCGGCGCCTCGTCCAGCGCGCCTAACTTTCGTTGAGAGAATACTGCTGAGAGTTTAATAATCGGCGAGATAATTTGCCTGGCCAACAACCAGCCAACCAGCACCCCTACCAACATGGTGAGGAGAAAACCCGACTTGAGGGCGATGAATAAATTCCGCTCGAAGCCATCTTCGTACATGCTCTGGTCTTGCACCAGAATGTAATCCTGCCCACGAATCGTTTGTCGATAAATGTAGTAGCTGGATGGCGAGGCTTCTACCTCGGTAAAGCCAGGCTTAAGATTGATAAGATATTTAGAAATTTTAGGATCGGCAGGCGTGGTCGAGGTGAATAAATGCAAACCAAGACTTTTCAGGGTCTCACTAGGGCGCACAGGGCTCGCAACAATCAATTCGAGTTTTTCGTGCATCTCTTGCGAGAGCAGCTCATCCTCCATGGCATGCACAATGGTATAAATACCCAAGGTAAAGGCACCTGCTACAAACAGTGTAATCAGGGTAAAGGCGATCACAATCCGCCATCTGATCGAAACTTTATTCATTCTCTATCCCAATGCGATAACCAATGCCGTGTATCGTATGGACCAATGGCACCTCAAAAGGCTTGTCTATTTCAGTCCGTAGTTGGTGAATGTGCGCACGCAAATTGTCACCGCGAGTGACTGCATCACCCCAAAACTGCTCCTCCAGGTCACCGCGCTTAACTGTGTTAGGGCTTTGCTGCATCAGGGCCTCCAGCAGCTTTAAGCCAAACGGCGGGATCTTCAAAATAACCCCAGCACGCCGCACCACCAGGCTTTTCATATCAAAGCTGAGGTCATGCACCATTAATATACTACTGTTGATGCCTTTACTGCGCCTGTAGATCGCCAAGGCGCGGGCTTCTAATTCAGCCAGGGAAAACGGCTTGACTAAGTAATCATCAGAGCCAGATTCAAAGCCTTTTAAGCGATCGGCTAAGGTATCACGGGCAGTCAGCATGATTATGGGCGTAAAGACATTGCCATCGTTTCTTAATCGGCTAGCCAATTGCAAACCATCAATGCCTGGCAACATCACATCCAGAATGATGAGGTCAAACTCTTGCGTCACTGCTAAATGCAGCCCGGACAAGCCATCTTGTGCGCAATCGACCTTATGCTCTTTTGAAAAGTAATCAAGAATATTCGCTAAAATATCCTTGTTGTCTTCAATGACCAAAATACGCATGTTAGCTTTCCTTCACTGGCCGCCTATTTGGTAACAGCTGACTTTCAATATTTGAAAGAATACTAAGGCGGGATCAAAGGTTAAATTATTGCATACCCGCTTAAGAAATAACTACTGTATGTGTTGTTATTGAAAGCGCAAATCAGCGTGTGCTGGAGCGCATGCGCCTGGGGGCAAGCACCTGCTCTTGCACGATGATGGCAGACACTCTTCTGGCTTTGCGCTTTTTTAACCATAAATACACACCCGTGACTGACAGCATGGCAACAACCAGCCCCATCACCGAGATCAGCACCCGACCAGGCAAGCCTAGAATACGGCCAGAATGTAATGGAAACTGAGCCTGCACGATCACATCGCCCACGGTGCCTTCCCATGGAATACGCTTACCTACAAAATGCCCGTCTACGCCGTCGTAATACAATCGTTTATGCCCAGCGCCAGCCACGCCGTGATCCGCCTCAGGGTAATAAAAATCGACATTAAACAGCTGAAAAGCCGCGCTATATGAAACGCGCCCCACAGGCTCTTGCCAACGTTGAACACGCGCCTCCTCTGCAGCCAATGCCAATACCTGTTCATAACTCACTTTTGGTGGCAATTGCTGTGCGACGGGTAAGCGCGGACGTAAATCAGAAGGGGCTGGCGTCAACGTAAAAGCGGACTTCATCACCGGCATAAACACTTCCCGCCGCAGATTAAGTGCCAAGGCTGAAAACGCCAGAATAATCAGCAATAGCCATGTCCACAAACCGAATGCTCTATGCATGTCAAAGTAACGCTTGTGTGTACTGCTGTTCCAGCGCATTTTCCAGGCAGGCCACCAGCGCTGCCAGAATGTTGCTTGATGAGGATGACGTTGTGCTTTGTGCAGCTTGGTCTTGGGTTTGTTGGCAGACTTGGGCAAGGTGAGGTAAAAACCCACAAAACTATCAATCAGCCAAATAATCGCCACGCCACCTAACAACCAGATGCCCCAGCGGTCTATGCCCCACATCTCAGGCAAGTGCAGGCTGTAGTGCAATTTATACAGGAACGAGACAGCATTGGTACGATCTACAGGCCACACCGCACCCCATTCGCGCTTACCCAACTCTTCGCCACTCACAGGATCGACAAACACCTGGTTAAACGTGACAGGCTCCAGGCCATTGGGTGGGGTGGGCAGCGGCCTGACACCAATCGCAAGTGTGTGACCTGGCTCTACTGTTAACGGGATTGAACTGACTTGTACTTGCGGATAGCGCTCGGCAACTTGCCTGGCGAGCGCCAGCGTAGATTGGTGCATTCCCGTTGACTCACTATGCATCAGTTGCGGGTTAAGCAACGCATCCAGCTCGTGATCCCACGAGATGATGGCGCCAGTCAGGCCGGTTAATAACAAAAACAAGGCACTGAACAAACCTAACCAGCGGTGAATCAACAGCAAGTAAGAACGCAAATCACATTACCTCAAACTAAAAGTCCAGTTGCGCACTAATCGTCACAGTGCGTGGCGCACCTAACACAAGGTATCCAGAATTAGAGGTAGTACCCGCATAACCACCTGCAGAAGCCCAGTAATCTCTGTCTGTTATGTTATCAATACGACTGCGTACAGTAAATAAATGCCCTTTAATTTCTGTGGCATATCTAGCGCCGATATCTAACCGGGTCCAACCTGGAGCACGTTGCGTATTATCACTATCGACATATACATTGCCAGTAGCAATAACGCGCGCATCAAAAGTTAAGCCTGGTACCATAAACGCGTCCCACTCTACCCCCAAGTTCGCTTGTCTATCAGGCACACCAATGGTTTGCTTACCCTCAGAGGCAGCATCACCAGTATTCTTCTGCTTGGCATCTAACCAAGTAACACCGCCCAATACACGCAGGCCTGGTAGCATCTGACCATACGCCATCAACTCAACCCCTTGATGCTCCTCTTTACCTTGTGAGGTAAATACATCCGCCGCATTCACAAAACCACGTGGTTTCTCCGTTGTAAAGTAGGCAGTAGTCACACGGATCTTACCAAAGTCAAACTTAGCACCCACTTCTTTTTGTTTAGAGACGTAGGGGGCAAGCGTCTGGCCTGGGTTAGTAATTGGTTGAGAAAGCGTTGATTGCGGAGCAGTAGCACCTTGCGATAAACCTTCAATATAGTTGGCATACAAAGAGACGCCATCCCAAGGTTTTACCACGGCACCCAATACCGGACTTAACTTACTCTTATCATAAGCATCGTCAAACACGCCATCGTAGGTATAAGTTGTACCTACTATTTGCTGATGTCTCACCCCTAACGTCAACAACAACTGATCATCCAGCATAGTCAATGTGTCACCCAGTGCCACACTTCGCAATATCGTTCTACCTGTGGTCTTCGGATTATTTAACACACCGCCTGAGCCAGCCGTTGCAGTAAAGGCTGGCAGTGAAGAGTAAACTGGCGCATACAAATTGGTATTTACTGAAGTGCCACTAAAATCAAATGTATACGCTGCTTTTTTTTCAAAATGATATAAGTTCGCATTCAAAACCACATCGTGCCCAATCGAGCCTGTCTCAAACTTACCTTTTAAACCCACTTCACCCGTGCGCACCGAGTCTTCTCTGGTATTGTCAAATCTATACAGGCTACCAGCGCCAGTTGCAGAATTACTCACTGTCAGGTTCGCCAAAGAGTTCGCTTCATGTGACTCGCGGAACCCGCCAGCAAAGTAAGCCGTCACTTTGCTTGTCAAATCATACTCACCACGCAGACTACCAAATGTATCTCTCTCATTAGAATACGACCATGGCTGTGCCCAGTTCGTATCACTCTTGGGTGCACGAGGTACATCTATACCTGCAGCCAGAGAGACATTGGTGCGCGTTTGCTTCAAGTGGTTATCCTGATAGCCAATATCTCCAGACAAGCGCAACTTCTCACCGCGCCAATCTAACGCAAGTGACACCAGATCCACATCAGCATGTTCTTTATTCACTGCTGTACCACCATCACGTTTGGATACATTCAGCCGAACACCAGCACGATCATCCGGCCCAAAACGTCTAGCAACATCGGCAGAAATTAATTGCTGGTTACCAGAGCTCCAACCTGCATTCACCACGCTTAATGGCTCATTGGGTGCGCGTTTTGGCAACAATGAAATAGAGCCGCCGATACCGTCGCCATTCGGGCTAGACCCGTTTAAGAAGGCAGAGGCACCACGTAACACTTCTACACGCTCAAACAGTTCTGCTGCAATATATTGCCTGGGTAACAAGCCATACAAGCCGTTATAGGCAACACTGTCTGAATACAGTTGAAAACCGCGAATAAAATACGATTCCTGAAAGTTACCAAAGCCACGTGCAACGCGCACAGAGGGGTCGTTCAAAAGTACGTCACCCACACTTTTAGCTTGCTGGTTCTGAATGAGCTCATTGGTGTAGGCATTGATTGAAAATGGCGTATCCATCGCATCTTGGTTACCCATCACACCGACACGGCCACCTTTAGCAACCTGACCACCCGCATACGGCTTCATCAGCCCTTTGGCATTGGCATCTGCCGACGCTTTTACCTTTACCTCTTCCAACGTGTCTACTTCAGACTCTTCAGCAGAAGCGTCCATAAAAACCATTGCAGATATCACTGCAAGCAAGATTTTTTTATACGAGTTCATGTCAAGATAACCTCAAAAAGTTAAAAACCAAGCACTTAAGAATATGCTTGGTTATCAATATAAAATTCAGCGTTAGCGCGATAGCTCGCCGACAAAAGTGTGCTGACGCCCGCTAATTGTAGAAATACTACGAACAACTGCTGGCGATTGGGAGATGTGTTTACGCGCAACCCAATCAATATTAAATGATAACAATTCTCACTATCAAAATCAATTAAAAGCTCAGCCATAAGCCGGTTGATAACAGTAGAGCAACCATAAAAAACAACGCCCTACCGATTGGCAGGGCGTTGTTTTTAGCTTCGAATCAGTCGTTCAAAGTAACCGAAAGCTTGCTCGTAGGCTCAACACTAATATTTCCATGTAAGCGTCGCCATGCCATTAAACGGTGCTGCGTAAAAGGCTTGGCCATATGCGGAATATCTAAAACTCGACAAGTACTTTTCATCTGTCACGTTATATAAATTGAGGGCCACATCCCACTGCTTGTCAATTTTATAATTAGCCATCAAATTTAAAACAGCGTAACTATCCTGCTCGTAGCGCACAGTGCCAATATCCACATAGATGTCACTCTGCCAATTGACGCTTGCACCGACTTTTAGATTCTGGACAAATGGCACCTTGTACACAACGCTCAAATGCGCCATATGCTTGGGCGTGAAGGTGTTCGCACTTGCACCGCTTTGCCCTTTGATGCTGGTTAAGCGGGTATAGCCAGCACTCATACTCAAATGGTCACTCACTTCACCTGACACATCGAACTCATAACCTTTGCTCGTCGCCTCTATGCCCTCGTACAACTGGTTAGTTGGCGACGATGGAATAGGCACTGGTTGGTTCTCCTGTTCGGTTTTAAATAATGCAAACGAACTATTAAGTGCCTTATTAAACCATTCACTTTTAACACCAAGCTCATAGTTTTTGCCCTCTAATGGGGCTAGTACTGTCCCGCTAGCCCCCCGCTCCACTTGTGGCCTGTAAATACCCGCATAACTGGCATACAACGAGTTCGCATCGTTCAAATCGTATATTGCACCGACGTAAGGAATAAACTTATTATCTTCATTGGCCTTTTGGGCCACGGCATAAGCCTCGCCATCCAATTTATAACTTAACAAGCTACCACCCATCGTAACCTTGAGTCCATCTATTGGATTTAACTTGGCAGCCGTGTAAAGATTAGTGGTTCTGGTTGAGTAATCAGAGCTTTTACTTTCAGGGCTAAACGAAGGATAAGGAACATCCCCGGCGGCATCAAAGCTGTCAAGTGGTACGCCCGCCACACTGCGAGAAAACTCCCTCATATTACTGCGACTTAAAGTGGCACCGACGACCAACTCATGCTTGCGCCCCCCCAACTCAAATGGCCCATTGGCATAAATATCCGCTACATAGTCCTGTGTCTTAAAGGTATAAAAGAAAGGATTGGTACTTAAGCCCAGGCCCGTGGCACGATCTTCACTACCAGAGACATAATCATGAGGCCCGGCAGAGGTAACGGCTTTTTGTGTGAGCTGACCTTTAACTTTCCACTCATTATTAAAGTAATGCGTTAACTCGGCAAAGCTGATATTGGTATCTACATTGCGGTAACTCCAACTCGGCGCGGTCGAATCAGATACTTTGTAAGGACGCTTGCTGCCATCGGAATACAGCAAACTCAAACCACCAAACATATTGCCGCTGGCGTCGTTTCTTTGATAGGTATGGCCAATAGCGAAACTGGTGTTATCTGTGAGGTCGGCCTCAATAATGCCGTAGACAACATCTCGCGTACTACTGTAACGGTCAAGATAAGAGTTCTTCTCCTGGTGTGCTGCGACCAGGCGTGCACGTACACTACCATCACCATTCAAAGCGCCTGAAATATCGGCATCCAGACGTCTGTTATCCCAAGAACCCAGGGAGGCGTTGGCTTTGGCTTGAAAATCTTTTGTTGTACGTTTACGAATAAAATTGATGGTGGCAGAAGGATTGCCAGGACCCGTTACCAATCCATTGGCACCACGCAGCACTTCTATGCGGTCATACAAGGCAATATCCAGATCGCCGTAGTTCGTCCCGCTAAAACTAATCGGCATGCTAAGGCCATCTACCTGAAAGTTGGTAATATTAAAGCCACGTGAGGTGTATTCGGTACGGTCTGTTTCAAACTGCTCCACTTTAATACCGGTTGCGTAAGACAACGCGTCATTGACTGTCAAGACACGAAAATCATCCAACTGCTCACGTGTAACTACTGAGATAGATTGTGGCGTTTCGCGAATGCTTGTATTTAGACGTGTAGCTGTTGCGGTAGATTTAACGGTATATGACTTTGTTTTTTCTGAAGGCTGATCTTTTGCCGCCTGGGAGGTGACCTTGACCTCCGGCAGAGATTCAACCTCTTCTTTGCGCGCTGAATCTTCAGCATATCCAAGATAAGGAATAGCAAGCAGTAGCGCGGCTACCAGGCTACGGTGGCGGAATGAATATGATAATTGTGAATTGCGCACGAGGCTCCCCTGTCAATAAACTGCTGGCTACAGGAGGCTTTTCTCGTTGGCTTGCACTAAGCCATAAATGATAACAATTATCATTCAATACATCAAGAGGACGAGCCAAGCTAGCTGGCTCTCACCATGTAAAATGGTGCTAACCTTAAGCCACAGCCCGTGGCTTCAAGCTTGGGGCGACAATCATTTCGCCGTCCTCGGTAACGGCAGAGGCCAGGCTGACGTTGTATAGCGCTTCGAGCAATGGCAGGGTGACATGCGGTGTGCGGTAGTCGCCCACCAATGCGCCATGCTTGATAAAGATCAATCGCTCAAAGCCTTGCAGGGCCTGATTAATGTCGTGCAAAATGGCCAGAATGGCGTGACCGCGTTTGGCGGCAAACGTATAAATCGCCTCCATCAAACTAAACTGCAAGCCCGGGTCCAGCGCGGCCAACGGCTCATCTACCAGCAGCAAGCCCTGCTCCACATCCCACAGCTGTGCAAACACGCGCGCCATTTGTACACGCGCTTTTTCGCCACCAGACAAGGTGTCAAAACGGCGGCCCAGTAGATGTGCCGCGCACGCCTGTTCAGCTGCTTGCTGCACAATAGAGTCAAGCGATGGGTCGTGCATGCGTGCCACGCGCCCCAGGCCGATGACCAAGTCAACCGGCAGCCCAAACGCGACTTCATGCGACTGCGGCAAAATAGCGCGACGGCGGCTTAAATCCGACAGTGACCAATCTTTGAGTGGGCTCTGGCAAAAGTCTGCGCGACCACTCGCGGGGGCTAACTCTCGTGCCAGCAATTTAAGCAGAGTCGATTTACCAGCCCCGCTAGGGCCCAATACAGCAACGCGCTCACCGGGTTGAATGGCAAGTGAAAAGGGGCCAAACGTACGTTGGCCGAGATTCACCGTGACACGATCGAGTGACAACATACTGATGTTTTTTACTGCGTCGGTCATGCTTAGTTACCCTTCCTGACACTGGTGAGCAGGACAAGAAAGAAAGGCGCGCCTAACAGGGCCGTAAAGATACCCACCGGGATTTCTGCCGGAATAGCCACGCTTCTGGCGGTAGTATCCGCCACCAGTAAAATAATAGCGCCGACCAGCATGGCCAATGGCGCAAGGCGGCGCTGGTCAGGGCCGACTACCAAGCGCACAATATGCGGCGCAACCAGGCCGATAAAGCCGATGACACCACACCAGGCTACCGAGAATCCGCACAACAGCGCGACCAGAATGATCACGCGGCGGCGCAGATGCCGGACATTGATGCCTACATGCGCGGCCGCAGCTTCGCCCAGCGCTAACGCATTCATGGCACTCACCAGCCGCCGCACATACCAGAGAGCAGCCACTAGCAATAATGATAGTGTCGCCACTAACGGCCAGCTGCCGCCTGCCAGAGAGCCTAGCGTCCAAAAAGTCAGGCTACGTAATTGCTCGTCGGTCGCCAGGTAAGTACACAAGCCAATAATGGCAGCAGCCAATGCATTCAACGCAATACCGGTCAGCAATAATCCGGCAATCGAATCTGCGGTCAGCCAGCGTGCAACAGTATCCAGCAATAAACACACCCCAACCGCACCCGCAAACGCAGCCACTGGTAGCACCCAAAAACGCCAGGCAACCGGAATATCAATGCCGCTGCCCGCCAGCACCACAATGGTCAAGGCCGCTGCACAAGCTGCGCCACTGGTGACCCCTAGCAAGCCTGGGTCAGCCAGCGGGTTACGAAACAGGCCTTGTGTCAGCGCGCCAGACAAGCCAAGCACTGCACCCACCAAGGCTGCGAAAAACATACGCGGCAAGCGCAGGTTCCACAGCACATATGCGCCACTGGTCAGCGGCTCTTCGTGGCGCCATAACACCATCCAGTCATTTGTGGTCACAGGCACTGCGCCTGCCCATGCGGCCACCCAAAAACACAACAGCAGCACTAACGATAAAAACCAGACCGGCCTGTTGAGCAGGCCGGTGGTAAAACGCGAAGTCAAGGAGATCGCACCTGCAATCGCATTCATGTACTCATCACCTTCAATAATGCGTTATCTAATGCGGTCACTGCTTGCGGCATGCGCGGGCCAAAGCCCAGCATAAACATCGCCTCCAGTGAGGCCACACGGCGCTTTTGCCCTGCTGGCGTTTGTGCCACACCCGGCAGCCTTAACACACCATCAATCCCGCCCACGATATTTAAACCCTGGTCAGTAAACAACACCACATCCGGCTGGGCCGCAATCACAGCTTCCGGCGTTAATGGTTTAAAACCATCAAACCCCTGCACTGCATTATGCGCACCGACATAATGTAGCATAGCCTCAGCACTGCTGCCCTTGCCGCCAACCATGACCTGGCCCGGGCTATGCGAGAGGATAAAAAGCACTCGTGGCGCGGGTGATTTACGGGCCAAAATAGGCTCACGCGCACGCTGCCAGTCAGTTTTCATTTTTTCAACTAATTGCGCCGCCTGCGTTGGGCGATCAATCAAGCCACCTAGTCGAGTCACGCGATCCAGCACGCCTTCAAACTTGTCATTGGCAGCCAACACGGTCACCGGCACACCTGCCGCACTGATTTGACGCAGCACCGCGGGCGGGCCAGCATCCTCAGTCGCAATCACATGGTTAGGCGCCAATGCCAAAATACCCTCGCTGGATAAAGTGCGTGCATAGCCCACACTTGGCAGCTTGGTTGCCGCCTCTGGAAACAGTGAAGTGGTATCCACACCAGCCAGCTCATGGCTGGCACCCAAGGCATAAATAATCTCAGTCAGCGCACCACCGATACTGACAATACGGCGGGCAGATTTTTTATCTGCTGCCCAGGCCATCGTGTGCGGCAGGCAAACGCTGGCAGCGAGCGCACTCGCCTGCAACAAAAAATGACGGCGGGCTGGTGTTGTTTCCAAATCGTTTTTCGGCATATTTACAAATGACATATTAACTCAGACATAACGCATTATTGTTAAGCAGGCCTTCAACCAATGCCCGCCATGCAGCAAGCTCTGGCTTGCCGGGTTTGCGCTCACCAAAGAACATTGCAATCACCTCGCCATGCTGGTCGAACAGCTCCAGCGAAGTCACCACGCCATCCACCGTCGGCTTGCGCACGACCCATGCACTGGCAATATGGTCTTCACGCAAATGCAGGTTAAAGCCTGGGTCTAACACATTAAGCCACGGGCCCATCACCGCAATTTTTTTCACCGGGCCAGAGTGAATCTGAATCATGCCCGGATTACCCACAAACACCATGATGGCGACATTGTCGTTGGCAGCTGTTTCTAGCAACTGACGTGCACTGGCAGGGTTAACCGGCTGCACAAACTGCTCTTCACCCAGCCGCATGCTTTGCAGGCGTGACACGCCAAATTGTTTAAGCAATGCAAAAAAATCATGCGTATCTTGCAGCGCTGCCCAAGCCGCCTGAAAACTTGCTACATCAATGCTGCTATCAGGCTTTTCGGCTGCCTGCGGAGCAGCTGGCAGCGGCACTAACCCAGGCTGCTGGTTGGCATCGGCAAATTGCACCACCAACGCCTCATAGGCGGCAACATTGCTTTGCGGCTTGATAAACACCTTATGAATAGCAGTGCCAGTGGCATCAAAAAACTGCAAACTCTGTTGAGTACTGTTTTCGCCAGGTTCTGACACGGCAAAACCATGCGCCCATTGCCCATAAAACGCGCGCAAATCAATGTCAGCACCCAGCACCAGCCCAACGTGATTGGTATCACTCACGTTGGTATAGACACCAGTTTTTTCATGCACACAGGAGAGATTACGCGTCAGAGCCATCACTTCGCCCAAGGGTTCCAGCGCTTTGATCAGCGCGGGCCAAACTGGCTGCAGGCGCGTCGCACGCATCAAAGCGCCCTCATTGCTCACACCCACATGCGCAGCAATCAGCTCGCCCTCAGAAATTTGCAGTTTTTCTGCAATATCGCGATGGCGCGCCTTACCCGACTGGCGCTCAATCAAAAATTGCTGACGGATAAACTCAATAGTGTGACTCATGACTGCATCCATTAAACTTAAGCCAGTTCGTCCAGTTTTTGCTGGCTGGCATGGTCTGGTGCAGCATGGCCTTGATCATTACGGTGTGTGATTTGCAGTAAATCCTGGCCGTTCAAATGATAAGCCTTAGCAAAACCAGCCACATAACTCGCATGCGACGGGGTTAATTCCACCATATGAAAGTCTGTCAGTTTGCCAATCGCATCCATGAACTTGCCAAACTTTTCATAAAACAAGGCCATCACCTCATCAAATTTGGTGTCCGTTCTAGCGACTTCTTGCGTGTCACATTTGAACACCAGACGTTTTCTGGCAAACAAATGACCAGCATCTTTTTCGCTCTCAATGAACATGGCTGAACAACGCCCGGTTTCACGCAAGTTGGCGCAATGGGTAGCCAACTCACTCACATAAATATAAAACTTGTTATCGCGTTCGACAAAAGCGGCATAACTTGCCTCGGGGATCCCTTGTGCATTAGTCGTTGCTAACTGCACAGATTTAAACAACCCTTTAAAAGCAATGGCTTCTTCGCCGACTGACTGCAACTTCTCGTTCTCGTTCACGTCACTTCTCCTAAGTTCATGATGCAAGCCACTGCGCATTGTTTTTTTGTTTACACAGCGCTTGCTGAAACCGTGACTATTCATCACGGCAATTAATGATATTCTATATGATAATCATTCTTATTTACATAAAAAGATTTGATCTATCTGGTGTTGTAAGCAAAAAACAGGGGTGTAAAAAAGAAAATTGCGCGATGAACCTAGGCGTTTATCGCCCGGCACGATCACTTACGACGTGAAAACAGCGGCTGTATCCAATAGAAAAATACTGCGACCAACACCGGGATGGCGATGGCAGCATTCGCGAGATACTCGCGCGCATCGTCAAAAACCAGCGCGAAAATCAAGCCAGCCATAGACACCAGGGCGATGAGCAACGGCCAGAAAAAAATTTGGGAGAGTTGTTTATTTGGCATAAATAGATGTGTCACCATTATTCACCTCACATGGGCGTACCCATCGTAATCTTGCGTTTAATAGGCCTCACTAAGCGTAATTCTTGAACGGATATCCGGCACATACTGATGCCGCTTTTTCCACCACAGCATCAAGCCGGTCCACAAGACAATAATGGTGATGACATCGAGCAAAGCCCATAGCCACTTTAAAGTCATGCCGCCATAGTCGCCAAAATGCAGCGGCTGTGAAACCAGCAACGCCACTAAATACCACGGCAAATCGCGGCTATCGGTCAGGGTTGCCGTCCGCGCATCCACCAGCACTGGCTTAAACAGCCGCTTGGTCAGTGGTGAGTCGCCACGCATAAAAATACCGTAATGGTGCGGGCTGGCGTAGTCGGTGCCCGGAAAAGCAATAAAGCCTAATTGCATGTCCGGTTCGGTTTTTTGCGCGACTTGCAACGATGCTTGCAGTGACGCAAATTGCGTCGGCGGTGGCAGGTTTTTATAAGGCGCAATCATTTGCGACATCTGATCAAACTGCCAGTATTTAATCAACAAATCTGACCAGGCATTGATGACGCCAGTGGCAGCCACCACCAATGCCCAGCTGAGAATGACAATGCCCAGAAAGTTATGCACATCCAGGCGCTTAAGCTTCTGGCCGCGTTGGCGACGAATTTCGCCAAAGGCCAATTTGCGCATAAACGGCGCATACAACACCACGCCGGAGATAATAGCCACCAGCAACAAAAAGCCCATCAAGCCTAAAAATAGCATGCCCGGCAAGCCAGCAAACAAATCAACATGCAGCTTGAACATGACATACATAAAGCCTTCTTCTACCGGCGGCTCACCTAGCACTTGTGCGGTGCGCGCATCTAGCACCACCTGCTTAAAGCCACTCTCGGCGGTGGTGGTTTTTGCCATGCTGATGACCCATTGCAGCGGCTCGTCCTCTTCGCGGTACATATACAAAGGCACCATGCCGGGCTGCTTTGCTTTGGCAGCGGCTAGCATCGCGTCCATGCTGGCCATCGGGCCTTGATGCGTTATTTGCGGCGTCGCAATATGATCGCCCAGCCAATCCCCAATTTCATGGTGAAAGATCAGCGGCAGGCCGGTCAGGCACAGCAATAGCATAAACACCGTGCACACCAGGCTGGACCATTTATGCACCCATGCCCAGGTACGGATAGAGGACTGCGTCATAGAAAAAAGCTCTAGTCGTGTGATTTACGGTTGCGGCTGGCTAACAAAACCCACTTTTTTCATGCCCGCGGTCTGCGCCTTTGCCAGCACCTCGGCCAACACCTGATAACGCGTGTTTTTGTCGGCACGAATCTGCAACTCAGGCTGCTGCTGCTTGGCCGCCTCATCTGCCATGCGCGCAGACAAATCAGTCACTTGAATTTCGCTATCGTTCCAGAAGATTTTGCCATCCACATCGACCGCCAGGTCGATCACTTCCGGCTTTTCTTCCAGCGGTTGCGACGTCGCCTGCGGCAAATCAATTTTGACTGCGTGCGTCAGCAATGGCGCCGTGATAATAAAAATCACCAATAGCACCAGCATCACATCCACCAACGGCGTGGTGTTGATTTCACTCATGGGCTGAGTGTGCTCACCCGCACTGAATGGATTTTGCCCCATCATACATTGCCACCTTTATTGGCTACTTTCACATGCAGCTCGGTCACATTGGCTGGCTTGCCGTTGGTTTTTATCACCAATGGCGCACCGGTGGTGAGCAGGGTATGCAAATCTTGCGCAAAACTTTCCAACTCGGCCATGATGCCGCGATTGGCTTTAATAAAAGCGTTATAAGCCAGCACGGCAGGAATCGCTACCGCCAGACCAATCGCCGTCATAATTAACGCCTCACCCACCGGGCCGGCCACTTTATCAATAGTGGCAACGCCAGATTGGCTAATGGCGCTCAATGCGTGGTAAATACCCCACACCGTACCGAACAAACCAACAAAAGGCGCCACGCTACCCACAGAAGCCAGCACAGATAAACCGCTCTCTAATGCGGCTTGCTCTTGCGACAAGGTACGACGCAACTGGCGCGCAATAAACTCATCCTGGCTGCAAGCCGCGCCTAATGACTGGCTGGCATATTGCTGGTGATGCTGGGTCGACTCGGCTGCCGTCACTGCCAGGCGAAACGCCGGCGATTGCAACTGCGGCTCTTGCAGCGCTTCTTGCAACGTGGCCTTACGCCAGAACTGACGCACATAAGAAGACACATCACGCTTGCGTTTAAATACTTGCCAGGTTTTAACCAGAATAAAATACCAGCTCAACACTGACATCGTTAGTAAAATCAGCGCCACCAAAACCGACACCACACCGCCTTCGGTGATAAAAGCCAAACCACTTGTTGATTGCATTAAAAATTTCCCTTCACTGATAACTTGCTAACTATCGACACTTGCTTAATTTTGCGTGAGCGAGAATGACAAAGGCACATTGACATAAGCACTCAATGCCTTGCCACCTTTGCGCGCAGGCTCAAAACGCCATTGCTTCACCGCCGTCACCGCAGCTTTGTCCAATCGCTCAAAGCCACTACTTTTGATCACATCCACTGACTCTGGCAGCCCTTCAACAGACACCAGCACCTTCATCAGCACCTTGCCCTCTTCACCGGCACGGTGCGAGAGTCTCGGGTATTCAGGCCGCGGATTATTCAGGTAAGCTACACCAAATTTTGGCGGCTCTTCTTTTTCTTCAACCACCTCTTGCTTGGGTGGCGCTGAGACCACTGGCGCAGGCTTGCTGGCGGCAGCTGCAGGCGCCTCTAACGGCGGCGCAGAGGCCTGTGTACTGGCTTCAAACCGCGGCTGGTCTGGCGCAGCTTCTACAATGCGCTCAACCACAGGCACCGGGCGCTCTATCGGCTTCACCGGTGTGTCTTTAGGCTTGATCACTGGTTTAACCACGGGTTGTTTTTTGATGATAGGCACCACTTCAGGCGCAAGTGCCTCTTCTTTTTTGGCTGGCAAAGTGATTAACGAAACCGTCATCGGCTCAGGCTTGGGCAATTCAATGACCGGCGCCTGATGCAGCACCAGCCAGGCAATGACGGCCGCATGCAAGGCAACCACCAGCAACATACCCAAACCATGCCAATCCTGGCGCTTATCACGCTGCAACCAATCTTCAGTGGCCAGGACAGACCAGCGAAAAATACCCGCCAACTCACCCAGCTGGCGACGATGCAGGCTCAGCTCAGGCAGTTGTGGCGCTGACGCGCGCGCGGGCTTTAATGACAACCCTTGCAAAGACTCACGTTGCACCATGTGCAGACTCCTCTGGTAAAACCACAAAAGGCAACCCTAGGTTGCCAGCATTACACACACATTTCACGCAAAAACCTCGATTAATCTTGTTGCACCAATGCTGCTGCCATGATCGCATGGCACTTGGTCAACAGTAATTTATTTTGCTTGGTACGGGTCAACTGATACGTGTCGCCGCCATGCACAATCGCCAATATTCCAGCGTCACCCAGCAATTGCTTCGCCTCAATCGTCGGCATGCGTCCCAATGAAACACTGGCCGCATTTTGCGCCTCACCTAATGATGATGGCAAGCGATTAGTCATGCTTTAACATCCAGTCTAAAAAAAGGCCGACTTATATGCAAAAGCATTGCGGCAATAGGATTTCAAGGAACACCCTTACCAGGGATAGGTTGGCGCATAAACATCACGCCGAATTTGAGCAATGACATGTTGGGGTTAGGAGCATTGCTCAAATGCTTTAGCGACCCGACACCAGCGGCGCCTGGCCAGCGAAATTAAACGCGGTTAGAGTAATACTCAACCACTTGTTGCACATCAACCGGAAACGGCACATCTTCAATTGAAGGCAAGTGTCCGACTTTTACTGAAGCAGAGGTTTTTTCAACCGCCAACCACTCCGGTACAGTCAGGCTAGGGGTTGCAATCGCATCAACCACCATCGGAATCTTGCGGCTTTTTTCTTTCACCGCCACCACATCACCCACTTGCAAACGAATAGATGCAATGTTGGCTGATTTGCCGTTAAGCAATACATGGCCATGACTCACCAGTTGACGTGCAGCAATGCCAGTCGGCGCAAAACCGGCTCTGAACACCACGTTATCCAAACGGCGCTCCAGCAAAGACATCAATTTTTCACCCGTCGGCTCGCTGCCTTTACGCGCTTCGAGGATCAAACGACGCATCTGCTTTTCGCTCACACCGTAGTTAAAACGAATCTTTTGTTTTTCTACCAGCTTGACTGCAAAGTCAGAGCGACGGCGACGTGATGCCTGCTGCCCATGCTGACCTGGTGGGTTAGGACGATTTTCAATCGACTTACGTGACAATCCGGGCAGTTCAACGCCCAATGCGCGCATAATCTTCAGTCTGGGTCCTGTGGTTCTTGCCATGAATCTATAGCCTTTCTTGGTTTATCTTTATTACTACTTTTTAATATGTTGCCGCGAGCGCATTACTGTAACGTAGTCGAATGCGGCACAAAATCGGTCACTGCCTGCTGCAGTGCAAACTCCTGATGCGCCTGCAACAAGGCCTGCCAATCCTGCAACAACTGCTTCGCAGCAGATTCAATCAAGCCACTTTCTGCATACTCGGGTGCGGTCAGCGTTTGCGCCAGACTGCACCCTAATAAAGCCAGATCCTCAGAAGGATTCACCGCATAACGAGTGGCCACACAACTGAGCGACACCAACACCGCACTCGCTGTTGGCAAGTCGGGATCAAACAAATTGCTGGCTGGCGCGGCGTAATCAACTTGCATTGCAATGACTTTCATTTAATCGTTATGCAAATGATAATGTTTCTCATTTATGATGTCAACTATTGTTTGCAATTGCCCTCAACACAGCGCCACCAATGCTGCGCACCCCCTGTGGCAAACACCCAACATCACGGACAGATAGCCGCGCCAGATTGATCGACAATCTTGACCAAATTAGTAAAGCAAGCTAATGTATAGGGTTCAACATTTATTAGCCGAAAAATCAAGGTTTTATGGACGCTTCAGCCCACTCTGCGACAGACACCCACGCCAAATCCATGACAGGTGCGGACATCGTTGTCTCCTGCCTGAATGAAGAGAAAGTCAAATTTGTATTTGGCTATCCAGGCGGTGCGGTCTTGCACATTTACGACGCACTCTATAAACAGAATGGTTTTAAACACATCCTGGTGCGCCACGAGCAGGCAGCCGTCCATGCGGCTGACGCCTACTCACGTGCCACGGGCGATGTTGGGGTTGCGCTGGTCACCAGCGGCCCAGGCGCGACCAATGCCGTGACCGGTATTGCAACGGCGTATATGGATTCGATTCCACTGGTGGTGATCAGTGGTCAGGTGCCTGTGCCCGCCATCGGCATGGATGCCTTCCAGGAAGTAGACATGGTGGGTGCGACGCGCCCCTGTGTAAAACACAACTTTTTGGTTAAGCACGTAAAAGATATTGCGCCAACCATTAAAAAAGCGTTTTACATTGCAAAAACGGGGCGTCCTGGCCCGGTAGTGGTGGATATTCCTAAAGATATCACTGCGCACGTGGCCGACTTTATCTACCCAAAAACGGTAGAAATGCGCTCCTACAACCCGATTTTAAAAGGCCACAGCGGCCAGATTAAAAAAGCGGTGAAATTACTGCTGGGTGCGAAACGTCCGATGATTTATACCGGCGGCGGCCTGGTATTGGGTAACGGTGCGGCCGAACTGGTCAAACTGGCCAAAGCGCTCAATTTTCCGGTGACTAACACACTGATGGGCCTGGGCGGTTACCCCGCCACTGACAGGCAATTTGTTGGCATGCTGGGCATGCACGGCACCTATGAAGCCAATATGTCCATGCAACACTGTGATGTGTTGCTGGCGGTTGGCGCGCGCTTTGATGATCGCGTGATCGGCAATCCCAAACATTTCACCAGCCAAAAACGCACCATCATTCATATTGACGTTGACCCTTCAAGCATCTCCAAACGCGTGAAGGTTGATGTGCCGATTGTAGGCGATGTGCAGTCTGTATTGACCGACATGCTGGAAATTCTGGCACAGGAAGAAAACCAGACCACAGATACCGCTGACTGGTGGACGCAAATTAACGAATGGCGCGGCGTGCAATCGCTCGACTACGCTTACTCTGACACCGTCATCAAACCACAATACGTGGTGCAAAAACTGTGGGAAGTTACCAAGGGCGACGCTTATGTAACGTCTGACGTCGGTCAGCACCAGATGTGGGCGGCGCAATATTACAAATTTGACAAGCCACGTCGCTGGATTAACTCCGGCGGCCTTGGCACTATGGGCGTAGGCTTACCTTACGCCATGGGCTGTCAATTTGCCGACAAAAATGCACAGGTTGCCTGTATCACTGGTGAGGGCAGTATCCAAATGAATATTCAGGAACTCTCTACCTGTGCCCAATACGGCCTGCCGATCAAGGTCATCCTGCTCAATAACCGCTATCTGGGCATGGTGCGCCAGTGGCAAGAGTTTTTCTACGAGAACCGCTACTCCGAGTCTTATATGGATAGCCTGCCTGACTTTGTCAAACTGGCTGAATCTTATGGCCATGTTGGCATGAACATCACCAACCCGGCTGACGTAGAAGGCGCGCTCAAAGAAGCGTTTGATAAAAAAGACAAGTTTGTATTTATGAACTTTTTAACCGACCAAACTGAAAATGTCTTCCCGATGGTTGAAAACGGCAAAGGCTTGTCCGAAATGGTGTTAAGCCCGCTCACCGCCAGCCGCCTGAAAGGGGAAGAATAATGCGCCATATTATTTCACTGCTGATGGAAAACGAAGCAGGCGCCCTGTCACGTGTGGCAGGCCTGTTTTCTGCCCGCGGTTACAACATTGAATCACTCACCGTTGCAGTGACTGAAGACCCTACCCTGTCACGCATGACCATCGTGACCACGGGCTCCGATGACGTGATTGAACAAATTATCAAGCAACTCAACAAGTTGATTGACGTGGTCAAAGTGCTGGACCTCAACGATGGCAAGCACATTGAGCGCGAACTGATGCTGGTCAAGGTCAAAGCCACCGGCGTCCATAAAGACGAAATGAAGCGCATGTGCGACATTTTCCGCGGCCGCATTATCGATGTGGCCGACAATAGCTACACCATTGAGCTTACCGGCTCTTGCAGCAAACTGGATGCGTTTATTGAAGCCATAGACCGCAGCGCGATTCTGGAAACCGTGCGTACCGGCGCGTCCGGCATCGGTCGCGGCGACCGCATCCTTAAAGTTTAATCGACAGTATTTCTACCCTATTACCTACGCATTTGTATTGAAAGGCAAAAGCAGACATGAACGTTTATTACGACAAAGACGCCGACTTAAGCATCATTAAAGGCAAAAAAGTGACTATCGTGGGCTACGGCTCACAAGGCCATGCACACGCAGCCAACCTGCGCGACAGCGGCGTCAACGTCACCATCGGTTTGCGTAAAGGCGGCGGCTCATGGGCGAAAGCCGAAGGCGCTGGCCACACTACTTTAGAAATCGCAGCCGCAGTGAAAGAAGCTGACGTTGTGATGGTATTGCTGCCAGACGAAACCATGGCAGAAATCTTCCATGCCGAAATCGCGCCTAACCTGAAAAAAGGCGCAGCGTTGGCATTTGCCCACGGCTTTAACATTCACTACAACCAAATCGTGCCACGCGCTGATCTGGACGTGATCATGATCGCCCCTAAAGGCCCAGGCCACACCGTTCGCTCCGAGTACCTCAAAGGCGGCGGCGTTCCTTCATTGATCGCGGTTTACCAAAACACGTCTAGCAAAGCCAAAGACATCGCCTTGTCTTACGCAGCAGCCAACGGCGGCACCAAAGGTGGCGTGATTGAGACTGACTTCCGTGAAGAAACAGAAACTGACTTGTTCGGCGAACAAGCAGTGCTGTGTGGTGGCGCGGTTGAACTGGTTAAAGCTGGTTTTGAAACCTTGGTTGAAGCGGGTTATGCGCCAGAAATGGCCTACTTCGAGTGCCTGCACGAACTGAAACTGATCGTTGACCTGATGTACGAAGGCGGCATTGCCAACATGAACTACTCCATCTCCAATAACGCGGAGTATGGTGAGTACGTGACTGGCCCACAAGTGATCAATAGCCAATCTAAAGACGCAATGCGTCAGTGCCTGACTAACATCCAAAACGGCAACTACGCTAAACAGTTCATCCTGGAAGGCCGTACTAACTACCCAGAAATGACTGCACGCCGTCGTTTGAACGCTGCGCATCCAATTGAGCAAGTAGGTAACAAACTGCGCGCCATGATGCCTTGGATTGCGAAAAACAAACTGGTTGATCAATCTAAAAACTAATTTTAGATACTGAATCAGTACCTAACGTTGGGTTGATGCCTAATTAATCCAACCATAGGTAAAAAGCACAGGCTGATATATCGCCTGTGCTTTTTTATTTGTAAAATCACGAACAAATACATGATAAAACAAGTTCCTGCACCAAACTGGAACTGCTTAAAAAGGGATAGAAGTGAAACTCGCCATTCTGCTGCAATACATCGCCCCCAAACAATTACTCACCGCTGCTGCCGGCAAGCTGGCGCACTGGCAAGCAGGCCGCCTGACCACGGCGTTTATCGGCTGGTTTGTGAACAAATACCACGTCAATATGGAAGAAGCGCTCAACGGCGATATTGGCAGCTACGCAACATTTAACCTGTTCTTTACCCGCCCACTGCAGGCCGGTGCCAGACCTTTGGCAAATAATGCCTTTGTATGCCCGGTCGATGGCGCCATCAGCCAATTTGGCCAGATCGAAAACGGCCAGATCTTCCAGGCCAAAGGCCATCATTACACCGCTCAGACCTTAGTCGGCGGTGATGCCACCCTGGCCGCCAACTTTAATAGCGGCAGTTTTGCCTGCCTTTATTTAAGCCCCAAAGACTACCATCGCATTCATATGCCGTGTGACGGCAAACTGCTGCACATGACCTATGTACCAGGTGATTTATTTTCAGTGAATCCACTCACCGCTGCGAATGTGCCTGGCCTGTTTGCGCGCAACGAGCGTGTGGTGTGTACCTTTGAATCTGCACAACATGGCAAGTTTGTATTGGTGCTGGTTGGTGCCACGATTGTGGGCAGCATGGCCACCGTTTGGCACGATGCTAAAGACCGCATTATCAACCCACCACGCCCGGGCAAAGTGATCGATTGGGATTACAGCGACCGTAACATCAGCTTAAAACAAGGTGAAGAAATGGGTCGCTTCCTGCTCGGCTCTACGGTGGTGATGCTGTTTGAAAAAGACGTACTCGCGTTTAATGATAGCTGGCATGCAGGCAAACCGATCCGCTTGGGTGAGGCGATGGGGAAATAACTTTCGCCTGATTGGAGATACAAAAAAAGCGGAGCCAGATGGCTCCGCTTTTTTACTAGGCGTTCAAACTTTTACTGACAATCTCGAACACATCACCGGATAAGTTCGGCGTTGCCTGTATTGCTTCCAGCGCGGCTTTCATCATTGCCTGTAGCTCAGGTGTGTAACGCTTCCATTCACGTAATGGCGTGACCATGCGCGCGGCAATTTGCGGGTTAATCGTATTCAGTTCAATAATCACATCCCGCAAGAACGCATACCCTTTACCACTAGGGTCGTGGAACTTCACCGGATTATTAATGGCAAAAGCCGAGTACAGTGAGCGCACGCGGTTAGGATTCTTGATATTAAAATCCGCATGGCTGCGCAACGTGGCGAGGTCATCAAAAATCTGGTCACGGTTGGCAATCGCCTGCAACGAGAACCATTTATCCACCACCAATGGGTAATTTTTAAAGTGCGCATAAAAGTCAGCGAATACCTCGGCACGCTGCGGCTGGCTGCTATCTGCCAGGCAAGCCAACGCGGTGACGCGGTCTGTCATATTGTCTGCTGCATCGTAATGCGCTTTTGCGCGCGCGGCGCAACCAGTGCCATTGGTCACAGTGAGAATATCCAGCACGGCATGTTGCAAGGCACGGCGGCCCATGGCCTCTGGCGTAATTGAGAAGTCGCCTGTGTTTCCATTGGCATCATATAAAGCTGCCAACGCTTCTTTGTGCACACTCTTGATTTGCTTGAGTACAAACGTACGCGCTGCATCAATCGCAGCAGGGTCAATCACTGGCAAATGCTGACCAATCACACCTATCATCGGCAGACTTAATGCACGTGACAGCAGCGCTTTATCGCCCTTACCTTTTAAACCTTGCTCAATCAATACGCCAACATCAGCCACAAATTGTGAAATATCCACAGCCGGATCAGCCATTACGCGTTGGATAGTGCGCAGCGCCAATGTCTGGCCCGCCTCCCATTTGTTAAAGCCATCAGTGTCGTGCACTTGCAGCAAGCGCAAATCATCGTCGCTTAAATCGGTTTCGAGTTTCACCGGTGCCGAGAAACCACGCAAAATCGAAGGCACAGGTTTTGCGCTGATGCCATTGAAAGTGAATGTTTGCTCACGCGCGGTTACTTCCAGCACGCGGGTTGGCAGAATTTCTTTACCTTGCGCGTCCAGCAAACCAATGGCCACCGGAATATGCAACGGCTGCTTGTCGGTTTGCCCTGGCGTATCTGGTTGTGACTGCTTAAAGGTCAGCGTATAGCTTTGCTGTACAGGGTCATACTGGCTGCTCACTTGCAGCGTCGGTGTGCCGGCCTGTTTGTACCATCTAAAGAACTGCGACATATCGCGACCAGAGGCATCGGCCATACACTGCACAAAATCATCACAGGTCACGGCATGGCCGTCATAGCGGTCAAAATACAAATCGGTGGCTTTACGGAAAGTCTCTGCACCCAACAAAGTATGCTGCATGCGGATCAGCTCAGCGCCTTTGTCGTAAATAGTCTTGGTGTAAAAGTTGCTGATCTCGATAAACTGGTCAGGCTGTACCGAGTGCGCCAGCGGGCTGCCGTCTTCGGGGAACTGCAAGCGGCGCAGGCCGTTCACATCATCAATCCGCAACACCGCACGTGAGTTCAAATCGGCACTGAATTCCTGATCGCGGAATACGGTAAAGCCTTCTTTGAGTGACAACTGGAACCAGTCACGGCAAGTCACGCGGTTACCGGTCCAGTTATGAAAATACTCGTGACCAATCACGCCTTCCACACTCATAAAGTCGCTATCGGTCGCGGTTTCCTGATGCGCCAGTACCAGCGCAGTGTTAAACACATTGAGCGAGGTGTTTTCCATCGCGCCCATATTAAAATCGCTCACCGCGACAATATTGAATAGCTCCAACTGGTATTCGCGGCCATATACCTCTTCATCCCATTTCATGGATTTTTTCAGCGATTCCATCGCATGGCTGCACTGGCTTTCGTCGCCTGAACGCACATAAATATGCAAATCCACTTTGCGGCCCGTCATAGTCGTAAACGTATCCGCCACGAGCTCCAAATCACCGGCCACCAGCGCAAACAAATAACATGGTTTTGGAAAAGGGTCATGCCAAACGGTGTAATGACGGCCATCGGCCAATTCGCCAGCATCCTGCAAATTACCGTTGGAAAGCAACACCGGAAACGCCTTGGCATCCGCCTCAATACGCACGGTAAACACGCTCAACACATCCGGGCGGTCCTGGTAATACGTAATGCGCCTGAAACCTTCGGCCTCGCACTGCGTGCAATACGTGCCTTGCGATTGATACAACCCTTCCAGAGCCGTGTTCGCTGCCGGGTCAATCTCGCTGACGATGGTGAGCGTGAATGCATCACCCGGATTCGCGATGGTCATTTGCCCATCAGCCACCGTGTAATCGCTCAATGGCTGGCCATTTTTGGAGACCGATACAATCGTCTGACCTTCACCATCCAGCACCAAGTCATGAGTCGCACTCGCCGGGTTTTTCACATACTTAACGATAGACGTGACAATGGTTTTGCCTGGCAACAGGTTAAAACTCAAATTCACCTGCTCGGCCAGATAAGGCGCTGGGGTGTAATCTTTGAGATAAATGGTTTTTGGTGCAACAGCGTTTTCGGTTCGCATGGAAAAATGACCTGAATAAGTATTAGCTTGATTATATTTGAGAGTTAAAACTGAGGAATAGGTTTAATCATTAAACCAGTCAACAACAACCAAATTAGGGATGCGATTAAACTCCCTGACATTATTAGTAACTACAGTAAGGTTTTGACTTAGCGCATGCGCACCAATCATCAAATCCATCGCCCCGATGGGCGTGCCTTTTCTTTCGAGGCTTGCGCGTAAAACACCATAATAGTTTGCCGCAGACTCATCAAATACCGCAATTTCTAAAGGTAAAATAAAGTCATCCAAAGCAGCCTGATTTCTTTCCTGAAACTGACTTTTAGCAACACCATAGCGTAACTCGGCCAAGGTGACACTCGAAATACAAATATCACCAACTTGAAAATCATTAAATTTTTTAATTACTCCGGCAGGTTTTTGCTTAATCAAAGCAATGCAGATATTGGTATCCAGCATGAGCCTCATTAAAACAGGTCCTCACGCGCTTGTGGCACTGGTTGCGCACGATCGTCCATAAAGTCGTCACTAAACTTATCCAGGCTGTTCAATAACACATCCCACGACTGGTTAGCAGGTAACAAAATCACGGCATTCCCTGAACGCTTGATAATGACTTCATCACCCTCAAAACGAAACTCTTTGGGCAATCGAACCGCTTGGCTTTGACCGTTTTGAAATAACTTGGCAGTTTTCATGGGCGCCCCATATTTAAATATATACTAAAAGTATATTCTTTAAAACATTAGTGTCAATAACTACTTTTTCAAATGTAGCCATTGCACGCTCATAAAATAGTTAGGCGTTGAAAAAGGCCGCTGGGCTGATATTTGGTTGGCCGAGCAGACCGCCTATGAACTTGTCGTAGACGAGGGAAAGGGTGGATGGTCTAATGACACCATTGAGTAGTAGCATGTTACTAGAATAGTCGAAGCTAAAATGCCACATTGCAAGAGCCGACCCCGATGAATATGGGTGCGGAGCGGCAAACACGTATTAATGAAGCATTGAAGAAAATAAATACAATTTAATTTACTCCAACTCTACAAAACTTGACTAACAGCCCTCTTTTATTCCACACTCCACCGAATAACTAACGACCAATAAACTGCCGATGTATCGATCTGAACTACACTCTATCTTAGTGCAAGCACTTGAAGAGGCTAAATGGACTCGCTCCACTCGCGACGAAGATAACTTTCGACAGGTAATTTGCTCTCATTTGTACAAAAACATTTCACCAAATAATACTGAAATTCCATCGACACGCTCAGGATCTGGTGATATTCGAATTTTTGGTAGAAAAATTGAACTGAAGTATGTTAATGCAGAAAAAAGAGACAAACTAGACACACTATTGGCCGATATCGATAATTTGATAGATTCAAAGGTAGAGTTTTGTATAGTTGCAATTCGTTTCACAGGTGATCACAAAGATAACCATCTAGCCCGCGCTGTAGATCTCCCGCTACTGACCTCTAACTGTGCGATTATGCCAATCGCTGATCATCCTCCACACAACTATTATGGACCAGGTATTTTTCTACCAGCTTGCTATCTTCATGCCATCCATCGCATTTCTATTACTGAAAATGGAAAAAGCAAAAAAACCAACTCTTACATTTCCGTTGAGCGTGTTCATAATATTGAAAGGTCTTGCTTTTTGAAAGTAGGTAATAACACTTTACATGTTGACGTTATAGGATCAAAGGAAGACGGGTTACTGACTTTTCTGTACAAGAGGGCTGACAATATAAAAATCGATTCTTTACAAACCCCACAAGACATTACTGTTCCCTACAAACCAACTCCACTTAAGGTGGCATCAATTGAACGCGTAAACATCTCTACAGAACCTGAGCTACCAGGTCGTAAGGTTACGCTAATCGAACAGAATATGGCCTTATTTAAAATCACATAACAAATTTCACTCAATAGCAAAAACGGGGGCAGGTCTTGCAAAGCAACATTTCAAACATAGTGATACCGACACGCCACAATCTGCAACTCTGATTCAGTCACCCGATATACCAATCGATTCACATCATCAATCCGGCGTGACCAAAAGCCAGTTAAATCGCCCTTAAGCGGCTCTGGCTTGGCGATACCAGTAAATGGCTCGCGGGCGGATGCTTCAATCAGCATATTGATTCGTTTGAGTGTTTTTTTATCCTGCGTTTGCCAGTAGAGATAATCCTCCCAGGCTTTTGGTGTGAAAACGATCAACCTTGCCATGATGAGGATTATTCTTGTATGAGCGTTTTTGGCTCGACTTTGCCTGCTTTTAGCTGCGCAATAGACTCTGCCAAATGCGCGGCGTTAGCTGGGCTTTGCAGCAGGTGCAACGTTTCCATCAGGCTGTTGTAATGGTCTAGCGACATCACCACTGCGTTGGCAGCGTCACGGCGGTTGATGATGGTGACATCCACATCGTTGACGACTTGATCGAGCACGGTTTTGAGGGAGTTGCGAGCTTCTGAATAACTGATGACGTGCATAGCGCCTCCAACTTGTTCAATTAATTGTGCAAGTATATGCCGATTTGATCTGATTTTCAAACAACGAAGCCAAGAATGAAAAAAGCCGCCTTGTTTAAGCGGCTTTAAATTAAATGTAGTCTAGCGAATCAGGCTTTCTTCACAAACTCCGACTTCAACTTCATCGCGCCAAAACCATCAATCTTGCAGTCGATATCATGATCGCCATCGACTAAGCGGATGTTTTTCACTTTAGTACCGACCTTGACCACTGACGAAGAGCCTTTCACTTTAAGGTCTTTAATCACGGTAATCGTATCGCCATCTTGCAGTACATTGCCATTGGCGTCGCGCACAACTTTAGCTTCATCAGAATCTGCTGCGGCAACTTTACTCCACTCATGTGCGCACTCCGGGCAAACGTAATTGTCACCGTCTTCGTAGGTGTATTCGGATTGGCATTGTGGGCAGGCGGGTAATGTAGACATGCGGACTTTCTTGGTGCAAACAATAAAGCCTTATATTTTACAGGGTTATTATTGAATGACCTAGTTAGCTTGTCGCGCAAAGCAATTGGCTAAACAGCAGGCGTAAAAAAACCGCCTCATTAGGCGGCATTTAAACTTGATCGTAAATACTTGAACGGTGACCGACCACGCCTCGTAGAGGCTCATGTTTAAAGCCGTTTGGGCTTGGGCAGTGCTGCTTTCGCTTCTGCCAAACGCATTTGGCGTTTGGCTTCATCATCGCGTACGGCATCAATCACCCGCACCACACTCTTTAAATCTACCGGCTTGTTATCTTGTTTAAAACGGCCAGTCAGCACTGTTTCAGGCGTGAGTGCACCATGCGCGTAGAGTGCCCAAATTTCTTTGCCGTATTGTGTGTTGATTAACTCAGGCGCAAATTGTCCAAAAAAATCTGCCAGGTTGCCAACATCGCGCTCTAGCATGCTCATGGCGTGGTTGTTACCGGCGGCATCAACGGCTTGGGGTAAGTCGATGATGACTGGGCCATGGGCGCTGAGCAGGATATTAAATTCTGAAAGATCACCATGCACGATACCTGCGCACAGCATGCGCACTACTTCTTTGATAAGTACTTGATGGTAGCGGCGGGCTTCTTCAGCTGTAAACACGATATCGTTGAGCCTGGGCGCGGCGTTACCTTCTGCGTCGGCCACTAAGTCCATAATCAATACGCCTTCGTAGAATTGATGCGGGGTGGGCACGCTAACACCGGCAGCCGCAAGTCTATACAAGGCGTCCACCTCTGCACTTTGCCAGGCTTCTTCTTGCGCTTGTTTGCCGTATTTTGAACCTTTTGCCATGGCACGCGCCTGGCGGCTGCTTTTGACTTTGCGGCCTTCGGTGTAATCCACACTTTGGCGAAAACTGCGTTTATTGGCTTCTTTGTATACTTTGGCGCAGCGGGTCTCTTCACCACAGCGCACGACATATACCGTGGCTTCTTTGCCGCTCATTAGCTGGCGGACAACATCATCTACAATGCCGTCTTCAAGCAGAGGTTCTAATCTTTTTGGAGTTTTCATAACGCTGGCTAATAATAATTGTGCTCAGGGTAACATTAAACTGGTGACATATCCGTGATTGAACCTTGGGTTGCCCACATATCGCACAATCACCATAAAAAAACCGCCCCACAAGGAGGCGGTTTTTTATACTGCGAATCTGTTTAAATTACAGAACAGATTTAACAGTAGCAACGACATTCTCAACTGTGAAACCGAAGTGTTTCAACAGTACGCCGCCTGGTGCGGATTCGCCGAAGGTATCAATACCAACCACTGCACCTTCCAGACCAACATACTTACGCCAGAAGTCTGGGTGAGCCGCTTCAACAGCCACGCGTTTAACGCCTGGTGTCAACACGCTGTCTTTGTAAGCTTGGTCTTGACGGTCGAATACGTTGGTGGATGGCATTGAAACCACGCGCACTTTAGTACCAGCAGCGTTCAATTCTGCAGCCGCTTGAATCGCCAAATCTAACTCAGAACCGTTAGCAATGATGATCACATCAGCCTTGCCAGCGACGTCAGAGAATACATAGCCACCCTTGCGGATCAGCTCGAAGTCTTTGCTGTCGTGCTTGATGCCTGGCACTGCTTGACGGCTTAATACCAAGCTGGTTGGGCCTTCAGTGCGCTCTACTGCAGCAACCCATGCAACGGTTGTTTCTGTAGAGTCAGCTGGACGCCATACATCCATACGAGGAATCAAACGCAGACCAGAAGTGTTTTCTACTGGTTGGTGGGTAGGACCATCTTCACCTTGACCGATAGAGTCATGGGTCAGCACGTAAACCACACGTTGATGCATCAACGCAGACATACGCATACCATTTTTCATGTAGTCAGAGAACATGTGGAAAGTACCGCCGTATGGCAACAAGCCACCGTGCAATGCCATACCGTTCATGATCGCAGCCATACCGAACTCACGTACACCGTAAGAGATGTAGTTGCCTGGCTCTTTACCGCTCACGTGTTTGAACTCTTTAGCGGCTGTCAGGTTAGAACCTGTCAAGTCAGCTGAACCGCCCAAGAACTCTGGCAAGATTGGCGCCAACGCAGTAATGGCTTTTTGTGAAGCTTGACGAGTCGCCAATTTCTCAGCTTTTTCGTTCGTTTCAGCAATGATTGCGTCAGTCAGTGCTTTCCAGTTAGCTGGCAATTCGCCTGCCATACGGCGTTTGAATTCTGCAGCTTCTGCTGGGAACGCAGCTGCGTAAGCAGCAAATTTAGCGTCCCAAGCAGATTCGCGCTCAGCGCCTTTAGCTTTTTGATCCCAACCAGCGTATACATCAGCAGGAATCACGAATGGCTCATGTGCCCAGCCGATTTCAGCACGGGTAGCAGCAACTTCTGCGTCGCCCAGTGCGGAACCGTGACAGTCGTGTGAACCAGACTTGTTTGGAGAACCTTTACCAATGATGGTTTTGCAGCAGATCAGTGATGGTTTGTCAGTCACTGATTTAGCTTCGTCAACCGCTTTTTGGATCGCAGCCTGGTCGTGGCCATCTACTGAAACAACGTGCCAGCCGTAAGCTTTAAAGCGACCAGCGGTGTCGTCTGTGTACCAGCCTTCAATGTGGCCGTCGATAGAAATACCGTTGTCATCCCAGAAAGCAACCAGTTTGCCCAGGCCCCATGTACCAGCCAAAGCACAAGCTTCGTGAGAAACGCCTTCCATCATACAACCGTCGCCCAAGAACACGTATGTGTAGTGGTCAACGATGTCGTGGCCTGGCTTGTTGAACTGGCTAGCCAGCAATTTTTCTGCCATGGCAAAACCAACGCCATTAGCGATACCTTGGCCCAATGGACCAGTAGTGGTTTCTACGCCTGGGGCATAGCTGTACTCAGGGTGACCAGCACACTTGGAGTGCAGTTGACGGAAAGTTTTGATGTCGTCGATAGACACATCGTAACCGGTCAGGTGCAGCAAGGAGTAAATCAGCATAGAGCCGTGGCCGTTAGACAACACGAAGCGGTCACGGTTAGCCCATTGTGGGTTAGTTGGGTTGTGGCTCAGATTGTGGTTCCATACCACTTCAGCAATTTCAGCCATGCCCATAGGTGCGCCTGGGTGACCGGAGTTTGCTTTTTGTACAGCGTCCATGCTCAGAGCACGGATGGCGTTGCACAAGTCGACACGAGTTGCCATTGTTTTCTCCCTAGAGTGAAAGTGAGCGGTCTTACACAAAATGCTGCAAAACCTTGATTGAATTCTTTAAAAAGGCCAGAAAACCCGCCTTTTACGGAAAGGCTAGATTATTCACTAGAACCCGTTTTTCTTCAAGCGTTAATCACCTTTTTCTCATGATGGTTTTGCTATGGTTGGCCCATGAAAAAGGACGTTCTGCTGCCTGCAAGGGTAGCTTTCAGCAAGCGTTTCCCCTACCATGGCAAAACATTGATAGCAAAGGAAGTAATCATGTCTGACGAACGAATTATCATGCGCGTGGGTGAAGCACTGGTCGCAGGTGGCCCACCGGGCACGGCGGCTGAGCCGGAAGTAGCGATTGGCGAAATGAACGGCCCGATGGGCACCGCATTTGCCAACCTGCTGGGCGACCAGGTGAAAGGCCACACCCGCGTGCTGGCGATTATGAATACCGACATTATGGTGCGCCCAGCAACACTGATGGTGAGCAAAGTCACCGTGAAAGACCCGCGTTATACCAATATATTGATGGGCACCGTACAAGGCGCGATTGCCAACGGCGTGCTCGATGCGGTGCGTAGTGGTGATATCCCAAAAGAAAAAGCCAACGACTTAGGCATTATTGTCTCGGTGTGGTTAAGCCCGGCGATTTTGGAACAAGAGAAAATTGACCATAAAGCCCTGTTTGATATTCACCGCGAAGCGACTTTTAAGGCGATTCAAAAAGCGTTGCGTAATGAGCCCAGCATTGACTGGCTGTTAGAGAATCAAGAGAAGATTGTGCATAAGTATTACCAGATGGGCCTCGACGGCAAAATCTAAATAATAAAAAAGGATGCCTGAGCATCCTTTTTTATTTAAACACACCAACACTTAAGCTCTGTTGATAGACAAGCCACCATCAACAAGATGCGCGGTGCCCGTCACAAACGAAGCGTCATCTGAGGCAAGGTACAACACAGATTGCGCGATCTCTTCTGGCTTGCCGACACGTTTCAGCGCGTGCATGCCAGTAAGAAACGCCTGTGCTTCTGCGGTATTGTTTTTTTCACGGTACATATCGGTATCAACCGCGCCTGGCAACACTGCATTCACACGCACACCTTTAGCGCCGTATTCAGTCGCCAATGCCTGAGTTAAACCAATCAGGCCAGACTTGCTTGCCGCGTAAGCTGCAAACTCAGGGAATGCCGCGCTATAGCCAACAAAGGTAGAAGTAAAAATCACTGAACCGCTCCCTTGTTTAACCATTTCAGGAATCTGGTATTTCGCGCCCAAAAATGCGCTGGTTAAATTAATGGCCAGGGTATCGTTCCAGCCTTGTTGCGACACCTTGTCAGTTGCGCCAGTTTCGCCCAAGGTGCCAGCGTTATTAAACGCAATATCCAGCTTGCCAAAGCTCTTCACTGCCAGCTCGACCAGGGATTGATTAAATGCCTCTGACTGCACGTCACCTGCAAAAGCAATCGCCTCGCCACCATCGGCAGCAATTTCTGCCACCAGCGTAGCCAACTCGGATTCGCGGCGCGCAGCGACGACCACTTTAGCGCCATGTTGGGCAAATAGCTTGGCAGTGGTACGGCCAATGCCAGAGCTGGCACCAGTGACGATAGCCACTTTACCGGCCAGACGTTGATAAGTTGTTTTGTTTGTAGCGTTTGTCATGATGAACTCCTTAATTAAATGAAAGATGTCTTGCAACCACGAGTGCAGTATGCGCGTTCTATTTAATTAAAATTAGCCATCAATAAACACAAATACTTTATACTAAAAGTATAAGATAAACAGGTTAATCACGATGGAAACGCTGAGTAGTATTGAGTCTTTTGTACGCAGCGCCGAGCTTGGCAGTTTTTCCGCTGCCGCACGCAGGTTGAGCCTAACGCCGGGTGGGGTGAGTAAAAATGTAGCGAAGCTGGAGGCAGACTTAGGTGTGCGATTATTTCATCGCAGTACACGCAGCCTAACGCTAACTGAGGCTGGCGAACAATTTCTTGCGCAGGTGACGGGCGGCTTAGACGCTATACAATCTGCAATTGCCAATACCAGCACTGTCGCCGGCCAACCCGCTGGCACCTTAAAAGTCGGCATGGCAATGGCGTTTGGCCGTGACCATATTTTGCCGTTGCTCGGGCAGTTTTTAGAAGATTACCCCGCCATTAAACCAGACTGGCGCTTTGATAACCGGCAGGTGGATTTAATTGGCGAAGGCTTTGATGTGGCCATTGGCGGCGGCATTGATATTGCGCCTGGCGTAGTGGTACGGGAGTTGGCTAAAGTCCACTTGGTATTAGTGGCTTCCCCTATTTATCTTGCCAGCAAGTTTATCCCGCAAACACCCGTTGATTTATCGCGACTGGATGCCCTGATCCGTTACTCGCAAACCACCAATCGCACCACGCCATGGCATCTCAAAACAACTGCTGGTGAACAAGCAACCATAGAGCTTACCGCTCGAGTGACGTTGAATGACCCTGAAATGCTATGCAATGCGGCGATTGCTGGCCTAGGCGTTGCGCATGTGCCCATGCCACATGCGTTACGGCATTTGCAAAGTGGCGCCTTGGTGAGGGTATTGCCTGAATGGTATACCGAGGCAGGCGTGATTTCTTTATATTTTGCGGCTAAAAAACTGATGCCAGCCAAAACCAGGGCATTCGTGGATTTTATTGTCGAGAAATTTCGGGCTGAACGCTACGCTGAAAAATGGTCGGCCATTTAAGCAGACAAACCAATCATGCAATAGGCCAAAATAATCACGGGGCTAGCTGCCCCGTTTTTTTTATTTTTTGAGTGCCGTAATCACGGCTTCAATCGCCTTGCAATTACCACGCGCATCGTCAAAAGTGAGCAATGGCGCTTTGCCGTAGCGCACGCAATCAGCAAAGTGTTCGATCTCTAAATTGAAGTGGTTAGCTTTGGGCAATACGATGGTTTCTGACTTGCCACCGGCCTCCCAGCTAATCACTGGGTCATCGCCCGGGTAAGCCCACATATTGTGGCATTTGATCCAGCCCTTATCGCCGATGATTTCATACTCGGCCTTGCGGCCACGCTCAAAGCTCACATCAAAATTGCCAAAACGCGCGCGGCCTTGTGCGTCTGGCCCAAAGTCGAGCACACCGCTGGCGACGACATCTGCCCCATGCTCATTGAGTTTGCCGTAAGCGACGACATTGACTGGCTCAGCGGGCGCATCACCGCCACCAAAACACCAGCGCAAAGCGTGAATCGCATAAGGGCCAATATCCCACATGGCACCGCCACCGTTAGCCATATCGCGGTTGATACGATACATGCGCGCAGGTGCCATCAGGAAAGAAAAGCTGGCGCGGCAGGACAGCACATCGCCGATCAGGCCGCTGTCGACCAGCGCTTTCACTTTGGCATGCTGCGGATGAAAGCGGTACATAAAGCCTTCCATCACCGTCACACCTTTGGCTTTTGCAGCTGATTCAATGGTGTCGATATCGGCCAGGTGCGTGGTCATTGGTTTTTCAATCAGCACATGCTTGCCGGCGGCAATCGCCTTGAGTGCCCACTCGGCGTGCTCCTCGTTGGCCATCGGGCAATACACGGCTTCCACATTGTTATCCGCCAGCAGACTATCCATGTCGTCATAACAGGTGACACCGCCAAGGTTGGGCGCATATTTATCCAGCGCCGCCTGGGCAGCACCCGCGCGGCGGCTGGCAATCGCCACCAATTGCGCGTTGCGGGCCTCAACAATGGCGGGTAACAAGCGTTCATTGACCCGCGCAGCCCCGAGAATGCCCCATTTGAGTTTTTTTTGCATGCTAGCTTCCTTTATCTGCGCGACTCTAAAGAACGACATTCTAACGCCAGTTTATGAATGATGCTGCCTTTAACATGCTAGGCAGCCTGATTCAAACTCTCCGGGCCAAACACTTCGCGATGAATATGTTGCGGCGGCACGCCCAGCGCCAACAAAGCCTGCCATTGCTCGACCATAAATGGCAGCGGTCCGCACAAATAATACTCAGCATTTAATGCCGCATTGAACGGCCACTCGGCCACACGCATGCGCCCCTCATGCACCAATCGCTCGGATGCAAAACCAGGTTTTCCTTCAACATATAACGCCAGTTGCAAGGAGGCTAATTGCTCGGTGCATGCAATGAGTTCATCGAGGTGCGGCACATGCTGCATGGTACGACCAGCATGCAAAAACCAGACATCACGTTTAGACGCGCCTTGTACCAGCGTTTTCAACATGGATAGCATAGGCGTGATGCCAACCCCGGCCGAAATGAGCACCAGTGGTGTATTGGCTTGCAGGTCTGGCGTGAATTCACCATAAGGATGGCTGATCAGTAATTGTTCGCCCACCTTGGCATATTGATGCAACCAGTTGGATACAGTGCCTTGTGGCGCCTCTTCATTGCCAGCTTCGCGCTTGACACTGATGCGGTAGGTAGACTTTTGCTCTGCATCTGACAAACTGTATTGGCGGATCTGGCGCGAGCCATCCGGCAAGGTGACGGCGACACTGATATATTGCCCAGCTTTGAAAGCAGGTAAGGCCTGATCCTCTGCCGTCAGCACAATCGACAGGATACCCTCTGCCGTTGGCGTCACCTCAGCGATACGCGCCGCAATCCATTGATCCGCCGCATAACCAGTGCTTTGATAAAGCCGGGCCTCAGCGGCGATAAACTCCCCCGCGAGCAACCAGTAGGCTTCATCCCAGGCGGCAATCAGTGGCGGTGTGGCCGCGTCGCCCAATACTTCAGCAATCGCGCCCAACAAATGGCGGCCCACAATCGGGTAATGCGCAGGCTTGATGCCAACTGCCGCATGCTTATGTACGATACGGTCAATCACGGGCTGCAACACCTGGGCATTATCAATATTGGCGGCATAGGCAAACACGGCAGCGGCCAGTGACTGCTGCTGGCTGCCATTGGCCTGGTTGCCCATATTAAACAGGTTTTTCAACTCGGGATGTGCATCAAACATATTGCTGTAAAACGTGGTGGTAATGGCCAAACCATGTGCCTGCAACACGGGCACGCTGGCTTGAATATAGGGACGGGCAGCATTGGACAACATAAACACTCCTTAAACTAGCATCTTAAATGAAACATTTAAACTAAAAAAACGGCCTGTGATACAGGCCAACCTTCACCTTACGCGGCGTGTGCTCTATGCATAGCAATAATTTTCTCGCGGGTATTGTTGTTCACAATATCCAGTAAACGATGTTGGTTCATGTGTGCATAAAAAGCGTCGAGACCGCTTTGTAACGCCCCTTTGAGCATGCAATTGCCATGAAACTGACACACAGGTTTTTCGCAATTAATCAGCTCAGTCGTATTCTCCAGCTCGCGCAAAATATCACCTATACGCAACTGCAGTGACTCTGGGTTCAACTCCAAACCACCATTGCGACCACGCGTTGCCTTGATCCAACCCAGTTTATTCAGGCGCGTAATCACTTTAATCAAATGGTTACGCGGCAGGTCAAACGTGGTCGCGATCTCGTCTATCGTCACTTGCTGGTCAAAGCGCGACTGCGACAAATACATCAAGACGCGCAAACCAATATCGGTAAATTTGTTTAGCTGCATGATGTGCATTCTAATATATGTTTCATTTACAATGCAACTTTAAATTGCTATGCTGAAATCTATTATCAGATTGACAGGAGCACCCATATGCAGCCACTGATTCAAATTAGCCCGCCCAGCCGCAAATTGCCCGCGCAACGGTTTGCTTTATTCAATCTGGGTTTCAGACCATTTTTTCTGCTGGCGGCGGGCTTTGCCAGTTTGTCGATGGCGGTCTGGATGGCGACCTATTTCCAGCTTTCTACGCTACCACTCACCAGTATTTCACCGTCGCAATGGCATGCGCATGAAATGCTGTATGGCTTTGCTTTTGCCGTGATTGCAGGATTTCTGCTCACCGCCGTGAAAAACTGGACCGGCATACAAACACTGCATGGCCGCCCGCTGATGGGCCTGGTCGCATGCTGGGCCATCGCCCGCGGTGTGATGTTGGTTGCCCCAGCCAATATCATCGTCGCCGCGACCTTTGACCTGCTATTTAACGGCTGGCTGATTGCCGCTGTCGCCCAACCGATCATCAAGGTCAAACAATGGCGGCAACTTGGCGTGCTCTCAAAAGTGGTATTTCTCACCGTTGGCAACGTAGCTTTTTATACGCAAGCACTGGGCTTAAGCAGCCATGGCGTACGTGCTGCTTTATGGATAGGCCTATTACTCAACGTCAGCCTGATTATGGTCATCAGCCGCCGTATCTTGCCGATGTTTATTGAGCGTGGCGTGAAAGAAGAAGTAACACTAAGAAACAGCGCCTGGATAGACCGCTTGCTGATGATTGGCCTGGCGGCGCTGCTGATCAACATACTGACTATCAACATTGAAATAATCAATATAGTGTTAGGACTCACTATCGCCACCAGCGCCGGATTCAGGTTATGGCGCTGGCATACGCCAGGCATTTGGCCTGGTGATTTTTGCGACCCTGAGCCGCGTGTTACTGCCTATCGTACTGCCTGAATTTTACCGCTTATCCGTGATGCTGGCCGCCAGCGGCTGGATGACCGCATTCGGACTATTTTGCATCACCTACTGGCCGATACTCAGCAAACCACGCATTGATGGCTCACCCGGTTAATCGTTATTCTTTCCACTTAATCGAGCAACCGATACTCGGTATTTGTTGCTCGGGCCCTTGCCCACTCTCAGCCACCAACTTCATGGCCTTAAACAAATCGCGCGTGCTGTCAGGCGCAGTTTCTTTACGGCTTTCGTCAAAACGACCACGGTATTGCAACTCAAACTGGTGGTTAAAGCCAAAAAAATCCGGCGTACATACCGCATCATAGGTTTTGGCAATCTGCTGTGTTTCGTCCAGCAGATAAGGAAAAGGCAACGCCATGTCTGTTGCCAGTTTTTTCATATTTTCCGGGCTGTCTTCAGGATAATCAGACGGGTCGTTGGACATGATGGCGACGGTATTCACGCCCAGCATTTGCAGTGCTTTCACATCGGCAATCAGGCGCGGCAAAATCGCTTTGACATACGGGCAATGATTACAAATAAACATCACCAGCAGGCCATTACGGCCCATGCTGTTTTCCAGATTCACCAGTTTGCCGTCTACATCGGGCAAGTTGAATGCCGGGGCTTTCCAGCCAAAGTCACATACGGGTGGGCTAATGCTTGCCATCAGAGTTGCTCCTGCGATTGAATTCAAACCACTATGGTACGTGATTAAGTCGACTAGGTGAATCTTGGCCAGACGCCGTGTCGCACAGAAGCATTTTGGTTACAATGCCTGTCATGAGTAATTTACGATTTCATAGCCCGACGGCATTAATGGTCGGCCAGCAAACAGCACTGAGCGACAATGCCATGGCGCACGCGGTGCGCGTGATGCGCCTCAAAGTTGGCGATACCCTGACCTTGTTTTGTGGCGATGGCTTTGACTACCAGTGCGCGCTCACCAGCATAGAGAAAAAATCCGCGCAGGTTGAAGTGCTCAGCCGCGTGCAAATCAGCAACGAATCACCACTTGCGATTCGGTTACTGCAAGGTATTTCCAGCGGTGACCGCATGGATTACACCATCCAAAAAGCGGTAGAACTCGGCGTGAGTGAGATATTCCCACTCAGCACCGAGCGTTGCGTGACTAAGCTAAGCGGTGACCGAGCAGAAAAACGTCTGGAACACTGGCAAGGCGTGGCTATTGCAGCGTGTGAACAAAGCGGCCGTGCGGTGGTGCCCACCGTGCATGCGCCACTCACACTGGCACAATGGCTAAGCCAGCACGCCGCACCAGATGGCCTGAATCTATTACTGAACCCGGTAGGCGCCAAACGGCTGGCCGCTTTAAGCAAACCAGCGAGTACCATTCAACTGCTGATAGGCCCGGAAGGCGGCCTAAGCCCGGCCGAAATCGATCTCGCCACACAACACCACTTTCAATCTATCGTCCTCGGCCCCAGAATTTTACGCACCGAAACCGCCGCGCTCACAGCCATCGCCAGCATGCAGTCGCTGTGGGGCGACTTTTAACCCTGCCACCTTAGTCAAGGAGCTCACTCATGGAAACACGCCCACCGTTACCGCCATTTACTTTAGAAACCGCGATACAGAAAGTGCGCCTGGCAGAAGATGCCTGGAACAGCCGCGACCCGGACCGGGTGATTCAGGTGTATACCGAAGACACGGTTTGGCGTAACCGCGCCGAGTTTCCGGTTGGTCGCACAGAGGTGCATGGCTTTTTGACCCGCAAATGGGTGCGCGAACTGGATTACCGCCTGATTAAGGAAATTTGGGCTTTTCTGGATAACAAAATTGCCGTGCGCTTTGCCTATGAGTGGCATGACGATGGCGGGCAGTGGTATCGCAGTTATGGCAATGAAAACTGGCTGTTTAATGAAGCCGGGCTCATGGTACACCGCCACGCCAGCATTAATGATTTGCCTATCAAGGCCACTGATCGCAAGTTTTTCTGGCCACTGGGCAGACGCCCGGATGACCATGCCAGCCTGAGCGAATTAGGATTGTAAGCTACACATGCTAGCAGTGATAGTGATGTTGCAAATGGCGCTGTTAATCGCCACTGGCATGCTTTGGCAGCGGCTGGCGCCTGACCATATGTCGGCGTTGTCGCATCGGCGCGCGCTGACAGACCTGGTGTTTTATATATTACTACCTGCGCTAGTGCTCGATATTTTATGGCAAGCGCCGTTTGACGCCAGCACCCTCAGTTTTGCACTCACCGCGCTGAGTCGCCTGGCGGTGGCGGCATTATGCATGTGGCTGAGCTTGCAACTGCTACAGCGCGTGATGACTATTTCACGTGCACAGCAAGGCGCATTGATGCTGGCCGCCACTTTCCCTAACGCGACCTATCTGGGCCTGCCTGTCACCAGCGAAGTGCTGGGTGACTGGACGCACGAAATCGTGCTTAAATTTGACCTGTTTGCCTGCACACCGGTACTGCTGACACTAGGCATGCTAATGGCACAAACCTATGGCCAGTCTGAACACAAAACGCACCCGCTAAAAGCGTTGCTCAAAGTGCCACCGTTATGGGCCTTACTACTGGCCACCATACTCAACCTAAGTCATACGCCGCAACCCATCATGGTCGGCCATGCGCTACACACGCTGGCTGGCGGCGTGGTGCCACTCATGTTAATTGCGTTGGGCATGAGCATCCGCTGGGATACGTTTAAACTTAAATTGATCCCTTTGCTGCTACCCGTGTGCCTCATCGGCCTCTGTATTGCACCGCTGGCTGCATTATGGGTCGCCAGAGGGCTAGGCCTGCACGACAGCCAACTCACTGCCTGCGTTTTACTGGCAGCCATGCCCACCATGGTGTTTGGTATTATCATTTGCGAGCGTTACCGGCTGGATGGTGCCCTATACGCCGCCGCGGTGTTTCTGAGCACCTTGCTCAGCATAGGCAGCTTGTCAGTCTGGTTTGCCATATTGCAAGATTTTTAACGCTGCCCCACGCCTGATGCCGCAACATTAGCTTTTCATACTTTTTCTGCCTAAAACCCATGAAATCACGCATATTGTGTGAATTTTTATGCTGCATGCTGTCATACGTCATATGACGAGTTGCCAGTATGCGCGACTGTTTTTAAGATGCTGTTAAACAGTCACTCTTTCGTTTTGTGTTATTTGGGATTATCAGACGATCATGCCGAAAACCACGACAAACCATTACACCGCCCCGCCGCCTACGCCGCCCGAGACGCTAACCAGCCTGTTGGCTGAAGCAGGCATTACTATTAATGGCCATGCGCCGTGGGACATTCAGGTATACGAAGAAAGTGTTTACCGCGACGTGTTAACCCACGGCTCACTGGGGCTAGGGCAGGCCTTTATTGAAGGCCGTTGGGATTGCACCCGTCTGGACGAGTTTTTTCACCGCGTGATGCGGGCCGATCTGGACGAAAAAATGGGCGGTACAGCAAAACTAAAACTACTGGGTGAGATTATCCGCCATACCCTGTTTAACTTGCAGGCGCCCAACCGGGCCTATCAGGTAGCGCAGCAACACTATGACATTGGTAATGATGTGTTTGAAGCCATGCTCGACAGTAGCATGAGCTACTCGTGCGGCTACTGGCAACATGCGCAAAGCCTGGAAGAAGCGCAGGTTCAAAAACTGGACATGATTTGCCAAAAACTGGATTTACAACCGGGCGACCGCGTGCTGGAAATCGGTTGTGGCTGGGGCGGCTTAGCCAAACATATGGCACAACACTATGGCGCGCAGGTAGTCGGCATTACCGTGTCGGTCGAGCAACAGGCCTTTGCCCGTGCGCGCTGCGCTGGGTTGCCAGTCGATATCCAACTCAAAGACTATCGTGAGCTACATGGTCAATTCGACAAGATTGTCTCAGTGGGCATGTTTGAGCATGTCGGGCAAAAAAACTACGCCATGTATTTTGAAACGGCGCACAGACTACTTAAAGACAACGGCCTGTTTTTACTGCACACCATAGGCAACCATAAAACGGCCTTGCATACCGACGCCTGGATTGATCGTCATATTTTCCCCAATGGAAAACTGCCCTCTGCCAGCGAAATCAGCCAGGCCATCGAGCAAAAGTTCTTGATTGAAGACTGGCACAACTTTGGCCCCGATTATGACCGCACCCTGATGGCGTGGTGGGAGAAGTTCAATCGTGCCTGGCCAGAACTGCAATTTAAATACGATGAAAGTTTTTACCGGATGTGGAAATACTACCTGATGTGTTGTGCAGGCTATTTTCGCTCCCGGCAAGGGCAACTCTGGCAACTGGTATTGAGCAAGCGGCAGAGCAACCGCGTGTATCGCTCAATGCGCCCGTTGCCAGCAAGTTGATGTTGACGTAGTCCTCTGTGTTCTCTGACCTTATATGACGGCTTTTGCCGTCATTTTTTTGTCTATGCACACCCTTACAAAAATCATAAAAAACTAATTTAGCCGCCGATGAACGCAGATACACGCAGATAAAATCTTTAAACACAGGCTCTTTGCGAACGGCTTAGCTTGGATTTCATCCAGAGATTGAGATACCAAGATTTGTTTTTATCTGCGTTCATCGGCGGCCAACAAGGCTTTTACCTTCATATTATTTGCAATAAAAACCATTTTTAATTATTATTTTGCAAATTAACCGTGAATTAACCACAAATGCTCGGATCAAACATTAGGGATTTGCGTAAATCGCAAAATTTAACCTTGCAACAACTCGCTGCGCGCATGGGCACGGACGCGAGCAATTTGTCGCGCATTGAACGTGGTGAGATCGGTATCTCCGAAGCATTGCTGCGCGCGGCGGCGCAAGCATTAAACACTACGCCAGGCCGTTTGTATGACGCCAACCTGACGCCAGTGTCGCTGACCAATACGCCGCCAGCGATTCTCTCTAGTGCCAACAGCAAAGACTTCGTACATTGGTTTCGCTCCGCGGCGCCGTATATCCACGCTTTTGGTGGTAGCACGTTTGTGATTGCCTTTGGTGGCGAGGTCGTCAGCGAGCAGCAATTTGTGGCCTTGTCGCACGACCTTAACCTGCTGGCCAGCCTGGAGGTGCGGCTCGTGCTAGTGCATGGTGCGCGACCACAAATTGAACAACGCCTCAAACGCGACAACCTGACGCCCAAATTGCACAACGGCTTACGTATTACAGACGATGCGGCCATGGAGGCGGTAAAAGAAGCCAACGGCGCCATCCGCGTTGAAATCGAATCACTGCTCTCAATGGGCATTGCCAACTCACCGATGGCAGGCAGTGACATCCGTGTCGCCAGTGGTAATTTTGTCACCGCCAAACCATTAGGCGTGCGCGACGGCGTCGATCTGCAACATACCGGAGAAGTGCGCAAGATTGATGCTGTTGGCATCCAAAAGCGGTTAGATGACGGCGAGTTAGTGCTTTTATCGCCCATGGGCTACTCACCAACCGGTGAAACATTCAACTTAACTCTGGAAGATGTAGCCGTGAGTGCCGCGAGTGCGCTCGATGCTGAAAAACTGATTTTTCTGATGGACTCAGGCGGTGTGCAAAACCTGCGTGGTGAGTTATTACGCGAAATGACCTCGGCCAAAGCCAAAAACCTGCTGCGCAATGTGCAAGAGAGCGATGTGCCCATCCATTACTCTGAAGACGTGAATTACTACCTGCCCGCCGCCGTGCGCGCCTGCGAGCACGGCGTGACCAGAACACACCTGATTTCACGCCACATAGATGGCGCCATCATTCAGGAGCTGTTTACACGCCAGGGCATAGGCACCATGATTACCGAACTACCGCTGGAAACCATGCGCCAGGCCAATATTGATGATGTTGGCGGCATTTTGATGCTGATTGAACCACTGGAAAACGAAGGTATTCTGGTGCGGCGCGGACGCGAGCGCATCGAGATGGAAATCAATTATTTCTATGTCATGGAGCACGACAACCGCGTGATTGGCTGCGCTGCGCTATATCCGTTTGCCAATGAAAAAATGGTGGAATTCGCCTGCCTAGCCATAGACCCGACTTATCGTGGCGGTGGCCGTGGCGATAAACTGTTTAACTATTGCCAGGAGCAGGCTAGCCAAAAAGGCTTTAAAAGGCTGTTTTGCCTGACCACGCGCACTGAACACTGGTTTCTGGAGCGCGGATTTACTGAGCAAAACGTTGATCAGTTGCCACACGAAAAACAAAAACTCTATAATTTTCAGAGAAAATCCAAAGTTTTCATCAAACCGTTATGAGTTTTGGCTAAAATTCAGCCTGTACCCGATTGACTGCAATCGCCCGATGATTGAATGAAAGTTTGACCTATGCAAATCTCGACCTCCAGCCAAAAAGCGCAAACCCTGTCTGAAGCGCTGCCTTACATTAAACGCTTCTTTGATAAAACCATTGTCATCAAATACGGCGGCAACGCCATGACGGACGAGCGCCTTAAAGAGTGTTTTGCCCAAGATGTGGTGCTGCTCAAGCTGGTGGGCATGAACCCAGTGGTGGTGCATGGCGGCGGCCCGCAAATTAACGAAATGCTGGATAAGCTGGGCAAAAAAGGCGAATTTATCCAGGGCATGCGCGTGACCGACGAAGAAACCATGGACGTGGTAGAAATGGTGCTTGGCGGACAGGTGAACAAAGAGATCGTCAACCTGATTAACCGCCACGGCGGCAAAGCGGTGGGCCTGACCGGGCAAGATGGTAACTTTATTCATGCGCACAAACTGCTGATGGAAGACCTCAAAGACCCGAGTAAGATGATTGATGTGGGCCAGGTGGGTGAAATTACCGCCATTGACCCGAGCATTATCAACTTTTTAGATAGCGGCGACTTTATTCCGGTCGTGGCACCGATTGGCGTCGGCCGTGATGGCGAAACTTATAACATTAACGCCGATGTAGTGGCTGGCAAACTGGCAGAAATCCTCAATGCCGAAAAACTGATCCTGCTCACCAATACGCCTGGCGTACTGGATAAAAGTGGCCAACTGCTAACCGGCCTGACACCCAAGCAAATTGATGACCTGGTTGAAGACGGCACCTTGAGTGGCGGCATGTTGCCAAAAATCAGCTCGGCTTTAGATGCTGCGCGTAGCGGTGTAAAGTCTGTGCATATTATTGATGGCCGCGTTGAGCATGCTTTATTGCTGGAAGTACTGACCGATGAAGGCGTCGGCACCTTGATCAAAGCCAAGTAAGCGGTTACTTACTTCTCTCACAAAGTATTAAACACATGACGCGCAGGGTGTGGATTTTTGATCTGGACGACACCCTGCATAATGCTTCTGCGCAGATTTTCCCGGTCATGAATCAAACCATGACACGTTACATCATGCAAACGCTTGAGATGGAGGAAGCCGCCGCGCACCAGTTACGCCAACATTACTGGCAACTGTATGGCGCAACTTTAAAAGGGCTGATGCGCCATCACGGCGTTAATCCGCACCATTTTTTGGCCGAAACTCACGCCTTTTTAACTGACGACATGGTACAAACCACGCGGCAATTACGGCAAATGCTCACCAGCCTGCCCGGGCGCAAATGCGTGTTTACCAATGCACCTCGCGCCTATGCCTTGCGCGTGCTGGAGGTTCTGGGTATTGCTGATTGTTTTTCGCTGGTGTTCAGTGTCGAATCCAGCCGCTTTCATGCCAAACCCAGCATCCGTGGTTTTTGCCTTTTGTTACGCCAGCTGCGCTGCCGGGCTGCAGATTGCACCTTGTTTGAAGACAGCCTGCCCGCCTTGATGACAGCCAGGCGCTTAGGCATGCGTACGGTGTGGATCAGCCGCCGCCTGCATAAACCAAACTTTGTGCAATATAGGTTTCCGCATGTGTTGGCACTCACTCACAGCGCGTTGAAAAAAGCGCCGCATGCATTCCCGTGCTGAGCGAATGCGGTTAAAATAGCCGTCAAAATAACAACACTCACTTGGGTTTGGTCCTGGAAATCACAATGGCAACCATCAATAAAGAAGCACGCGCAAACCGCAAACAGCAAATCTTGGAAACCCTGGCAGGCATGCTACAAAGCCCGCGCGGTGAAAAAATCACCACCGCCGCGCTAGCCGCTAAGCTGGATGTGTCGGAAGCCGCCTTATACCGCCACTTTGCCAATAAGGCCAAAATGTTTGAAGGCCTAATTGAGTTTATTGAAGGCGCGCTGTTTGGCGTGATGAATAAAATCACCACCGACGAAACTGACGGCCTCAAACAAGTGCAACTGATGCTGCAAACCATGCTCAAATTTGCCGAGCGCAACCCTGGCATGTCGCGCGTATTGATTGGCGATGCGCTGGTTAACGAAGACGATGCCCTGCAAGCACGCATTAACCAATTGCTGGACAGGCTGGAAGCTAGCCTGAAGCAATCATTACGTATTGCAGAAGCGCAAGGCAATAAAATCACTGACGCTGGCATCGCCGCTAATACCATGATCAGCTTTGTCCTTGGCCGCTGGCATGCATTTGCCAAAAGCGGATTTAAACGCAAACCCAGTGACAATTTAGAGCAGCACGTCACACAACTGATTACCGGCTGCTTGCAATAAAAGAGATGTAGAAAGTTTTAATAGATGGAAACCACCGTTTTTGGCATGAATGAAGCCCAGCTCACCGAGTTTGGCATGAGCTGGGGCCTTGCCGGGCTTATCCTGTTTATCGTTTTTATTGTCGGCAACCTGGCCTGGAAATCGAAAGCAGGTAAAACCGGCACATTTGCGCTGTTTCTCGCGCTCACCTTAGGCATGGTCGGTTTTCTGGCCAAGCTGGTGATTCAGCATTATCTGAATATCCATTAAAGCCAGTCGAATCATGTTCTGACTGCGCACACATCATCGATGAACATTATCAAAATCTTCCTCATGCTGATCTTGCTATGTATCGCTTATGTCATTCTGGACAGTATTTTAATGCCTGCACTAAGGTCGCAAACGCCACCAACATTATCCACAATGCCACTCAGACATAGCCACCCTGCGATGGATGCGCCTTTGGTGATGGATGAGCCGAGGCTGCATGACAGCTTCAGCGGCGATTGCGAGGGCCACACGCATTGCTCACAAATGCACTCTTGCGCAGAAGCCAAACAATGGTTATCACGCTGCCCGAACGAGAAAATGGATGGTGATGGCGACGGCGTCCCCTGCGAACGGCAGTGGTGTCAACCTGCCTTGCATTAATACAGCCGTTGGGAGACATCGATGCAGCAGATACTTATCTACTCCGATTCACTCAAGTGAGGCATTATCCCCAATAGGCGGCGCCAGCGTCTCACTTGGCGCGACGCTGGCCTGTCTAACACCAAAGCTAAGGGCTGGCTGAAGCTTCAAGATACTTTGCCAGCAAGTCGAGTGCGGGTGGTCAGTGCTAATATGGTAGATGGAATCATTTTAGATGCTGCGCAACACCTGAGCTCGAGCAACCGATTTGCCTGGCTGGTTAACGCTTTATTACCTGCATGGCGCCAGTGGACTATTGCGGTGTCTGTTGCAGTCCGCTAATCTAAACCATAGATAGTGATAATTACTTGTGTGATATGGACAATTCACCCCCTAACGACAGCGACACTTACAAAACCCTGCTTGAATCGACCAAGGCGATTCCATGGCGGATAGACTGGGCGAGCAAACAATTCACTTACATCGGCCCGCAAATCGAGCCCTTGTTAGGCTGGGCACCTGCAAGCTGGCAATCGGTTGAAGACTGGGTCAACCGCATTCATGAAGATGATCGCGAGCGCGTGTTTCATTTTTGCGTGCAGCAATCATTGCAAGGCCTGGATCATGAAGCGGACTATCGCGCACTGACAGCTACCGGTGACTTTGTCTGGATTCGTGATGTGGTGCATGTGATGCGTACCCCCAGTGGCGAGCCTGAAGCATTGATCGGTTTTATGTTCGACATTAGCGAGCGTAAGAAAACCGAAGAGCAATTGCTCATCATGCAAAGAAAACTGGAAGAGCTGTCTTACAAAGACGGCTTGACCAGCGTGGCAAACCGCCGCATGTTTGACACTGTGCTGGAACGTGAATGGCTGGAAGCGAGGCAACACCAACAGCCATTGTCATTGATCATGATAGATATCGACTACTTCAAGCAGTTCAATGACTTTTACGGGCATTTGCAAGGCGATGAAGTACTCAAGCAAGTAGCTCATACGCTGTCGCATGCCGGGGTACGTGCCAAAGATTTTTTTGCCCGCTTTGGCGGCGAAGAGTTTGCGTTGATTCTGCCTGAAACCAACGAAGTGTCGGCGAGTAAAATTGCCGAGCGCTGCCGTAATTTGGTATTCAAGGAGCAGATTCCACATGCTAAATCAGAAGTGAGCCAGATACTGACCATCAGCGTCGGCGCGAGTAGCATCATGCCCAGCCAAACCGACGACCTTAAAACATTTGTCGACTCAGTGGATGCGCTGATGTATCAAGCCAAACGCAATGGCAGAAACCGTATTGTGGTGAAAGGCGAAGCGAGTCAACACGATTAATGCAACGCGGCCTGAATGGCGTGTATGCGTGCTTCAGCCACAGCCTGCTTGATGTGTAAGGGGGAGCTACATTGTTGGGCAATTGCACCGGCATTCACGGTGAGCGCGGCTTGCAAGGCCTTAGTCAAATGTTCTGCATCCTCTAACGGGCAATTTTCCAAGCCCAAACGCCCACGGCTGTCGCATTCGCAGGCTAGCAAAAAATCCTCAAAGCGCGCGCGCTGACGAAAAGCATCCAGTTCTTCCAAGAAATGTAGCAACGTACTGGCCTTCATCTGTCTGGCAGCATGCAGTTTGCCATGATATTTAGCCACCACCAGTGCCAGGTCTTTGCAATCATTGGGTACGCGCAAGCGTGCAACCACTTCGCGGATAAGATCGACACTGCGCAACTCATGGCCGATATGGCGCGGTAATACGTCAGCCGGGGTGGTGCCTTTGCCTAAATCATGCGTGAGCGCGGCAAACCTGACGGGCAAGCTGTAGCCTTGCTTGGCGGCATAATCAATCACCATCATGACATGGATGCCGGTATCAATTTCGGGATGATACGCAGCGGTTTGCGGCACGCCCCACAAGCAGTCCAGTTCAGGCAAGATGGCTTTTAATGCCCCGCACTCGCGCAGCATTTCAAACATGCGGCTGGGTTGTTTCTCCATCAGGCCTTTGGCAACTTCCTGCCAGACACGCTCAGGCACCAATGCGTCTACTTCTCCAGCAGCCACCATTGCACGCATCAGCAACATGGTTTCCGGCGCCACGGTAAACTCGGTAAAGCGTGCTAAAAAACGCGCAGCACGCAAAATGCGCACCGGGTCTTCACCAAAAGCCTCCGTCACATGCCGAAGCGTTTTTTTCTGGATATCCAGTTGGCCATTAAAAGGGTCGATCAGGCTGCCATCTGCGTCTTGTGCGATGGCATTGATGGTGAAGTCGCGCCTGGCAAGGTCTTCTTGCAGAGTGACTTCAGGCGCCGCATAAACACTAAAGCCTTTGTAGCCTTTGCCTGTTTTGCGCTCGGTGCGGGCCAGCGCGTGCTCTTGCTGGGTGTGAGGGTGTAAAAAAACTGGAAAATCTTTACCGACTGCGCGGTAGCCAGCCGCCAGCATCTGTTCGGGCGTAGCCCCCACCACGACATAGTCACGGTCTTTGACTGCTAAGCCAAGCAGGCTGTCGCGGACAGCACCGCCTACCTGATATATTTGCATGGTGCGTATCAAGGCGAGGCGTTAGCGCCTGGCGTTAATGACACGGCCAGCGGCCGCACGAAACTGGTCGTAAGCACCGCGGGGATTATTCTTGACCAGGTAACCTGAAATCACGGCGAACATATCGGTTGGCACCACGCCCAGCTCATTGGCCATAGGTTGCTGGCAAATATTGTCGACCTGCATAGACTTCACATTGTCGCGAGAAAGTAACTTGATGGGCAACAACTGCATAAAGCTGCCTTGCAGCAAGGACATATTGAGGCTGAGGCCCATGATGGGGCGCTGTACATGGATGGTTTTCATCACCGCCTCCATGATTTGTTGCAAGGTCATAATGGCCGGGCCACCGAGCTCATAGGTTTTACCATAGGTGGCAGGTTCATCCACGGCATTGACCATGGCCGCGGCCACATCTTCTACCCAGATCGGCTGAAACTTGGCTTGCGGCATGGCCAGTGCCAGCACCGGAATCGCTTGAATCAGCTTGGCAAACAGATTGATAAAGCGGTCACGCGTACCAAAAATCACCGACGGCCTGAAAATAGTCACGTGCAGTTTTTTGCTAAACTCAAGCACGGCCTGGTCACCTGCCGCTTTGCTACGCAAATATTCACTCGGCGCACTCACCGCTGCTTGTAACGCGCTCATATGCAACAGGCGCGCAATAGCTAATTCTTCGCATAACTGTGCCACGCGGCGTGGAAACTGGTGGTGCATTTGTTCAAAACCGTTGTCACTGGTTTGATGCAAAATGCCAATCAGATTAATCACCACATCGCTGCCTTGCAGTTGGGTTTTCAGCGCAGCCTGTTCATGGATATCGCACTCAACCACTTGCACATTAGGCAATAAAATCAGGTGCTTGGCCTGCTCACGGCGACGCGTGAGCACCTTCACCTGATAGCCTGCCTGGTCAAGCCTCGCGACCACACTGCTGCCTACAAAACCGCTACCACCTAATACAGTGACTGTCTTCATCATGCTTATTCCTGATTCGTCTTGCAATGAATGATATTGTACCGAAAAACCGCAACGGCACTTAACTGTTGCTTAAACCAAACAATTACTCTTACTCTGAAATACTGATCGTCGTCGTTACGCTTTCACCATCGCTGCTACTACGAGCAGGGATGGTGCCCAAACGTCTTTTAAGTGTCAGCATAGGCAAACCGAGCCTTGGCGCGTACATATGCGCATTCGCCAGCACTTTTTTCACATAATTGCGCGTTTCACTAAACGGGATGGTTTCGGCATAAATGGCGCCCTCTAAAGGTGTGTTGGCCGCCCACCGCCGGGCTCGGCTAGGGCCAGCATTATAAGCAGCGGTCGCCATCACTTCCTGGCCATTAAAGGTATCCAGCGTGTAGCGCATATAGTAAGTCCCCAGATTCACGTTGGTATCAATATCATGCAACATGCCATCGTTGTAACTGCTCCAGCCCAGTTTTTTGGCGATCCACTTGGCCGTCGCAGGCATCACCTGCATCAAGCCGCCCGCACCCACCGACGATTTAGCATAGTGCATAAAGCGGCTTTCCTGGCGAATAATGCCATAGACCCAGGCTTCATCAATGGCGCGGCTACGCGATGCTTTTTGCAAGTAATCCCGATAAGGCGTCGGGTAGCGCAACTCAAAGTTATGCGTGCGACTAGTCTTATCAGCCGCCAGCACAGCGAGGTCATACCAACCCTTGAGTAGGCTATATTGCGCAGCAACGATGCGGGTCGGGTCATCCAGCGCCTCCATCAGATACATCCACTCCAAGCGAGCCTCATAGCGTGCCTCAACATCAAACAGCGCTTCCATACGCTTAACGACAGGCTGTTTGGCAAATTGGCGCACTTCTTCGTCAGTAGGCTGGTAGGTTGTCATCGGCTCACTTGCCACCGGCCCTAAATCTTCTGCGGCCAGCCAGCCGTAAAAATGTCTTTCTTGCGAAAGCTTGGCCAGTATCAGGTTAGCGTCAGCCACCTGCCCTTTGGCGATCAAGGCACGCGCTTTCCAGTAACGCCAGGTCGATTCTTCCGCCAAGCCTGCAGGCATGTCATTAATCACCTTTAACACCGTGGCCCAGTCTTGCTGGCGCAAGGCACTGCGCACATACCACTCCCATTGCTCACTACTGAGCAAGCTGGCACTCACTTTAGCAAAACCTGGCAGTGCCTCGGGTTCGTGCTTGCGCGCGGCTTCTAGCGCCATATACGCCTGGGCGAGTTGCTTTTCATCGTGATCAAGCAAGCCGCTATATTTTTGATAGCTGGTTTTGGCCACGGCAAGATCCGCCTTGGCCTGACGATGAATGGCGTACAGATACAATGCGCGTGCGTACGGCGAGCGCTCTTGAATGCCGCCTTTTTTTAAGGTCAGCGCCGGGTTTTGCGCCATATCGTCAATTTGCTTCAGCAGGCTGGCATCTGTTTTACTGCTGCGCTTGGCCAATACTTTTGCCAAGCCGGTTTTATTGCTAAACAAGGCATCGCGATACAACGTCAGCAGCAGCTTTTCATCCAGCACGCCCACTTGCTGCAAGGCTTCCAGCATGCCCTGGCAATCGGCGGGTAAATCCTTGCCAGCCAGCAACAGTTTTTTGCCATCTTCATAAGCATTCGGGTCATCCAGCGCAATGCCTGCCTGCACCTGGTAGCACTGGTTGCCAACGTCATTGAGGCTGTAATACATCGGCATTTGCGCACGCATCTCAACAAACTGATCCCAAAACTGCACGCGACCCAGTCGTTTGAGCCACAATTCGCGCACCCGTTGTGATAATAGCGACTCATTGTTTTCCTGCAAAAACGCTTGCACCTGGTAATACGACAATTGATCCATGGTCAGGATCATTTGCCAATATTGCAGATAAGGCAGCAATGGCGAACGGCGCTGCTTAAGCGTTTCGGTCGCCTCGATCAACTGCGGTAAATTTCTGGTCTGGTAAGCCTGTTTTGCCTGTAAATAAATGTCGCCATCCCCAGCGAACACCGTGCCGGTGAGGCCTAGCAAACAAACAGCCAAAATGCGGAGGAGAGAAGTGAGTCTAATCTTCATGTGTCAACAATCACGTAGCTTACGTGATGACAATTAAATTCTGGCCAAGCGACTCAGAAAGAAAAAAAGCAACAGCAGCAGTAATAACACAAAGCCACTACGCCAGACGGTTTTCAGCCAGCGCCAATAACGTGGCTGACCGGTTTGCCATCCCAGTAGCACCAATACCAGTGTACTAAGCGCCAGCACTGTAAATAAAATACGTATCCACCACATATTAATCTGCCTGACGCATTATGCGGGTAACAGTGGCGCCGGACTAAAATAGTCGCGCTGCTTCACAAAGCCAATCGGGGCCTGTGCGTCATTGTCAAACGTGCAATATTCCCAGGCGCTTTCATCTGCCAGCAAGGCACGCAATAGCTGGTTATTCAAGGCATGGCCAGATTTAAAAGCCGTGAATTGACCAAGAATCGGGTAACCCAGAATGTATAAATCACCAATGGCATCGAGCACTTTATGCTTGGCAAACTCGTCGTCATAGCGCAAACCGCCGCCATTGAGGACCTTATATTCGTCCAGCACAATCGCATTATCCAGACTGCCACCTTTAGCTAAGCCATTGGCGCGCAGGTATTCCACCTCGTGCATAAAACCAAACGTGCGGGCACGACTGATTTCATCTACATAGCTCTGGCTATCGTAATCAATGGTCACGGTTTTACCAGAGAACTCAAACACGGGGTGTGCAAAATCAATCGTAAATTCGGCTTTAAAGCCATGGTGCGGCGTAAATTTTGCCCATTTATCGCCATCAGTGACTTCTACCGGTTTGAGAATGCGCACAAACTTTTTCGGCACATCCAGTTCTTGTAGACCAGCTGTCTGCAGCAAATAGATAAACGGCCCCGAACTGCCATCCATGATGGGCACTTCGGCGGCCGTCAGTTCTATCAACACATTATCTACCCCCAAACCAGCGAGGGCAGACATCAAGTGTTCCACGGTAGCAACGCGCGCACCTGAAAACTCTAGGGCGGAGCTCAGGCGAGTGTCATTCACTGCCGTCGGGGCGACCCGCATGGCAGGCGTATCGGGCAAATCGACACGCTGGAACACCACTCCGTGATCGGCGGGCGCAGGTTTGAGCGTCAGGGTGACTTTTTCACCGCTGTGCAGCCCAACGCCGGTGGCGCTGATCGTTTGTTTAAGCGTGCGTTGCTTTAACATGGTTTTCTCTGTGTTAATTAATCACTCTTATTATAAGCCAATCCGTCATCACCAATGAATTAGTCAAGCCAATGGATAGACCAGACCATCATTGATCAAGCAATCAAGGCTAGACGACTAATCAGCTTGTTTACGCAAAAACGCTGGGATGTCGTATTCTTCGATCCCGGAGTTTTTCATTGCTTCTACCTGCGCACGACGGCTGTTGCTGGTAAATACGGCAGGCTCATCCTCTTCAACCACAGTGCTAAAGATAGGCTGGTTAGTCGTACCATCACGCAGGGTCGTCATAACTTTCAACTCAGGCTTGGCCTGGCGCTTACCCACTGAACCGTTCAAACCGGTGGCAACCATGGTCACGCGCAGATTATCGCCCATGCTTTCGTCCATCACATTACCCACGATCACGGTCGCATCTTCTGCAGTGAATTCTTTGATGGTGTTCATCACATCATAGTACTCACGCATTTTGAAACTGCCACTGGCGCTGATATTCACCAACACGCCACGCGCATTGGCCAGGTTGACGTCTTCCAGCAACGGGCTGGCAACCGCTTGCTCAGCAGCAATCCGTGCACGGTTAGGGCCGCTGGCTTCTGCAGAACCCATCATCGCCATGCCCATTTCAGACATCACAGTGCGTACGTCAGCAAAGTCGACGTTGACCATGCCTGGGCAATTGATGATTTCGGCAATGCCAGACACCGCGTTATGCAACACGTCGTTGGCCGCACGGTAAGCTTCTACCACGGTCACGTCTTCGCCCAATACATCCATCAATTTTTCGTTAGGGATAACGATAAGAGAGTCGACATACTGTGAAAGTTCTTCCAGGCCTTCTTGTGCCACTTTGGCGCGCTTGCCTTCAAACGCAAATGGCTTGGTCACCACAGCCACAGTCAAAATACCCATTTCACGCGCGACTTCAGCAATAATCGGTGCAGCACCAGTACCCGTACCACCGCCCATACCGGCCGTAATAAACAGCATGTCAGCGCCATCAATGGTTTCTGCAATACTGTCGCGGTCTTCCAGCGCAGCTTCGCGGCCGATTTCCGGTTTAGCGCCAGCGCCCAGACCTTTAGTGATGTCAGAACCAATTTGCAGCACCACTTTGGCATGGCTCTTTTTCAGCGCCTGCATGTCCGTGTTGGCGCAAATAAACTCAACGCCAGTCACGCTCTTGGTCATCATGTGTTCCACGGCGTTACCACCGCAACCACCGACACCAATCACCTTGATTACGGCGCCGTCATTCTCTTTGTCAAAAATTTCAATCATACTAACCCTCCATTGCCTATTATTTGAGTGATTGGTTTGCCCCGCACACTCGCCCTAAAACAGTTTTAAAAAACAACAAACCCTAAAAATTACCGGTAAACCAACTCTTCATCCGCTCCAGCAGCCTGCCGAATGACCCAGACTGCAAATTACCCACCATTTGTTTTTCTACCTGCTGCTTGGCCATCAGCAACAAGCCTATGCCGGTGGCATAACGTGGATTGCCCACCACTTCGGACAACCCTTCTACATAACGCGGTACGCCCAGGCGCACTGGTGTATGAAAAATCTCTTCGCCCAGCTCGACCATGCCACGCATTTGTGCCGCACCGCCGGTAATCACAATGCCAGAGGCAATCATCGATTCCATGCCACTACGGCGCAGCTCTTGCTGCACAAACTCGTAAATCTCTTCTACGCGGTCTTCAATCACCTCAGTCAGCGCCTGGCAAGACAACTGGCGTGGCTCACGGCCATCGACCGCAGGCACTTCCACCACTTCACGCGGGTCAGCCAACTGGCGCAAGGCACAGCCGTGCTTCACTTTAATTTCCTCAGCTGACTGCGTAGGCGTGCGCAACGCCACTGCAATGTCATTAGTGATCTGGTCACCGGCAATTGGGATCACCGCGGTATGACGAATGGCGCCATTTTTAAATACCGCCAGATCAGTCGTGCCGCCACCGATATCCACCAGGCACACACCCAACTCTTTTTCATCGTCGGTAAGTACAGATTCGCTCGAGGCCAATGGCTGCAAAATGAGGTCGCTCACCTCCAGGCCGCAGCGCTTGATGCACTTGACGATGTTTTGTGCTGCCGCAATCGCGCCGGTCACAATATGCACCCGCACCTCAAGACGGATGCCGCTCATGCCCAATGGCTCGCGCACATCCTCCTGGCCGTCGATAATGAACTCCTGGGTCAGAATGTGCAGAATCTGCTGGTCGGCTGGCAAAGCAATCGCGCGGGCGGTTTCTACCACGCGGTCGATGTCCATTTGCGAGACTTCGCTCTCTTTAATTTTCACCATGCCATGTGAGTTCAGGCTTTTGATGTGGCTACCAGCAATGCCTGAATACACGGTGTTAATTTTGCAATCGGCCATCAACTCGACTTCTTCAATCGCACGCTGAATTGCCTGCATGGTGGAGTCAATATTCACCACCACGCCTTTTTTCAAGCCACGGGAAGCATGTTGCCCGACACCAATCACCTTCAATGTGCCTTCGGGCAAAATCTCGGCCGCAATCGCCACGATTTTGGAGGTGCCGATATCCAGCCCCACAATTAAATTTTTATCTTCTCTGACTCTACTCATGTCTCTTCCTTGACCTTTTTCTGGCAGTCTTATTCTTAAGCGCCACTACGCGGCATGCGCAAGGCAAAGCCGTTGGGATAACGCAAATCGGCATAACGCCAGTCACTTTCCGCGATACTTGCCTGCTGCCGATATGCCGACACAAACTGTTGTAATCGCTGCTTGGCCGCTTCACGGCCCAGCATCATTTGTCGACCATCCACGGTCTTAATTTCCCAGGCGCGGCGTGAAGACAGGCTTAACTGCTGAATTTGCAGTGGCGTGTCCACCAGCATCTGGGCAAAACTGGCATAGCCTTGTGCCACTTCTTTTATCGCATCGCCCGGGCCGTAAAAAGTCGGTAATTGTTCGTCAGACGCTGCCTGGAACAACTCGCCATGGCGGTTTACCAGCGCCACACCGCCCCAGCGACCCAAGGCCTGATGTTCTTCAATCTGCACCACAATGGTGTCCGGCCATTGGCGGCGTACACTCACCTTGCGCGCCCACGGCAATTTTTCAAACGCGGCACGCGTACGCTGCAAATCCAGCGTGTAAAAATTACCCTTGAGGTATTTGCTCACAATCAACTGAATCTGTTCGTGATTGACGTGATCCAGATTGCCCTCTACCTGCACCTGCTTGACCGGGAAGATAGGCAAATGCAACACCACAAATAACATGGCGTAGAGCAGCATCACCACTGCCAGTGAAAACAGCAGGTTGGCAATCCAGTTCAGCAATGTTGGTCTATCCCACATCAGGCCATTGTCTCCGTTACACCGCGCTCAAGGTTTGTTGCAAAATACGTATCACCAGTGCTTCAAAATCCAGGCCAGCGGCTTTGGCGGCCATTGGCACCAGGCTATGGTCTGTCATGCCCGGGCTGGTATTCACCTCTAAAAAGTAATGTTTACCAGCCTCATCCATCAAAAAGTCGACGCGGCCCCAGCCCTTGCAACCCAGCACCTTAAACGCCTGCAAGGCTTCTGCCTGGATCTGCTTTTCCTGCTCGGCAGACAAGCCGCTCGGGCAGCGATATTCGGTGTCGTCACGCAGGTACTTGGCTTCGTAATCGTAATATTCGTTTTTAGGCACAATGCGCACGATAGGCAGCGCGGTCTCGCCCAAAATACCCACGGTGTATTCGCCACCACCCACAAACTGCTCGGCAATCACCAGCGGGTCTGACTGTTTGGCCAGGGCGTAAGCGGCAATTAAATCGCCCGCCTGCTTGACTTTGCTCACGCCTATGCTGGAGCCTTCATTGGCCGGTTTTACAAACAGCGGCAAACCAAGCGCCGTGACCACATTTTCGGCATGTGTGCTGTCATCCATCAGCACATAGTTAGGCGTGGTCACGCCAGCGGCTGTCCACAGCAATTTGGTGCGCCATTTATCCATGCCCAGCGCAGAGGCCATCACGCCGCTGCCGGTGTATGGAATATCCATCAGCTCCAGCGCACCTTGAATGGTGCCGTCTTCGCCATAGCGGCCATGCAAGGCAATAAAGGCACGATCAAATGCTTTGAGGGCAGACAGGTCTTGGCTGGCTGGGTCAAATGCGTGTGCATCCACGCCTTGACGTTGCAACGCCGCCAATACGGCAGAGCCACTTTTGAGCGACACTTCGCGCTCGCCAGAACGGCCGCCAAATAATACCGCGACCTTGCCAAATGACTGTTGACCTCTACTCATGCTTTTAAAACACCTTCCCCAATGACTTTAACTTCCTGTATTAATGCCACGCCCTGCTTGGTATGCACCGTCGCTTTGACATACTCAATCAAGGCCTCAATATCTGCTGCTGTGGCATGCCCCAGATTCACAATAAAATTGGCATGTTTTTCCGACACTTGTGCGCCACCGACGGTACTGCCTTTTAAGCCGGAGGCTTCAATCAAGCGGGCCGCAAAATCGCCTTCAGGGTTTCTAAACGTCGACCCTGCGCTCGGCATATTCAGTGGCTGGCTCGCCAGGCGTTTTGCCAGCAACTGTTTAATCTGTTCGGCAGAAGCTTTGCCATCGCCTGCGGGCACCGCAAACCAGCCACCCAAAAACCACTCATCCGCCGCCGGATGCTCAACGTGGCGATAAGTCGGCTGGTATTCAGCCCGCGCCCGCACTTGTACCTCACCGGTGCGATTAATCGTTTTTACTTCATCTACCCACTGCCAGGTTTCGCCGCCATAACAGCCTGCATTCATCGCCAATGCCCCTCCCACCGTGCCCGGAATACCCGCCATAAATTCGGCACCGGCGCGATTGTGGCTGGCAGCAAAGCGGGCCAGCTTGGCGCAGGTAACACCGGCATCGGCATACACACGCTCACCTTGCATTTCCAGCGTTTGCAAGGCCTGATGCATGACGACGACCGTGCCACGTACACCACCATCACGCACTAGCAAGTTACTGCCTAAACCAATAAAAGTGAGCGGCTCGCTCGCAGGCAGTTGCTGCAAAAACTGCTGCAAATGCGCAACACTATCGGCCAGTACCAGGCGATCTGCCGGGCCACCGACGCGCCAGCTGGTATAACGTGCCAATGGCTCGTTATGCAGCACTTGCAGACCTGTTGCTTTTAACCCTGAGGCGCTCATACGTTGGCCAACTCCCTGGTTTTGGCGGCGACGCTACCGATATTGCCAGCGCCCATCACCACCACCACATCCCCTGGCTGCACACTCTCCAGGATGGTGACAGGCAACTCATCGGTGGTTTCTACAAACCGTGGCTCGACCTTGCCATTGACGCGAATGGCACGAATCAGGCTACGCGTATCGGCAGCCACAATGGGCGCTTCGCCTGCGCTGTAAACTTCGGTCAGTAACAAGGCATCCACGGTAGATAACACTTTGACGAAATCTTCAAAGCAGTCACGCGTACGTGTATAGCGGTGGGGCTGAAACGCCAGTACCAGCCGACGATCAGGAAACGCACCACGCGCCGCTGCAATCACCGCCTGCATTTCAATCGGGTGATGACCGTAGTCATCCACCAGCGTGAAATGGCCACCGTTGACCGGGATTTCGCCATAACGCTCAAAGCGACGACCCACGCCACGAAACTCAGCCAGCGCTTTCAAAATCGCGGCATCCGGCACATTCAACTCCGTGGCAATCGCAATCGCTGCCAGTGCATTAAGCACATAGTGATGGCCGGGCAAATTCAGCGTCACTTCGTTGCGCACGGTAATGCCGTTTTTACGCACCAACGTAAAATGCATCTTGCCGTGATCAGCGACGATATTTTCAGCGCGAATCGCCGCCTCTTCATGGGTGCCATAAGTCGTCACCGGACGTGTCACGCGCGGCAGGATTTCACGCACATTGGCATCATCAATGCACAACACCGCCATGCCCCAGAATGGAATTTGCTGTAAAAATTCAACGAACGCAGTTTTGAGCTTTTCAAAACTGTGTTCATAGGTGTCCATATGGTCCTGGTCGATATTGGTCACCACCGCCATGATCGGTGTCAGATGCAAGAAAGACGCATCTGACTCGTCGGCTTCGACCACGATCCACTCACCAGTGCCCAGGCGCGCATTGGCGCTGGCAGCTTCCAGCTTGCCACCAATGACAAAGGTCGGGTCCATATCAGCCTCGGCCAGAATGCTGGCGATCAGGCTAGTGGTGGTGGTTTTGCCATGCGTACCCGCCACCGCAATGCCCTGTTTAAAGCGCATCAACTCAGCCAGCATCACTGCACGTGGAATCACCGGCACTTTGCGCGCACGCGCAGCAATAATTTCCGGGTTTTCTTCATTAATCGCACTGGAGACCACCACCACATCGGCATCATTCAGATGCTCGGTTGCATGGCCCTGAAACACGGTCGCGCCAAACCCTTGCAGGCGCTTGGTGGTGGCATTGCTGGCCAGGTCAGAGCCGCTGACTTCAAAATCCAGATTCAGCAATACTTCGGCAATGCCGCTCATGCCTGAGCCGCCAATACCGATAAAGTGAATTTTTTTAACTTTATGTTTCATACTGAACCCGGTGTTCCTTTTTTATTGCCTGCCGCCAGTTGCTGGCAAATATCTGCAACTTGTTGAGTCGCTTGCGGTTTGGCCAGCACACGCGCTTTTTGCGCCATCATCAAGCAAGTCGGTCTATCCAGCGTTTGCAAGGTGGCTGCCAATTGCGCTACATCCATATCACGTTGCTGTATCAGCAAGGCCGCACCAGCCTGCTGCAAGTAAGCGGCATTGGTGGTTTGGTGGTCATCCACCGCAAACGGAAACGGCACCAGAATACTGGCGGCGCCCACATTGGCTAACTCAGCCACCGTCAATGCCCCTGCGCGGCAAATCACCAAATCGGCCCAGGCATATACCTCTGCCATATCATGGATAAAAGCACGGCAATCTGCGGCCACGCCAGCATCGGCATAAGCTTTTTTCAACGCTTCAAACTGTTTTTCGCCCGCCTGGTGAATAATCTGCGGCCGGGTATTCACTGGCAATTGTGCAAACGCCTGTGGCAGCAATGTATTCAACGCCACCGCGCCCAGGCTACCGCCCACCACTAACACGCGCAGCACACCGTGATGCTCGGCAAAACGCTGCTCTGGCGTGGGCAAGGTCGTAATGCCTTCGCGCACCGGATTACCGACCATCTCGCCTTGTGTGCCCAAAGCACCTGGGAAACCGGTTAATACACGGCTAGCGATCTTGGCCAGCACTTTATTGGTCAGGCCCGCAATGGAGTTTTGCTCATGAATCACCAGCGGCACACCGGCCAGTTTAGCCATCACGCCGCCAGGAAAAGCCGCAAACCCGCCCATGCCCAACACCACATCTGGTTGATGTTGGCGGATGGCCTGCCTGGCTTGTGCAAATGCGCGTGCCAGCTTCACCGGCAACGTCAGCCAGCCCAGCAGGCCTTTGCCACGCACGCCGCGCATGGTCATCATCGCTTTTTCATAATGCTTGTCAGCGATGAGGCGGTTTTCCATGCCACCCTCAGTCGCCAGCCAAACAATTTTCCAGCCTTGCGCATGTAGTGCATCGGCTACGGCCATCGCTGGATACACATGGCCACCAGTGCCGCCTGCCATCACCATTAATGTCTGTTGGCGACTCATGTCTGCAAGCCTTTCTGCAAACGGCGGTTCTCAAAGTCAATACGCAACAGCACAGACATCGCGATGCAATTGGCCAAAATGCCGCTACCGCCGTAAGACAACAGCGGCAATGTCAGGCCCTTGGTTGGCAACAGACCCATGTTGACGCCCATATTGATAAAACCCTGCACGCCCATCCACACGCCAATGCCTTGTGCCAGCAACGCGGCGTAATAGCGTTCGTTCGCCACTGCCTCTTTGGCGATACTAAAAGCGCGAATGACCAGCCAGGCAAACAGCAACACCACCACCAACACGCCGACATAACCCAGCTCTTCGGCCACCACTGCCAGCAAGAAGTCGGTATGCGCCTCTGGCAAATACAGCAATTTTTCGACGCTGCCACCAAGGCCTACGCCCCAGAATTCACCACGACCAAACGCGATCAGCGCATGCGATAACTGGTAACCAGTATCAAATGGATCATCAAACGGGTTCAAAAACCCTTTCATACGCTCTAGGCGATAAGGCTCCATCACCACCAGGCCAAATACGGCCAATGGCAAAGCGCCCAGCATGGCAATAAACACCTTGAGATTGACGCCGCCCAGCCACATGATGGAGAACGCAATTGAGGCGGTGACGGCGAATGCCCCGAAATCGGGCTCTTTAAGCAGTAGCACGCCAACAAACACCATCACGCCCAGCATGGGCAAAAATCCTTTTTTAATACTGTGCATATTGCTGGCCTTGCGCACAGCATAGTCCGAGGCATACATGGCAATAAACAGCTTCATGAGTTCTGACGGTTGCAGGTTCATGATGAGGAGCGAGATCCAGCGACGGCTACCGTTAACCACTTTACCGATGCCTGGAATCAACACCATGATCAGCAAGACAATGCCCATGATGAATAGATAAGGCGACATTTTTTGCCACCAGGCCATCGGGATCTGAAACACAATCACAGCGGCCACCAGGCCAACGACGATATACAAAGCCTGGCGCAACAGAAAATAAGTACTGTTATGGCCGAACATCTTGCTTGAATCAGCATAAGCAATCGAAGCCGAGTACACCATGACCATGCCGAAAGCCAGCAAGGACAACACCACCCACAGCAGCGACACATCGTAGCTGGGGGAGTTATAGCGCTCACGGTTCATCATCAACGGGCCAAGCATGCGGCCTCCATGGCTTTAACAGCCTCAACAAACACCTCGGCCCTGTGCTCGTAATTGCGGAACATATCAAAACTGGCACACGCGGGTGACAGCAACACGGCATCGCCTGCTTCGGCCAGTGTTCTGGCAATATGTACTGCCGCAGTTAAATCGACGGCATCGACCACAGGCAATTGCAAATTGTGCAAGACCTGCTGGATTTTTGGCGCATCGCGACCGATCAACACCACGGCTCTGGCATGATGCAACACCGCTTCGCGCAACGGGTTAAAGTCCTGACCCTTGCCATCGCCACCGGCGATTAACACTACTTTTTGTGGTTTGCCATGCTTGAGCATGCCGCTAATCGCCGCGCAGGTGGCACCAACATTAGTGCCTTTTGAGTCATCGTAAAAATCAACATCTTCAATGCTTGCCACCCACTCCACACGATGTGGCAAGCCGACAAAAGATTGCACGGTATGCAAGATAGAGACTTTGTCGATGCCAATTGCTTGTGTCAGCGCGATGGCCGCCAGCGCGTTGGCAATATTGTGCTTGCCGCGAATCTGCAAGCTGTCCGCTTCAATATAGTGACGGTAGCCGGCACATAACCAGCCTGCATCATTGAGGCCATAATCATTGATGGTAGGCGCCGGGTTCACGCCAAACGAGACTTGCGGTAACTGGCCGGCCAACGCGGCGCTGGCCGGGTCATCACGATTCACCACCGCAATGCGGGCGTGCTGATAAATGCGTGCCTTGGCTTGCGCATAGTCATCCATGCCGTCGTAGCGATCCATATGATCTTCAGACAAATTGAGTACCGTCGCGGCATCTACCTGGAGCTGGTGGATGGTTTCCAACTGAAAACTGGACAACTCCAGCACGTAGACATCTGGTGCCGTCATCTGCAAGGTATCCAGCACCGGCAAGCCGATATTGCCAGCGACGATGGTATTCAAGCCCGCCTGCTTGCAGATTTCACCTACCAGTGAGGTGACAGTGGTTTTACCATTGGAGCCGGTAATCGCAATCACCTTGGCATAAGGGGCACGAAAGCGTGCAAACAGCTCAACATCACCGACAACCAGCCTGCCCTGCGCCAGCAATTGCGCAATCACCGGCTCTTTGAGTGAGACGCCAGGGCTTGCCACAATCAAGTCCATGCCAGATAACAAAGCGTAGTTAAAAGGCCCCAGGTGGCACTCCACCTCTGGAAACTCTGTTTGCAGGCGATCAAGCCCCGCCGGGTGCGGACGTGAGTCGAACATCACTGCGTCTGCGCCCATATGGTGCAGCCAGCGCAAGGCAGAGAAACCGGTGTCACCCAGTCCCAGTACCGCAATACGCTGTTGTTCAAACTGTTTTTTCATGTTCGAGCCCGACAAATCTATTCCGTGTTATCTCAGTTTCAATGTTGAAAGACCGACCAGCACCAACATCATGGTGATAATCCAGAAGCGCACGACCACCTGCGTTTCTTTCCAGCCTTTTTGTTCGTAGTGATGATGCAACGGCGCCATTAAAAAGATGCGCTTACCGGTGCCGGTCATCTTTTTGGTGTATTTGAAATACAGCACCTGCGCAGCCACAGAGAAGGTCTCGACCACAAACACGCCGCCCATGATGAACAACACGATTTCCTGACGCACAATCACCGCCACCACCCCCAGTGCAGCACCGAGTGCCAATGCGCCGACATCACCCATAAACACTTCTGCCGGATAAGCGTTAAACCACAAAAAGCCTAAGCCAGCGCCTGCCATGGCTGCGCAAAACACCATCAGCTCACTGGCGCCCGCCACATAAGGAATGCCCAGATATTTGGAAAACACCGCATGGCCGGCCACATAAGAAAAAATCGCCAGCGCACTACCCACCATCACGGTTGGCAGTGTTGCCAGGCCATCCAGGCCGTCGGTCAGGTTGACGGCGTTACTGCTGCCCACAATCACCAGGTAGGTCAGCACAATGAAACCCACGGCGCCCAAAGGCAACACCAGATGCTTAAAGAAAGGCACGATGAGGGTGGTTTCAACCGGTGTGGTGGCCGTTGCGTATAAAAACCCTGCAACCCCCAAACCCACCAGGCTTTGCCAGAAATATTTGGCTTTAGCAGACAAGCCTTTAGGGTTTTTGTAGACCACTTTGCGGTAATCATCGACCCAGCCAACCGCGCCAAAACCCAGCGTGGTGATTAACACGACCCAGATAAAGCGGTTATGCAGGTTGCCCCAGAGCAAAGTCGAAATCGAAATCGCCACCAGAATCAACGCGCCGCCCATGGTTGGCGTACCAGCCTTCACCAAATGTGTTTGCGGGCCATCATCGCGCACCGCCTGGCCGACTTTGTATTCAGTCAGTTTGCGGATCATGGTTGGCCCCACCATAAATGAAATCGCCAATGCGGTCAGCGTCGCCAGGACGGCACGAAAAGTGATGTAATTGAAGACATGGAATCCATGTACATCCGCTGCCAGCCATTTCGTCAGTTCAAATAACATAAGCTTTCCTATTTCCCCACCAATTCAGTGGCTTGTGATTCCACTAACGCATTCACGACACGTTCCATTTGCATAAAGCGCGAGCCTTTAACCAACACGACATCATCTGCTGTTGTCTCTGCCTGTAACGCGGCCACCAGGGCTTCAACAGTCGCAAAATGCTGCGCCTGTGCACCAAACTCCTGCACAGCAGCTTGTGTAAACTTGCCCAACGTATACAAGCGGCTAATACCACTTGCTTTGGCATAATGGCCAACCTGCGCATGCATGGCTTCGGCATCCGCACCCAGCTCACCCATGTCGCCCATCACAAACACCGTACTGGTGCCTGCGGTTTTTAATACATCGAGAGCAGCCTTCATTGAGTCAGGGTTCGCGTTGTAGGTGTCATCAATCAGCTTGGCGCCGTTGGCTGCTGTTTTCTGCTGCAAGCGCCCTTTGACCCCGGCAAACCCCTGCAAACCCTGGGCAACTTCTGCCAGACTCGCGCCAGCCGCCAGGCTCGCAGCCGCAGCCGCCAATGCGTTCATAACGTTATGCGCGCCAGGCACTGCCAGCGTTAGCGTGATTGTTTCGCCTTGATAATGCAGCCTGAAGGTTGAATCGGTGCCCAGCACTTCGCCGCGCACATCGGCCGCTGCATGCAGACCAAAACTCAACACGCGACGTGCCTGATTCAAGTCACGCCAGCCTTGTGCAAACTCGCTATCGGCATTAATCACGGCAATGCCGTCATCACTCAAACCGGCAAAAATCTCGCCCTTGGCCTTGGCAATGTTTGCGCGTGAACCCAGCTCGCCAATATGTGCAGTACCCGCATTGTTAATCACGGCCACATTGGGGCGTGCCAGGCGAGTCAGGTAGTCAATCTCGCCCAAATGATTCATGCCCATCTCGATCACGGCACAACGGTGCTCCGCACGCAAACGCAGCAATGTCAGCGGCATACCAATATCGTTATTAAAATTACCGGCAGTGGCCAACACGTTGTCAGCCCCGCCAACATGCTCCTGCATGATGGCGGCGATCATTTCTTTGGTCGTGGTTTTACCATTGCTGCCGGTCACGGCGATCAGTGGCAGAGCCAACTGCTGGCGCCACCAGCTCGCCAACTGCCCCAAGGCCTGACGCGTGTCTTTGACTAGCACCATTGGTAAACGGCTGGCAGCCACCGGCTTGCTCACCAATGCCGCCACAGCGCCTTGTGCAGCCACTTGCGGCAAGAAATCATGACCGTCAAATTTGTCGCCCGGCAAGGCCACAAACAATTGACCGGGCAAGACGCGACGGCTATCGGTATCTACCGACGTCACAGTGACCTCAGCGCCGTGCCCGTTCACAGCATGCAATGTGCCTTGCAATACGTCGGCAATGGTTTGCAGCGAAATCATGCGGGCACCTTTGCTTTTAATACGCTCTTTTTCAACGCGCTTTGCACCCACTCGGCATCGCTAAACGGATAACGGATGCCCTGAATCTCCTGGTAGTCTTCATGGCCTTTGCCTGCCACCAGCACCACATCGCCCTTGCCAGCCTGGCTGACCGCGAACGCGATTGCTTTAGCGCGATCGGTTTCCACCGTCACCTCGCGCGCCATGCCTTCGGCAATCGCCGCGATAATCGCATAAGGGTTTTCAGTGCGTGGATTGTCATTGGTCACGATGACGCTATCAGCCAAGCTATCCGCAATCCGGCCCATTTCGCTACGTTTGCCGCTATCGCGGTCGCCGCCGCAACCAAACACGCAACTTAATTTACCACGTGCCTGCATGCGCAAGGTATCTAGTGCTTTTTCCAGGGCATCCGGGGTATGTGCGTAGTCGACCACCACTAATGGCAAATCACCACCGCCAAACATCTGCATACGACCGGCCACCGGCACCAGGCCAGAAACCGCTTGCAGCGCCGCAGGCAAAGCCACCTCATTCACCAGCAAACAAGCCAGCACAGCCAGCGCGTTATACACATTAAACTGCCCCAGGGCATGCAACTGAATCTCGCCCGTGTCTTGTGCGGTGCGCACCTGAATTTCAAAACCGGTGGCATGCATGGTCACTGCGGTTGCACACACATCTGCTTCTTGATGCAGGCCATAACTCAATACTTTTTTACCTTGCTTGCGCAGGTCTTCAATCAGTGCGCGACCAAACGGATCATCGGCATTAATCACCGCGGCTGACAAGGTTTGCCAGTCAAACAGTTTGCGTTTGGCCGCCTGATAGGCTTCCATCGTCAAGTGGTAGTCCAGATGGTCACGCGTGATATTGGTCAGCACTGCGACATCAAAGGCCACGCCATTGACACGGCCTTGATCAAGGCCATGGGAAGACACTTCCATCGCCACCATACGCACTTCATCCAGCACAAACGTCGCCAGCATTTTCTGCAGCTCTACCGGCCCCGGCGTGGTATTTTGCGTTGGCCGCAAATCATCCAGCGCGCCATTACCCAGCGTGCCTATCACGGCTGATTTCTGCTGCAGAAAACGGTAAGCCTGCGCCAACCAGTGCGTCACGGTGGTTTTACCGTTAGTGCCGGTCACGCCCACGCACCACAACTGCTCAGAAGGGTCTTTGTAAAACTGGCTGGCAATATGCCCAACTTGAGCTTTCAAGTCGGCAATCGCGATGTTGTGCACGGTCCATGCCGGGTTCCATTCGAAACCCTGGCTATCCCAAATCACGGTATTAGCGCCTTTGGCAATCGCATCTTCAATGTAGTCACGACCATCGCTGTGCTGACCCGGGTAAGCGAGAAACAAGCCATGTTTTTCCACCTGGCGGCTATCAGCGGTAATGCCATGCACAGGCGCTGGAATAATATATTTACTCACATCGCCTCCTTCACGTCAGCGGCATCAGCAGGCGCAGCGACTGGCAACGCATGGCCATCCTGCGGCACCACCAGCATACGCAGCACATCATTCATGACCGCGCTAAACACCGGTGCAGCGACAGTGCCGCCGTAATATTCACCATTGCTAGGCTCATCTATCATCACGGCCATAATCAGGCGCGGGTTAGACGCAGGCACCATGCCGACAAAAGAGCCTACGTATTTATCATGCTCATAGCCATGGTCGCCCAGCTTGTGCGCAGTGCCGGTTTTACCAGCCACACGATAACCAGTGACTTGCGCTTTCAACGCGGTGCCGCCTGGCTGCACCACCAGTTCCAGCATATCTTTCACTGAATTAGCCACCTTGGCAGAAAAGACTTGGCGCCCAACTGGCGGCTCGGACAATTTAGTCAATGTTACAGGCAGCAACTCGCCCTCATTGGCAAACACCGTGTAGGCGCGCGCCAATTGCAGCAAAGTCACGCTAATGCCGTGACCATAAGACATGGTTGCCTGCTCAATCGGGCGCCAGGTTTTATAGTCACGCACTTTGCCAGCAGCCTCGCCAGGAAACCCAATTTTGGTCGCGGTACCAAACCCCAGTTGCACATAGGTGTTCCACAATTGCTCACGATTCAAATCGAGCGCCATTTTGGCCGAACCGACATTAGAGGATTTCTGGATCACCTGCGCCACGGTCAGCACCTGATTCGGGTGCGCGTCATGAATGGTGGCAGTGCCTATGCGCAAATAGCCAGGCGCAGTCTGGATTTTGGTATCCGGCTGGTATGGACCAAACTCCATCGCCGCTGCCGCAGTCACCGGTTTCATGGTTGAACCCGGTTCAAAGATATTCACAATTGCCGAGTTACGCAGCTTGCTGGCCACATTAACCGGATTATTGGGGTTGTAAGTCGGGATATTCACCAGCGCCAGCACTTCACCGGTTTTGGCGTCCAGCACCACGGCAGCAGCCGCTTTGGCTTTATGTTTTTCAACCGCGCGCGACAGCTCCCGGTGCACTACATACTGCACGGTACGGTCTATGCTCAACACCAGATCCTGGCCATCATGCGGCAATTTAACCGCCACCAGGTCTTCAACCACGTGGCCTTTGCGGTCACGCACAAAGTCACGCTTGCCGGTGCTGCCAGACAACACGTGGTTACGATAAAGCTCCATGCCTTCAACGCCGGTATCATCCACGCCGGTAAAACCGACGATATGCGCCGTCACTTCTGCCGCTGGGTAGAAGCGTTTGTATTCCTTCTGACTGAATACGCCGGGCACTTTCATCGCCATCACCTGTTTTGCCACATCGGGCGCCACTCTCCGTTTGATATAAACAAATTCTTTTTTCTTTTGCTGCAGCTTCTGCTGCAACTCTTTTGGCCGGATATCCAATAAGGTGGACATTTGCTTCAATTGTCCGGCCGAAATCTGTACATCAGTCGGGTTAGCCCACACCGACTCCACCGGCAAACTGATCGCCAATGGCTTAAAATTGCGGTCGTAAATCTTGCCGCGATGTGGCATCAACACCACCTTGCGCCGCGAAAACGCTTCACCTTTTTTAATCAGGTAGTCTTTATGCAAGGTTTGCAGATAAAAACCGCGCCCCAGCAACAAGACAAAACTCAACAGCAGCAACCCCAGCAGCGTTCTTCTGCGCCAGGCTGGCAATTTCACCAGCTTGTGTTGACTCTCTTTAAGTAGCATGACCATTTACTCGCAATGACTTCGGTTATGGCACTGACGGCACATCAACCATAATCACCTGCGTCTGCTGCATGCTCGGGCTATGCATATGCAAACGCGTGGTTGCAAAGTCTTCCAGCCGCGAATGCATGGCCCAGGTGCTTTGCTCAATCTGCAACTGGTCATATTCAGTCATATACTGCTTGGTCAACACTTCTTGTCTATCCAGCTCAAAATACAGCTTGCGCGCCTTGTATTGTGCCGTCACCACCCCTAAAGCCATGGCGATTGTCAACGCAAACAAAATCAAATTGAGCCGGATCATATTTAAACTATTTACTGCACGCTTGTACGTTCAGCCACGCGCAACACTGCACTGCGTGAACGCACATTGGCCTTCACTTCAGCCGCACTTGGTTTGATCGCACGCCCAACAGACAACATGCGCGGCTGCGGCAACTCGCTGGCACGCACCGGCAACCCTGCTGGCAAGTTATCTCTATCCACTTCTGACTGAATAAAGCGTTTAACGATACGGTCTTCCAGCGAATGAAAGCTGATCACCGCCAAACGACCTTGCGGACGCAGCAGCTGCAAGCAATCTGGCAGCACTAGCGAGAGCTCCTCAAGCTCTTGATTGACGAAAATCCGTAAAGCTTGAAATGTGCGCGTTGCAGGGTTCTGGCCCGGCTCAATCTTTGGGATGGCGCCTGCCACGATCTTGGCAAGTTGCCCTGTAGTGGTGATGGCATGCCCATCTTCGCGCTCTTTAACAATCGCCCTTGCAACCTGCTTAGCAAACCGTTCTTCACCATAATCCCTAATCACCTCAACCAATTGTTTTTCAGTCATCGTCGCCAGCCACTCTGCGGCGGTTTTGCCTCGACTTTGATCCATGCGCATATCCAGCGGGCCGTCGAAACGGAAGCTAAACCCACGCACACCCTCATCAATTTGCGGTGACGAAATGCCCAAATCGAGCAAAATGCCGTCTACCGCCTGTACACCTAACTCAGCCAACACCGTTGCCATGGCAGAAAAATGGGCATGCACCATCGTAAAACGCGCATCGGCAATCATTTGCCCATGCGCCACTGCCGCCAGATCGCGGTCCAAGCCGATCAAGCGTCCTTTGCTACCTAATTTGGAAAGTATGAGGCGACTATGTCCACCACGACCAAAGGTGCCATCGACATACACCCCGTCGGCCTGTACGCCCAAGCCGTCCACCGCTTCATGCAATAACACGGTGATATGACTGGCGGCGACTGGTGACTCTGACGTTTCCGTCAAGGACGCGGGCGCTGACTTCGCGCCCCGCGTCATAGCGAGAATCCTTCTAGCTCTTGCGGTATCTGCAGTTGGTCGGTCGCCATCAGGCTCTCTAACTGCTGATCCCATGCCGCCAGATCCCACAGCTCAAAATGACTACCTTGCCCGACCATCATCACGTCTTTATCGAGCTTGGCAAACTTGCGCAGCACGGCATTCACCAGCAAACGACCGGCAGAGTCCAGATGCATCACATCTGCCTGACCAACAATCATGCGTTGAATACCACTGGTTTGAGGATTAAAACTGGACAAACTGGTCAGCTTGGTTTCAATCGGCTCCCACGCTGCCTGGGGATACAAAATCAGACAACGATGCGGGTGCGCCGTGAGTACGACCTCACCCTGCCCACCAGCCGTCAGGGCGTCACGATGCTTGGCCGGCACACTGAGCCGCCCCTTCGCATCTAAACTTAACTGTACCGCCCCGCGAAACATCAATATTGACCTTTATCTACCCATTTTGTTTAAAAGCGGGATAAATCTCCCACAATTCAACACAAAACCACCCTTTTGCACACTATAGATAAAAAAAAAGTGCTTGGCAAGCACTTTGGGAGAAAAAATCTCTTTTAAAGACAAAGACTTAGAGCATTTTAACAAAGCAATTCAAATCAAGAGATTGGCGCAATTAACAGATAAATTTGTTTAATAAAAATAGCTATCTCATTGAAAATATTGAATAATTAAAAAATGTTATTTTTTGATGATTTTTTCCGCATTAAAAAAGGCCAACCATGGTCAAAGCCAGCACACCCACCCGCGTGCAACAACCCCGCATTCACATGTCCAGCAGATTAAAATTTTTCATCATTGGCGCAGGCATTTTATTGGCTATGGAGTGGCGCGCCTGGCTGTATTACCTGGCACCGCCGCCAGACTATAGCCATGGCAAGATTGTGCTCTACGCCACCGACTGGTGCCCTTATTGCGAAAAGACCAGAGCCTTGCTGCAACAGCGGCACATTACCTACCAAGAGCTCAATATAGAAACCTCAGCAGAGGGCAGCGCGCAATACCAGCGGCTGGCGGGCAAAGGCGTGCCAGTATTGCTGATTGCGGGGGAAGTGGTGCGTGGTTATAACGAAAAGCGCATCGTTGAGGCGCTGGACCAATGGCAAGCACGCCAGGCGCTCACCATCAAAGGAAAATAAAGCCAACCGGTAAGCCGGGTTCTGTATCCACTTGCGTGGCGACAGTCATTCATCTAGGCGTGCAATTGCTCACACGCTCAAGCTATCTACCCGCTGGCAGCGCGAGCCACGCCTTATTACTTGCGTAAAATGCCAGCCTATTTGATATTGCTGCAGATGGAGGTTACCGCGTTTCACCGTAACTTAATACGCTCGTCTCTGTGGCCCTATTCCTCACCTTATACTGTTACCAGCTTTCAGCGTACGGCCGTTAGCCGTCATCCCGCTCTGTGCAGCCCGGACTTTCCTCCCCTTGGTAAACACCAAGCGGCGACTGTCTGGTTGGCTTCATGGCTATTTTACCACGCCCGGGTTAAGCGCCTATAATGCATAAACCCTTTATTTATATTGCTGACATGATCACACAAGAAAAACCCGGCCAGCTAGACCCTTCCTGGCAAGCCGTCATCGGCGCAGAGTTTGACAAGCCTTACATGCAATCGCTCAAGGCGTTTTTGCAGCAGGAAAAAACCGCAGGCAAAACAATCTATCCGCCCGGACCGCTGATTTTCAATGCATTTAACCACACGCCATTTGATCAAGTGCGCGTGGTAATTATCGGACAAGATCCTTATCACGGCCCGGGGCAAGCACATGGCCTTAGTTTTTCGGTACAGGCTGGCGTGACATTGCCGCCATCATTGATGAATATCTTTAAAGAGATTCAATCCGACCTCAACATCCGCATGAGCGGCAGCGGCGATTTAACACCCTGGGCAGATCAAGGCGTATTGCTATTGAACGCGACCCTGACCGTGCAAATGGCCACTGCGGGCTCACACCAGAAACGCGGCTGGGAAACATTTACCGACGCCGTCATCACCGCCCTGAATGCACAGCGCGAAGGATTAGTGTTTGTGCTGTGGGGGAGCTATGCGCAAAAAAAAGGGGCCGTGATCGACCCCAATAAACATCTGGTTTTAAAATCGGTGCATCCGTCGCCTTTGTCGGCACATCGGGGATTTTTCGGTACGCGCCAGTTTTCAAAAATTAATGAATACCTGGCAGCCCACGGACAAACACCGATTACCTGGCAACTTTGAGGCCAAGTACAAACACTTGACCGTTACGGCTTAACCACTAACGCGTTTTTAACCGTTTTCACACCATCCACACTGGTGGCAATCTTTTCGGCGCGCGCTTTTTGTTCAGCGCTATCGACAAACCCGCTCAAAATCACTGCATTATCTTTAGTTTCGACACTGACTTTAAAGCTGCTAAAGTCTTTTTCTACCAGGTATTTGGATTTGATTTTGGCGGTAATCGCGCTATCGGTGGCCGTCTGTTTGTTTTCAGCGTTATCCACCTTAGATTTATAAGCCGCAAACTCGTCCTGATCCAGGCTGCCATTATGGTTTTTATCGGCCTTGGCAAAGGCCCCGGTCGGAAAATCTTTATCTTTGGCAGCCTCTTTTTTGGATAGCTTGCCATTACCATCTGCATCTACCGCTTTAAACGCTTGCGCATATGGCGCCTGCTCGCCATGCATCTCGTCTATTGTCACCGCAAAAGCCTGCGCACTTAACATCACACCGAATCCTGCAACCAACCATTGATTGTTCATCGCCCATCCTCCAATGTTTAAGGTTTTACACCAACGTCCAAGCCACTGTTTGGCCAGCACGCAAAGGCACCAGCTCATCATCCGCGAACGGAATCGTCTCAGGCACTAGCCAGCTTTGTTTACGCAAAGTGATTTTGCCGGTGTTGCGCGGCAAACCATAAAAGTCTGCGCCATAAAAACTGGCAAAACCTTCCAGTTTATCCAGCGCACCAGCCTCGTCAAAAGCCTCCGCGTATAACTCAATCGCTGCATGGGCAGTATACATGCCCGCACAACCACAACTAGCCTCTTTGGCAGATTTTGGGTGTGGGGCGCTGTCGGTGCCCAAAAAGAATTTAGACGACCCTGAAATCGCCGCCTTTACCAAGGCCTCACGATGCGTTTCACGCTTTAGTACAGGCAAACAGTAATGGTGTGGACGAATGCCACCAGTAAACATGGCATTACGGTTCATCAGCAAATGGTGGGCGGTAATGGTTGCCGCCAGATTGGCCGGGCCTGCTGCCACAAACTCGGCAGCGTCTTTGGTGGTGATATGCTCGAACACCACCTTGAGGCCAGGAAAGTCTTTTAACAGTGGCTGCAAGTGGCGCTCGATAAACACCTTCTCACGGTCAAACACATCCACATCGCCATCGGTGACTTCGCCATGAATCAGCAAGGGCATGCCTTGTTTTTCCATCTCGGCCAGGGCAGCGGCACATTTATGCAAACTGGTGACACCAGAGTCACTGTTGGTGGTCGCACCTGCCGGATACAACTTCACCGCCTGCACCACACCACTTTGGCGCGCCGCGACGATTTCCTGCGCCGGGGTGTTGTCAGTTAAATATAAGGTCATCAACGGCTCAAACGCTAACCCGGCTGGCAGCGCTTGCCTGATGCGTTGATAATAGGCCAGCGCCAGTTCGGCGGTCGTCACCGGCGGGCGTAAATTCGGCATCACGATCGCGCGCGCAAATTGTTTGGCGGTGTCCGGCAACACAGACTGCAAGCCAGCCCCGTCTCTGAGGTGCAAATGCCAGTCGTCAGGGCGGGTCAGGGTGATTTCAGTGGTCATACGTTTGTTACCTTTTAATTTGGGTTTGCTGCCTTGAGCGCAAGCGCTGCTTCGTATAATTCGTTTTTTTTCTGGCCGGTAATATCCGTCGCCAGCGCCACCGCCTGCTTGAGCGGCAACTCCTGCAGCAAACGCTGCAATATTCTTAATGTTTCTTCATCCAGACCCTCTACCTTCTCGAGCACTTCAGGATGCACCAGCAACACAAACTCACCGCGCTGCTGATTGGTGTCCGCATTTAACCAGTCTACCGCCTCTGTCAATAGGCAGGTATGGATGGTTTCAAAGGTTTTGGTCAGCTCGCGTGCCAGCGTCAATTGACGCGACCCACCCAGCGTATCGTGCAAATCCTGCACGCACTCGACAATACGGTGCGGCGCCTCGTAAAACACCAGCGTAGACGGAATCACTTTGAGCGCCTGCAGGCGCTTGCGACGCTGCGAGCCGCTGGCAGGCAAAAAGCCATCAAAATAAAAGCCAGACTGGGTAATCCCTGCTGCTGACAAAGCTGTAATCACCGCGCTGGCCCCCGGCACCGGCACAATTTTCACCCCCGCCTGGCGCACGGCCTGCACCACCACCGCACCCGGGTCACTCACTGCAGGCGTGCCAGCATCCGTAATCAGCGCAATCGACTCGCCCGCCAGTAAGCGCTTGATCAAGCCCTGCGCGGATTGCTGCTCATTATGCTCGTGCACAGCTAATAACGGCTTGCTAATGCCAAAATGCCGCAACAGCCCAACACTATGACGGGTATCCTCGGCCGCAATCGCATCGACCTGCTGCAAGGTAGTTAAAGCACGCTGGGTAATATCACCCAGATTGCCGATGGGCGTTGCCACCACATATAATGTACCGATCTCGTTCATGCAGGCATTTTATGCCATCGCGTCGGTTTCGCTAAGCATTAAAGCAGGCCGCGCATCGCAACAGACATCAGGCGCATTATGAAACTCAACCAAAACAACCGAGGACTGGCCGCAGAGACGGCTGCTGTGCATTTTTTGCAACAGCAAGGCCTGGTGCTGATCACGCAAAACTATAGCTGCCGCTTTGGTGAAATAGACTTGATCATGCGCGACAAACAAACCCTGGTATTTGTCGAAGTGCGCTTACGCAGCCATCGTGCCTTCGCTAGCGCGGCCGACAGCATAGACCATCGCAAACAACAAAAACTGATCCGCGCAGCCCAGTTTTATTTGCAAGCAAACGACCTCAACACCGCCTGCCGCTTCGACGCTATCCTGTTTGATAACACCCAATACAACGCACCGCACTGGATTCGTAATGCAATCGACACATAAAAAGCGTAGAATTTTATTTGTCTTCTGCTGTCACACCCAGCATCTTTAGTTTTTCTCGTCGATCAAGGAAGTTTCATGACCCAACCAATTTTCACCAGAAAAGTTTCTGCCATTGCCTTGTTATTGCTCAGCACTCAACTGAGCGGCTGTTTTCCTGCTGTGGTGGGTGGTGCAGCTGCAGGTGGTGCGATGGCGGCAGATCGCCGCACATCCGGCATTTATGTAGAAGATGAAAATATCGAACTAAAAACACTCAAGCGCTTGTCTCAATACATGGACAAAGCTGCGCATATTAATGTCACCAGTTACAATCGCATTGTGCTGCTGTCTGGCGAAGTGCCTACCGAAGCACAATTAACGCAAGCAGAAACGCTGACGCGTGAAATTTCCAATGTGCGCAACATTCATAACGGGCTCACCGTTGCTCCTGCCTCCTCCATTGGCGACCGCAGCAACGACACCTTCATTACTACCAAAGTCAAAGCGCGCTTCGTAAGCGAGCGCCTGTTCCCGGCTAATGTGGTTAAAGTCGTGACCGAAGGCAGCGTGGTTTACCTGATGGGCATCGTCTCTGAAAAAGAAGCCACCGACGCCGTTGAAATCGCCAGAACCACCGAAGGCGTGACTAAAGTCGTCAAAGTATTTGAATACACCAATTAATTGTTAACGTTGCTTTAAGGAATCTGCATGGAAAATCAGGAAATTATTATTCAGGGCATCACATTGGCCGGAAAGCCTTTTCGCCCGAGTGACTGGGTGGACCGCATGTGCAGTACCTACGCCACTTTTGGCGATGACAAAAAACTGCGCTATTCACCTTACCTGAAACCCAAGCTGGTCAATAACGTCCGTAGCTTATCGGTAGATATGAAGCTCAAAGACGTCAATCCGGCTGGCTTTGAGCAACTGATTCAATTTGCCAAAGAAAACCAGCTCAGCGTGATTAATCCGGCAGGCGAGGCAGTGACGATTTAGTTTACCGAGTCACTGCAGGCGCTGACGCGGCCTCTTTAAGCAAGCTTTCTAACCATTGCCGGCTTAAAGCGCCGCGTTTTACTTTGTATAACGAACCATCCGGCGCATAGATATAAGTCGTCGGCAACACTTCAGGCGTAAATACCGGGCGCTTTTGGGCATTGCCCAACACAATCGGATAAGAAATCAGCATATCATCTGCATATTTTTTGACCGCCTGCACCGAGTCATATTGCACGGCCACTCCCAGCACCATGACATTCTCATGGGCATGCGTATCATAAAAAGTCACCAGTTGCGGCATTTCTTCCAGGCACGGCGGGCACCAGGGTGCCCAATAATTCACCACCAGCCACTGCCCTTTATAGTGGGATAATTGATGGGTATGCCCAGCCATATCCTGCATCACCCAGTTTGCAGCAGCGTCAGCGGCCATACAATTGCCCGCAATCACCATGCTCAATAAACCGCCCAACATGCTTTTTAATAGATGACACACCATAGGCCAGCCCTTGTTTTATTCAAAACACGCCCCATACTCAATCACATAGACGGAAAAAACTTGATTATGCGTGAAAACTGTTGCTATACTAGTTACTATCTCGTTTGGTAATTTCATCTTTCAGCAAATTACTAATTCAAACAAAATTTAGCCACACTTTCAAAAAAATTCTGTTTAAATCCAGTCTACATTCGATTTAAATTCTTCACCATTCTTAAGAGGCAATAATGAGCGACAACATTACCCATTTAAGCGACGCCAGCTTTGAACAAGAAGTATTGCAATCCACAGTTCCAGTACTGGTGGACTATTGGGCAGAATGGTGCGGCCCTTGTAAAATGATTGCACCGATTCTGGATGACATCAGCAAAGAATACGCTGGCCGCCTGAAAGTGGCAAAACTGAACATTGATGATAACCAGAATACACCGCCAAAATACGGTATTCGTGGTATCCCAACCCTGATGTTGTTTAAAAATGGCAATGTTGAAGCGACCAAAGTCGGCGCATTGTCCAAGTCTCAACTCAGCGCTTTTATTGATAGCAACATTTAATCTACTTACCCGGTTTCCAGTCTGCGAAACCGGGTTTTCTTTTCAACCTCTCCGGCGTTTCTCAGTCTAGCGAGTTACTCATGCACTTATCCGACCTAAAACATCTCCCCGTGACCGAACTGGTCGACATGGCCATTGCGAATGACATTGAAAATGCCAGTCGCATGCGCAAGCAAGATCTTATTTTTGCGATCCTTAAAAACAAAGCTAAAAAAGGCGACAGCATTTTTGGCGATGGCACGCTGGAGGTATTACCAGACGGGTTCGGCTTTTTGCGCTCACCGGATACGTCTTACCTGGCTGGCCCGGACGATATTTACGTCTCGCCCTCGCAGATTCGTCGCTTTAACCTGCACACAGGTGACAGCATCCAGGGTGAAATTCGCACCCCTAAGGATGGCGAGCGCTACTTTGCATTGGTGAAAGTCGATAGCGTCAATAACGAGGCGCCTGAAAATACCAAGCATAAGATTCTGTTTGAAAACCTGACCCCGCTGTTTCCGACCGTGCCATTAAAACTGGAACGAGACATCCGCGGTGAAGAAAACATTACCAGCCGTGTTATTGACATGATTGCGCCGATTGGTAAAGGCCAGCGCGCCTTGCTGGTAGCCAGCCCCAAAAGCGGTAAAACCGTCATGTTGCAAAACATTGCGCATGCCATTACGGCCAATCACCCTGACTGTATCATGATCGTGCTGCTGATCGACGAGCGCCCTGAAGAAGTGACAGAAATGACACGCTCTGTGCGCGGTGAAGTGGTGGCATCGACCTTTGACGAGCCGGCTACGCGCCATGTGCAAGTGGCCGAAATGGTGCTGGAAAAAGCCAAGCGCCTGATCGAACACAAAAAAGATGTGGTGATCCTGCTGGATTCAATTACGCGTCTGGCACGCGCCTACAACACGGTCATCCCCTCTTCGGGCAAAGTATTAACCGGTGGTGTGGATGCGAATGCATTGCAAAAACCGAAACGTTTCTTTGGTGCTGCGCGTAACGTTGAAGAAGGTGGCTCACTGACCATTATCGCAACCGCACTGGTAGACACCGGCTCGCGGATGGATGACGTCATTTACGAGGAATTTAAAGGCACCGGCAACATGGAAATCCATCTGGATAGACGCATGGCCGAGAAGCGTACTTATCCAGCGATTAACGTCAACAAATCTGGCACCCGCCGTGAAGAATTGCTGCTGGACAAAGACGTACTGCAAAAAATCTGGGTATTGCGCAAACTGCTTTACCCGATGGACGACCTCGAAGCGATGGAGTTCTTGCTCGACAAAATCAAGGCAACCAAGAGCAACAACGATTTCTTCGACAGCATGCGTCGCGGCTAATGCTGCAATGAATGCAATTATTTATCAATCAGCTATTGATAAATCAATTAAATTCATAGATAATCGCGCGTTTACTGCAACTGCTTAAAGATTGAGAGAAAGCATGAAAGCTGATATTCACCCAAGTTACCCGGAAATTAACGTCACATGTAGCTGTGGCAACAAATTTCAAACCCGCTCTACCAGCGGCAAAAACCTGAACATTGAAGTGTGCTCACAGTGCCACCCGTTCTACACTGGCAAACAGAAGATCGTGGATACTGCTGGTCGCGTTGAGAAATTCCGCCAAAAATACGGCATGTAATTTCGCCAAATATGGTCCAGAAAGGCAGCATAGCTGCCTTTTTTGTTTTTATCAGCTGGCATTTCAGAGGTAATATCACACTTTGATGATGCGTTTTATTCTGCGACTCGACCTCAAACATGCAGTTTTACATTGATCACGACTGGCAAGAAAACATGGCCACCCCGCGGGCCAAGGTGGGCGAGCGCGCCAAAACACACCTGCTCATTTTGCTGTGCGCGATCTGGCTCTGTGTTGGCTTGATTGGTCACTCACCATGGAAGCCGTTTGAATCACAATCGGCCAGCATCATTCAAACCCTGATCGACTATCCATTTCTGTCTGCAGACAGCTGGACACATGGTTACTGGATCGCACCGGTTTCTGCCGGTCATCCATTATTGGAAACACCACCTTTATTTTATTGGGCGGCCACCGGCTTTGCCCATTTGCTCTCCCCATTATTGCCAACGCATGATGCTGCCAGGCTAAGCGTCGGCCTCTGGATGCTGGTGACTTTAATCATGACCGGACTCAGTGGCCGAGAGTTATGGAACCTGGGGGTTGGTCGCCAAACCAACTTTATCTTTATCGGCTGCCTGGGTCTGGTCGTTAGCGCCCACACCATGATGCCTGCCGTCGCCGCCCTAAGCGGCATCACCATGGCTTTTTATGCATTAGCGCTGGTGATGCGTAAACCAATGCGGGCCATGTGGTTGTTATGCACAGGCCTGTTAATCGCATTTTTGGCTGGCGGTGTGGTGCCAGCATTGACCATTATCCTGTCAGTACTCTGCCTGTTATTAGTACCCGCCATTCGCCAGCACCGCCCTACCTACCGGGCCATGTTAACTGGCACACTGCTTGCCATGCCTGGCATCTGGCTTTGGTGCTGGCTATGCCAGCAATGGGCACCCGGTCTGTGGCATGCCTGGTGGTCATCACAATGGCAATTTCAGTTGCCGGGCAACCATGGCTACTTTGTCAGAACGCTGGCCTGGTATGCCTGGCCAGCGCTGCCATTCGCCATGTGGGGTGTTTGGCGCTTCAGGCACTCAGTGCTCACCACCTACCGCTTTCAACTCGGGCTGATTTTTTTCAGCATCGCTTTTATATTAATCGGCTTTATGAGTGACCGCAGCGAGGTCAGTGCGCTGCCTCTATTAGTGCCATTAACAGTGTTGGCCGCAGGCAGCATTGAAACACTCAAGCGCGGGGCTGCTGGTGCCTTAAACTGGTTTGGCCTGATTTTGTTTGGCCTGTTGATTGCTATTGCCTGGCTTGGCTGGTGGGCAATGCTCAACGGCTCACCGCTCAAACTTTACCAACGCCTCAGTTATTTATCCGGGCTGGAAACCATCCCGTTCAGCCTACTCTACGGTGCGATTGCGGTCGCAGTGACGCTAACCTGGCTGTCTATTGTCCTGCGTGCCAAACACTCCAACCGCTCAAGTGCCACCAACTGGGCGATAGGCATGACCTGCGCCTGGACTGTGTTTATGAGCTTGTGGTTGCCGATGATTGAAGCGGCGCGCACCTACCAGCCACTGTTTGAAGATTTACGCAAACACCTGCCAGCACATTACAACTGCATCCACGCCCAAAATATAGGGGCGTCACAAGAGGACTTGCTGCATTACCACACGGGCATACACCTTAAAGACCATGAACAGACCAAATCGACACAATGTGATTTGTATTTGATTGAAGACCAACCAGGTAAGCGCCATGTATTGCCTGGCGAAGAGTGGCGTGTCATTTGGGAAGGCGAGCAAACGCGCCAAAATAGAGAGTCATTCAGACTACTGCAACGCCACTAACGGCGCTAAATACTAGCGTATGAGCGCGGCAATGTGAAAACAGCGCGCATGGTAAGTTAAACCTGTACGTGCTGCTGAATCGCGGCGATAACTCTAGGGTGCAAACCCAGCCCTTGCTGCTGTTGCACATGCGCGACCAGCGATTTAAGCATGACCGAGTTCCAGAATTTTTTCAGATGACTGGCAATTTCCAGCTTGGCCTCCTCCACATCAGGATTCGCCTCGAAAAAATCGCCAATCTGATTGGCCATCTTGATTAGTTTTTCAACGTCCATACGCCTATACTCTTTCTAGCAAGACTCTTGTTCAGACAATGCGCCGCTATACACCACGCACTGCGTAGTTTTAGCAAAGCCCACCAACAAAAACCCGTATTCCTGCGCCAAATTGACAGCCAAGGCGGTGGGCGCTGACAATGCAATCAACGCCTGCCCACCAGACATGGCGACTTTTTGCACCATTTCGTAGCTGGCGCGGCTGGTTGTCAGCACCCAGTGTTGCCCCCAAAAGGTCGAAAAATCACACTGTTGGCGCAACAAACTGCCGATTAACTTATCCAGTGCATTGTGTCTGCCAACATCCTCCCGCACACACAACACCCGGCCCTGGGCATCTGCAATCGCACTCGCATGAGTGGCGCCCGTCAATTGTTGTAGCGGTTGTTGCAACCTTAACCCGGCCAGCGCCGCCTCAATGGCCGACAGTGACACCGCAACCAAAGGCCCAACAGCCGACATGGGCTGTTTAAATACTTGTTGCAAACTTTCAGCACCACACAGCCCACAGCCAGTGCGACCAGTTAAATTACGTCGCTGCGCTTTGAGGGCTGCAAACTGTTCGGTTGCCAATTCAATATGTAATTCTATGCCCTGCAAGTGGCCATTGGCATGAAACAAGGCTTTGCTGTCTATGCCATAGATCTGGCTGCGATGCGTGATAATGCCCTCAGTAAACGAAAATCCGTAGGCAAAATCCTCAAGGTCAGCCGGGGTCGCCAACATCACCACATGTGAAATACCGTTATACACCAGCGCAATGGGCACTTCTTCTGCCACGGCATCCGGCACGGTGGCTATCTGCCCGTCGCGCCAACGGGTCACCGTCAGCCTACTGACGGCCTCCTCAGCATCAATTGCTTGCCACTCGCGGCTGGCAGGCAACGGGCACGCTTCAACATCGACCACTTCAACTGTCATCAAGAAACAACCGTATGCGGATCCATTCCCGACAACTCAATTTGCGTATCGCTAAACGAGCGATACTGTTGTTGCCAGTCTGATAACTGATTCACTTTGGACACTTGTACGGCAGTCACTTTGTACTCCGGGCAATTGGTTGCCCAGTCAGAGTTATCGGTGGTGATCACATTGGCCCCCGACTCTGGATGGTGGAACGTGGTGTACACCACCCCAGGCTGTACGCGCTCGGTGATCTTGGCACGCAACACCGTTTGACCGGCGCGACTGCTAATGCCTACCCAATCGCCTTCGGCAATGCCACGGTCTTCAGCATCGTGCGGATGGATTTCAATCACATCCTCATGATGCCAGGCCACGTTATGCGTACGGCGTGTTTGCGCGCCCACATTGTATTGCGACAAAATGCGGCCAGTGGTTAAAATCAATGGATACTTCTTGTTAACACGCTCAGTGGTCGGCACATATTGGGTAATAAAAAACTTACCTTTACCACGCACAAAAGCATCCACATGCATGGTGGGCGTACCATCTGGTGCTTCGTCGTTACATGGCCATTGTATGCTGCCCAGTTCATCCAGTTTTTTAAAGCTGACGCCAGTAAAGGTCGGCGTCAAAGCAGCAATTTCGTCCATGATGTCGCTGGCATGGGTGTAATGCATTGGGTAACCCAGTGCTGCTGAAAATTTTGCTGTAATCTCCCAATCTTCCAGTCCGGCCTCATGCTTGCCATGGTCTCTTTGGCCATTTTTCGGGGTCATCACTTTGCGCACTGGCGAAATGCGGCGCTCGGCATTGGTAAAGGTACCATTTTTCTCCAGGAAAGACGCCCCAGGGAAAAACACATGCGCAAACTTGGCCGTTTCGTTCAAGAACAAGTCCTGCACAATCACGCACTCCATGCTTTCCAGCGCATGCGTCACATGCTGAGTATCCGGGTCAGACTGGGCAATATCCTCACCCACGCAATACACCGCTTTAAAACTACCTTCAGCCGCCAGGTCCAGCATATTAGGAATACGCAAGCCAGGGTCAGCACTCAGTTTGACACCCCAGGCTTGCTCAAATTGCGCCCGCGTTTCATCATCAGACACATGGCGGTAGCCTGGAAACTCATGTGGCATAGAGCCCATGTCACACGACCCCTGCACATTGTTTTGACCCCGCAGCGGGTTGACACCCACGCCTTCGCGGCCAAGATTGCCCGTCGCCATGGCGAGGTTAGCAATGCCCATCACAGTGGTAGAGCCTTGGCTATGCTCAGTCACGCCCAAACCATAATAAATAGCTGCGTTGCCGCCAGTGGCATACAACCGTGCCGCTGCGCGAATCTGTTCGGCAGGCACGCCTAATTCCTTTTCTAGCGCCTCAGGGGAGTTTTCTACCTTGGCAGCAAAATCACGCCAGGCCACAAATGAATCCCATTCACACCGCGCTTTGACAAAGTCTTCCTGCACCAGCCCCTCAGTCACAATCACATGTGAAAGTGCAGAAATCATGGCGACGTTAGTCCCAGGGCGCAGTTTTAAATGATAGTCAGCGCGCACATGCGGTGAATTGTCCACCAGGTCAATTTCACGTGGGTCAACCACGATGAGCTTGGCACCTTCACGCAAACGGCGTTTCATCAATGAGCCAAACACCGGGTGGCCATCTGTCGGGTTAGCGCCCATGACAAAAATCACATCAGACTGCATCACCGAGTCAAAGGTCTGCGTACCAGCAGACTCACCCAGGGTTTGTTTTAAGCCATAACCGGTGGGGCTGTGGCACACACGGGCGCAAGTATCAACGTTATTCACGCCAAACACGGCGCGAATCAGCTTTTGCGTCACGTATACCTCTTCATTGGTGCAACGGCTGGAAGTAATACCGCCTACAGACTCTTTGCCATATTGCCCCTGAATACGCTGAATTTCGCTGGCAGCATAATTAATCGCTTCATCCCAGCCCACTTTTTGCCAGGGGTCATGAATACTTTTACGGATCATAGGCGTCGTAATACGATCAGCATGCGTCGCATAGCCCCAGGCAAAACGGCCTTTAACGCAGCTATGGCCGTGGTTGGCGCCACCGTCTTTGGTTGGCGTCATGCGCACCACTTGCTCGCCTTTCATTTCAGCATCAAAGCTGCAACCAACACCGCAATAAGCACAGGTAGTGGTGACTTTATGCTCAGGCGTTCCGGCTTCAATCACGGTTTTTTCCATGAGGGTTGCCGTTGGGCAGGCTTGTACGCAAGCGCCGCACGAGACACACTCTGAGTCCAGAAAGTCTGTGTTGCCAGCCGACACTTTGCTGTCAAACCCGCGGCCCTGAATGGTCAGCGCAAACGTGCCCTGGGTTTCTTCACAGGCACGCACACAACGTGAACAGACAATGCATTTAGACGGGTCAAACGTAAAATAAGGGTTGGATTCGTCCTTGGCCTGACCGAGGTGATTTTCGCCCTCGTAACCATAACGCACTTCACGCAACCCTACTGCACCCGCCATATCTTGCAACTCGCAATCGCCGTTAGCGCCACAAGTCAGGCAATCCAGCGGGTGATCAGAAATATACAACTCCATCACACCACGGCGCACATCGGCCAGTTTAGGTGTTTGGGTTTTCACCTTGAGCCCTGGTGCGACTGGCGTGGTACAAGACGCCGGGTAACCACGGCGGCCTTCAATCTCGACCAGGCACAAACGGCAGGAGCCAAACGGTTCCAATGAGTCAGTCGCACACAGCTTGGGCACCGTCACACCGCCCAGTTGGGCGGCATGCATAATCGAGGTTCCGTCAGGCACCGTCACGTCCACACCGTCAATTGACAATGTCACCATGGTGGTACTATCAGACTTGGGTGTGCCGTAATCGGTATCTGCATCGTACTTCAATGCGGGCGTCTGCGAAGAGGCGTATTTGATGTCATCCATAACGTCATCCTTTGCCGCCTTTAGGCAGCAGCTTCTTTATTACTTAGACCAAAATCTTCAGGAAAATGATTCAATGCACTCAAAACTGGGTAAGGCGTCATGCCCCCCAGCGCGCACAAAGAACCATTCAACATAGTGTCGGACAAATCGCGCAATAATTGCACATTGTTAGGGTGGTTTTTACCCAGCACAATCTTGTCCATGACCTCCACGCCGCGCGTAGAACCAATGCGGCATGGCGTACATTTTCCGCAGCTTTCTACAGCACAAAACTCAAAAGCGTAGCGCGCCATTTTGGCCATATCAACATTGTCATCAAACGCAACAATGCCGCCGTGACCCAGTACCGCCCAAATCTTGGTAAATTCTTCATAGTCTAGCGGCGTATCAAACTGGCTTTCAGGCAGATACGCGCCTAATGGGCCGCCTACCTGCACGGCACGAATCGGACGACCCGAAGCAGAGCCGCCGCCATAGTCATACAGTAGCTCGCGCAAGGTGGCGCCAAAGGCCAGCTCGACCAGGCCCGTTTGCTTTAAATTGCCCGCCAACTGAATAGGCAAGGTGCCGCGTGAGCGACCCATGCCGTAATCGGCATAATACTGCGCGCCCTTATCTAAAATAATCGGTATCGTCGCCAGTGAAATCACGTTATTCACAATGGTCGGCTTGCCAAACAAACCTTCAATCGCAGGCAGCGGTGGTTTAAACCGCACCAGGCCGCGTTTGCCTTCCAGGCTTTCGAGTAAGGAGGTTTCTTCGCCGCACACATAGGCGCCAGCCGCCCGACGTACTTCAAGATGAAAAGTATGGCCTGAGCCTAAAATATCGTCACCCAGATAGCCCGCCACATTGGCTTTACGAATGGCCTCGTTGAGGGTTTTTAACGCATGTGGATATTCACTACGTAAATAAATGTAGCCCTGGCTCGCACCAACGGCAATCCCTGCAATGGTCATGCCCTCAATCAGCATGAATGGATCATCTTCCATCACCATGCGGTCGGAATAAGTACCCGAGTCGCCTTCGTCAGCATTACACACCACATATTTTTGCTCAGACGGAGCATTGAGCACGGTATTCCACTTGATGCCGGTCGGGAAAGCCGCACCGCCGCGACCACGCAAGCCAGAATCCGTCACTGCTTTGACAATGTCGGCTCCTGACAAGCCCAACGCATTGTTGAGGCCTTTGTAGCCATCGTGCGCCAGATAATCTTCTAGCGATATCGGGTCGATAATACCAACGCGGGCGAATGTCAGGCGTTGTTGTTGTTTTAACCAGGCAAGTTCATCGGTCAGGCCTAAATATAAGGGATGCGCTTTGGCTGTGTCCGACAAAGCATCGGTAAAGATTGCGTCGAACAACCCAGCGACATCTTTAGGTTGCACCGGGCCAAAAGCAATACGACCTTGCGCGGTTTCAACTTCGACCAGCGGCTCCAGCCAGAACAAGCCACGTGAACCGTTGCGTATCAGCGTCACATCAACGCCACGCGCCTGCGCTTCTTGCATCATTTTTTTAGCGGTACGCTCAGCGCCCAGAGAGAGCGCCGTTGAATCAATCGGGACATAGACTTTAACCATGGCACACCTCGGCAATCAAGTCGGTGACTTTTTCAGCACTCATGCGCCCGTAGACTTCGTCATCAAGCATCACCGCGGGCGAACAACCACAGTTACCCAGGCAATACACCGGCAACAAAGTCACGTTACCGTCAGTAGTCGTTTGGTGATAATCCACACCTAAAGTGGCCTTGAGTGCGGCTTCCAGTTTTTCTGAGCCCATGGCCTGACAAGACTCGGCCCGGCAGACCTGTAATACATGTTTACCGATAGGGTGGGTACGGAAATGATGATAAAAAGAAACGACACCATGCACCTCAGCCACAGACAGGGCCAGCGCTTTGGCAATCTCAGGGTAAACCGCTTCCGGCACGTAGCCAATATCGTCCTGAATCGCATGTAACAAAGGCATTAACCCGCCCGGCACATGCTGATGTGCTTGAATATGCGCCTGTATTTGCGCGTGTTGCTCATGGCTTAATGTGTTATCCAAACCGACCTCACATTTAACTGGTTACAATTTAGTTACATTCTATCACCCTCGAATCATATCCTCTATTTATGCCTTGTGAAAGCCTAAAAAGGGCATAAAATACGAATTACTTTAGACCTTCATACAGTCATGCAAACCACGGCCAACATTCCCTCACAATTGATCGACCAGTTTGGTCGGCGGGTGGACTATATCCGCCTGTCGATCACCGATCGTTGTGACTTTCGTTGCCAATACTGCATGGCAGAAGACATGACCTTTTTGCCGCGCGATGCCGTGTTGTCACTCGAAGAATGTGCACGCCTGGTTAAACTGTTTGTCCGTATGGGCGTGCGTAAAGTTCGCATCACCGGCGGCGAACCACTGGTACGCAAAAACGCGATGTGGCTGTTTGAAGAAATCGGCCATTTGCCAGGTCTGGATGAATGCGTGCTTACCACCAACGGCAGCCAGCTGGATAAATATGCAGTGACGCTAAAAACGGCCGGGGTCAAACGCATCAATATTTCCATCGACAGCCTGCAAGAACAACGCTTTAAAACCATCACCCGCGTGGGTGAATTATCAAAAGTGCTCACCGGGCTGGACGCAGCAAGGGCTGCTGGCTTTGACAATATCAAAATCAATACCGTGCTCATGCGTGGTATCAACGACGATGAAGCAGAAGCTTTAGTCAACTTTGCCATTCAAAAAAAGGTTGATATCAGCTTTATTGAAGAAATGCCGCTGGGGGCCGTCGACCACGATCGCGAACAAAGTTGCGTCAACAATACCGAAACACTGGCTTTGTTAAAAAGTAAGTTCTCACTCACGCCTAGTACCCACAGAACAGGCGGCCCTGCGCGCTACTGGCAGGTCAATGGCGAGCAAACAAAAATTGGCTTTATCTCGCCGCATAGCCATAACTTTTGCGAAAGCTGCAACCGCGTGCGCATTACCTGCCAGGGAGAGCTGTTTTTATGCCTGGGGCAAGACCACCAAGTGAACTTGCTGCCACTGCTGCGCAACCACCCCAACGATGATCAACCTTTAATTGACGCCATTTTGCATGGTATGCACATCAAGCCAGAAGGCCACGACTTTGATTTGCGGCGTGCGGCGCCTGCGGTGATACGCTTTATGTCACACACAGGTGGTTAATGCAGATTACAGCGGTGATTTTGGCCGGTGGGCGCGGCATGCGGATGGGCGGTGCAGATAAAGGCCTGGTGAGTTACCAGGGCAGACCCATGGTGGCACATGTGTTAGCGCGCATACAGCCGCAAGTAGACCATGTCATCATCAATGCCAACCGCAACCTAGATCAGTATCAAGACTTTGGCCTACCCGTTGTTGCCGATGCCAACGATCAATTTGATGGCCCGCTGGCGGGCATGCAGGCAGGCTTGCATCACGCCACCACAGACTGGGTGCTCAGCGTGCCTTGCGACTCGCCGTTATTACCACTGGATTTAGTCAGCCGGTTGCGCCGCGCGATAGAGCAAGCATCCGCCATTCACCACACGCCAACCATGCTGGCCATTGCACGCAGTGCGAGCGGCACGCACCCGGTATTCTGCTTGATGCCACGCCAACTGCGCGCCGACCTGGATGCCTTTCTGCAACAAGGTCAGCGCAAAGTGAGTGCCTGGCAAGCCGAGCACCCCCATGTATTTGTGAGCTTTGAAGATGAGCAAGCATTTACTAACATCAACCAACCCCCTGCTTCGCTACCATGAATAACCAAGACCTTTTGCAACAACTGGCCAATGATCCTTCTTGCGCAGATGACTATGATCCGAATGCCATGTCGGTGACGCAAGCGCGTCAGTACATCCAGCAATTTTTATCGCCAGTGCAAGATACCGAAACCATGGCCATCAAGCAAACGCTTGGTCGTATGCTGGCGGCGCCGGTGGTCTCCGGCATCAATGTGCCGGGGCACAATAATTCAGCCATGGACGGCTTTGCCTTTCGGCATGCAGAAGCCAATCAACCGCTCACCTTGGCAGGCACCGCCTTTGCAGGCAATCCATTTACTGGCGTCTTGCCAGTAGGTGGCTGCGTCAAAATCATGACTGGCGCCGTCATTCCGCCAGGCGTGGATACCGTGGTTATGCAGGAGCACACTCACTCTGAAGGTGAGCTTGTCTCACTATTAAAAATCCCGGCATTCGGGGCCAATATCCGGCTAACCGGTGAAGATATTGCCGTGGGCCAAACCGTGCTGGCGCGCGGCCATCAAATACAACCGGCAGACATGGGCTTACTGGCCTCACTTGGCATTGCAGAGGTTCAGGTTTACCGCCGCTTGAAAGTGGCTTTTTTTAGCACGGGCGATGAGCTGGTGAGTGTGGGCCAACCGTTGCAGGCGGGCCAGATTTACGACAGTAATCGTTACAGCTTGTGGGGCATGTTGCAGGCCTTGGGCGTGGATGCGCATGATCTCGGCAATGTCGCCGATGACCCGCAAGCGCTCGAAAATACTTTATTAGAAGCCGCCAACACGCACGATGTGGTGATTAGCAGTGGTGGCGTTTCAGTGGGCGAAGCTGACTTTATGAAGCAATTGCTGGCAAAACATGGTCAGGTCTTGTTCTGGAAAATCAATATGAAACCAGGGCGCCCGCTGGCCTACGGCAAACTTGGCCACTCACATTATTTTGGCTTACCTGGCAACCCGGTATCTACCATGGTGACTTTTTACCAGTTTGTGCAAGCCGCACTCAAAAGCTTGATGGGCGCGAGCGCAGTTGACCAACCTTCGTTCAAGGTCGAATGTGTGAGCGCGATTAGAAAAGCGCCTGGGCGCACCGAATTTCAGCGCGGCATCTTGTTCAAACAAGGCCAGCACTGGCAAGTCAAAACAACGGGCGAACAAGGCTCCGGCATGTTGAGCAGTATGAGTCAGGCCAATTGTTTTATTGTGCTGGACGAAGCCACCGGCGCACTGGCCGCAGGTGCGATGGTTGAAGTGCAGCCCTTTAGCGGGGCTTGCTAACATTGCGTGCGCAAGCTGGCGTGAATCATAAAAAATAGCTTATAGTGTCGGGTCGCAGCGGGGCTTAATCATAAAGGTGTTGGCGTGCAAGCCGTTTTAAAAGAATCTAAACAGTTCAATCATGTATTAGAGTGGTGCTTGGTCGCTTCACTGTTAATCCATGCCGCGATCATGTTTACAATGCCCAAGCCAGACTATGACCTGCCGCCGCCAAAAAAGCAGGAAATCCGCATTGAACTGGTGAAAGAACAACCACCCGCACCCGCATTACCGGTCGCTGAGCCTGAGCCCACACCACCACCCAAACAATCTACGCCGGTGCCACCAAAACCAGAGCCAGTCAAAGCCGAACCCAAACCGGTCGAGCATAAACCTGTCGCCCCTCAAAAACCATCACCAACCCCGGAACCACCGACAGAGGCCGCGCGCCCGGCGGTTGAGTCGCCCGCACCAGCCATCATTGCAGCCAAACCAACCGCCAGCGATACGAAACCGGAGGTGGTTGTGGCCCCGTCGGCGCCGCAGCCAGCACCGCCACCAGAACCACCCAAAGCCAGCGGACCAAGTGAAGGCGACATTGAAGCCGCGCGTAACGCCTTTAAAGAAGCCGCACAGCGTGAAATTCAGAAAAACTTGCGTTACCCGAGGATCGCCTTGGAACGCAGCATTGAAGGGGTGACTAACCTGCACATTACCTTTGATGACCATGGCAACGTGACTAGCATCGAAGTGGCAGAATCCAGTGGCAATAAGGCGTTGGACGAGGCGGCTATTGCAACCATCAAAAAATCGCAGTTTAAATCCCTGTTTAACGACATACTGCGCGGCAGGTTGAAGTCCACCAACGTGCCGGTCAGTTTTAAACTGATGGGTAGCCAATAATGCTGTTCAAACGCACTTTATCTTTGGGCGCTGCTCACCGGGCCCACGGCAAACCGCTCAGACACTTGCTGCTGTTTCATGACTTGTATTTTATTGCACTGATTGTGCTTGCCGTCGCCAGTGGTGGTTATGGGATTTACCTATGGGACAAGGCATCCAAACAATCGCAACGCATTAATTTTGTGATTCAGGAAATCTACTTGGTGCGCGGTGATCTTTATCGCCAAACCAAAGAGTTATTCGATGCATTTTTCTTACAAGAAGAGAATGCCTTGCAAGAATACAATCAATATACATCGTCGATTCTTGAGCACCTGGAACGCTTGCAAAACATCGCCATCGACCAGGAAGAGCGCGATGCGCTCATGGACATTGAGCGCAAATACCGTAATCTGGTCAACGAAGCACCCGCCCTGTTTTACCGCTATCAAAACAACCCCGATCGCAAAGCGCAAAAATCTATTTACCAGGATATCGAAACCGGCATTTTCAGACATTATGAAGAGGTTTCCAAACGCGCCGAAAACTTACTGTTTGTGAAACAAGGCGAAATCAAACATCGGCTGGATGACGCCAGGAGCAACTCGATTGCCGTGCTGTCATTACCCTTGTTGCTGGCCTGCATCCTGATTGTGTATTCGCGGCGTATTTTGAAAAACTCTATTGTCAGGCCGATTAACGACATCATGCAGGCAACCAATGCCATTAGTACCGGCAATCTCAGCCATCAGGTGCCCGAGGCCGGTGCTGAAGAGCTTGCCGTGTTGTCCAGAGAAATTAACAAAATGGCCGAAGACCTGGCGGCCAGCCGTGACGCCGTGGTTAAAAACGAAAAGCAGGCTGCGCTCGGCTTGCTGGTGCCGATGCTGGCGCATAACATCCGCAACCCGCTGGCCAGCATACGTGCCACGGCACAGGTGATTGATGACCCGCTGCTGGATAAAGACACGCTGGAGTCGATTCAAGGCATTATCCACACTGTAGACCGGCTGGAGCGTTGGACCGGCAGCCTGCTGTCTTACCTGCACCCGATCAAACCCATGCTTAACCAGTTGCTGCTTTCTTCTATCGTGCAGGGTGCAATTACCACCTTGCAACCAAAGCTGAATGAAAAACAAATCAAGGTGATTGAAAACAGCGCGACGATTAAACGCCTGATACTCACAGATGAACATTTGCTGGAGCAAATGCTATATAACCTGCTGTTAAATGCCTCAGAGGCTTCGCCCAAGGGTACGGAAATCCAGTTAATGTGTGCGCTTGCAAACAACTTGTTAACCATCATCATCATAGATCAAGGGCCAGGCATGCCGTTCAAACCAGAACCCCATGCGCTCACTCCAGGCCCAACCACTAAACGCTTTGGCACAGGCTTAGGCATCCCGTTTGCCTTTAAGGTATGCGAGGAGCTAGGCGGGGCCATGACGTTTGACAGCGAACCCGGTAAAGGCACGCACATCACCATCACGTTGCCACAGTAAATGACTCGCACTGTGACTAACATGAGAATTTTCGTTTTGTGCTTGCTTAATTTTGTATTTTTATCAACAATGTGATTAAGTGATTGTCATGAATACTATGTTGAATTCACCTGTTCCAGAACTCATCTTACCGGCCACATCCGGCCTTCAATTTAATAGCAAAGACTATTTAGGTAAGTTTCTCGTTCTCTATTTTTACCCCAAAGATGCCACGCCCGGCTGTACTACCCAAGGTACGCAGTTTCGTGATCTGCACCAACAATTTGCTGCGGCGAATGCGGTGGTCTTTGGTATTTCACGCGATAGCCTGAAATCACACGAAAATTTCAAAGCCAAGTATACGTTTCCGTTTGAGCTGATTGCTGACAGTGACGAAATCGCCTGTCAGGCATTTAACGTGATCAAAATGAAAAACATGTACGGCAAACAGGTACGTGGCATTGAACGCAGTACATTTCTGGTCAACCCACAAGGCATCATTGTGCGCGAATGGCGCGGTGTCAAAGTGGATGGGCATGCCGCCGAGGTATACGCCAGTATTCAGTCTTCCCACTCATAAAAGTGATTTTCTATGGCCAGTGCTCCACACACCAAGCTTTTTGTTCTCGATACCAACGTTCTGATGCACGACCCTTCGTCACTGTTCAGATTTGAAGAGCACGATGTCTATTTGCCGATGGTGACATTGGAGGAACTAGACAATAACAAAAAGGGGCTGACTGAAGTCGCCCGCAACGCCCGTCAGGCCAGCCGTTTTCTGGAAGAAATCATCGGCACCATAGACACTGAAAAACTGGAAGAAGGCTGTCCACTTGGCATCCAGGGTAATCGCCACCTGACCGGCAAGCTGTTCTTCCAGATGGAACATGTGCCGACTGACCTGCCAGGCTTGGCAGGCAGCAAGGCCGATAACCAGATCATCAGCGTCGCCTTATCACTGAAGAAACAGTTTGCCAAACGCAATGTCATCCTGGTCAGCAAGGATATTAATATCCGCATTAAAGCCCGCGCCATGGGCGTTCCGGCTGAAGATTATTTCAATGATAAAGTGCTGGAAGACAGCGATATGCTGTATACCGGCCTGCGTGAGCTGCCGGAAGACTTTTGGGAAGCGCACAGCAAAGACATGCACTCCTGGCAAGAAGCAGGACGCATGTTTTATAAAATCAGCGGCCCCATCGTCAAGTCATTGCTGGTGAATGAATTTGTGTTTTATGAATACAACAAGCCGTTTCATGCCATCGTGCGCAAAATAGAAGATAATTCAGTCGTGCTGGAAGTGGTACACGATCACCACAACCCCAAACACAGTGTTTGGGGCATTACCGCTCGCAATCGCGAACAGAATTTCGCACTCAATTTGCTGATGGACCCTGAGATTGATTTTGTCACCCTATTAGGCCAGGCTGGCACCGGCAAAACCCTGCTGACGCTGGCTGCCGCGCTGACCCAAACACTGGACAAAAAACGCTATTCCGAGATCATCATGACCCGTGTCACCGTGCCGGTTGGTGAAGACATCGGCTTTTTGCCCGGCACTGAAGAAGAGAAAATGGCGCCATGGATGGGCGCACTGGAAGATAACCTCGACGTATTGAATAAAACGGATGAAGATGTAGGTGAATGGGGGCGTGCCGCCACTCAGGACCTCATCCGCACACGCATTAAAATTAAATCGTTAAATTTTATGCGTGGACGCACCTTCCTCAATAAGTTTTTAATCATCGACGAAGCGCAAAACCTGACCCCTAAACAAATGAAGACCCTGATTACACGCGCAGGCCCAGGTACCAAAGTGGTTTGCTTGGGCAACATTGCCCAGATTGATACACCCTACCTGACTGAAGGTAGCTCAGGCCTGACATATGTGGTGGATCGCTTCAAGAGCTGGGCACACAATGGCCATATCACGCTGGTGCGGGGCGAGCGTTCACGCCTGGCAGATTTTGCAGCCGAGGTCCTGTAGACACAGTCTGCTTGAATGTAATGGTTAAAGGCTTTTATACCTTATTGATTGCCCAGTTTTTATCGGCAATCGCTGATAATGCACTCTTGTTTGCAGCGATAGCGCTGCTGGCCCAACTCAATGCACCGAGTTGGCATGAGCCACTGCTACGAGAGTTCTTTGTCATCTCCTACATTGTGCTGGCCCCTTTTGTCGGCCCTTTTGCCGACGCTTTGCCAAAGGGCCGCGTGATGTTTTTGAGTAACGGCCTGAAGTTTATCGGCTGTTTGATGGCGCTGGTCGGCGTGCCGCCATTGTATGCCTATGCAATGGTCGGTGTCGGCGCAGCCGCCTACTCGCCAGCGAAGTATGGCATCCTCACCGAGATGCTCCCTTCCAAGCTGTTGATTAAGGCCAATGCATGGATGGAAGGCACCACGGTAACGGCCATCATTCTCGGCCCGGTATTAGGCTCTACGCTATCCATAAACAACCCCTACATGGGCATCGCCTGCATCATGCTGCTATATTTACTGGCGGCGGGCTTTAACTATTACATCCCTAAAGTACCGATTGATCACAAGGTTGAGCAAAAAACATTGCGCTTTTTGCTCAAGGATTTCTGGCATGCGTTTATTACGCTATGGAAAGACCCCCAGAGCCAGGTATCGCTGGCGGTGACAACACTGTTTTGGGGCGCAGGCGCCACCTTACAGTTTGTGGTGCTGCAATGGGCCGATGTCCGATTAGGCTTCTCTCAACAACAAGCTACTTATTTGATTGCCATTCTGGCGGTAGGTATTGCTGGCGGCTCTATCATTGCGTCACGTTATGTTGAGCTTGAAAATGCAGTGAAAGTGTTACCGGCTGGCATTTATATGGGTATCCTGGTCATCAGCATGATTGTGATCCACAGCCCGATTCTAGCGGGCATCTTGCTGTTTGTGATTGGTGTGCTGTCAGGGTACTTTCTGGTGCCACTTAACTCGCTGCTACAACATAGAGGGCACCATTTGCTGGGTGCAGGCCACTCAATCGCGGTGCAAAACTTTAATGAGAATATCGGCATTTTACTGCTGCTGGGCGCCTATACCTGGATGGTCGGAGCAAAACTCGACATCAACACGATTGTGGCTATTTTTGGTGTGTTTATCATCATCAGCATGTCGGTGATTAGCCTGATTTATCGCAAGCAAATTAAGCAATAGGCACATACACTCACTTAATAAAAAAGGCGCCCGGGGCGCCTTTTTTATTGCCATCACAGCAGCGTTAATGCAGTTTTACGTGCGGCTCAGTACGTCTGGAGATGATGCGACCAATGGTATGCACGATCACAGCAAAAATGCCGTGCAGTGCCATTAAGTGCATCTTGTACAACGAGCGATACATCACGCGTGCAAACAAGCCTTGAATATACATGCTGCCACCTGCCACCGTACCCATCAGGCTACCTACCGTCGAGTATTTACCCAGATTCACCAATGAACCGTAGTCGGTATAGTGAAACTCTGGCAACTGCGCTTTACCAGCGACACGCGCTTTAACCGTTTTTACCAGCAAGGAGGACTGCTGGTGAGCGGCTTGCGCACGCGGTGGTACAGTCGAGTCATGGCCTAACCATGGGCATGCCGCGCAATCACCAAAGGCAAAAATATTCTCGTCACGCGAGCTTTGCAAATGTTGATTCACGACCAACTGATTAATCCGGTTGGTTTCCAGGCCATCAATATCTTTCAGGAAATCGGGGGCCTTGATACCAGCCGCCCACACCACGAGTTCTGCCGGGATGGTGCGGCCACTGTGTGTAGTAATGCCCTTCTCAGACACCTCAGTCACGCGCTCGCCGGTAAACACATTCACACGCAGCTTGCGCAACTCAACATCTACTGCGTAAGATAGTTTTGCTGGCAATGCAGGCAAAATACGGTCGCTAGCTTCAATCAATGAGATTTTCACGTCACGATCTGCATCAATCTTATCCAGGCCATAGGCCGCCAACTCACGCGTCGTATTATGTAACTCTGCTGCCAACTCAACACCTGTCGCCCCGGCACCCACAATCGCCACTTCCAGCTGGCCAGATTTGAGTGGCTCTGGCTGGGTTTGTGCGCGCAATAAAGCATTATGCAAATAACGATGGAATTTTTGCGCCTGTGCTTGCGTATCGAGCGCCATTGAAAACTCACGTGCGCCTTTAATGCCGAAATCATTGGTCGTACTACCGACGGCAATAATCAGAGTGTCGTACTTGAATGAACGGCGCGCAATAATTTCATTGCCATCCTCATCATGGACGGGCGCCAGCAGCACCTCACGCGTGCTGCGGTTCAGTCCATCCATGCGCCCCAGGCGGAACTTGAAATGATGCCAGTGCGCCTGTGCCAAATACTCCAGCTCATGGCGATCAGGATCCATACTGCCTGCCGCAATTTCATGTAACAACGGTTTCCATACATGGGTCCTGGTGGCATCAATCAGGGTAATTCTGGCCTTTTTCTTTTTGCCCAGAGAGTCACCCAGTTTAGTCGCCAATTCCAGGCCACCTGCACCACCACCTACAATGATGACATGGTGTAAATCATTTTCGTCTGTCACGCTCACGCTTTAATCCTTCAATAAAAAAGCGCGCCTGCCGTACTGCCAAGCGCGCACAACAATTCAATTATACCGTTATTCGTTACCAGTAATTTTGGCATGACTACGAATAAAAGCGATGACCTTCAATACATCATCCGGTTTTAAGCCGTCATCCGGCGCCATCAACCCAAAGCCCTTGGCACCCATACCGCCATTAGTGCCATGCCAAATTGTTTCAAACATGCCTTTATTCGTCGCATTTTTGCTGTAACGGAAATTCTCACCGATCAAGCCAGGGCCGACGGCCCCTTCACCATGACCACCGTGGCAGGCGACACAAGAATACAGGTTAAATCTTTTTTTACCTTCTTTAATCGCCTCTTCATTGCCGATATAAGGATTCTTACCTGTCGCTAAAAACTCCTTGGCTGCCGGTGTATCAAACATCTTGAGGTCAATCTCCATCGGCTGACCATCTTGTGTGGCTACAAACTGAATCGCCTTAATGTCGGCAGCGGCATCAGCTGCAGCACCAGATTGACCACCGTTATTACAGGCTGCCAGCATTGTGGCAAGCAGCGTTGTTAAAAGCATACTTCTCATGATTACCCCCATCTTTCCAATATCCATGTTCTTTGAAATAAAACGGTTTTTAATTGTTTTTTATAATCAAACCGACTGCATTTATTGTGCCACAAAAACAAAAAACGGTCACCTCAGTGACCGTTTTTATTCGCAACCAATTACTCGTTGCCTGTGGTGCCTACATTGCTATTGCTACGAATAAAAGCAATGACTTTCAGCACTTCATCTGGTTTGATACCATCATCTGGAGCCATCAAACCAAAGCCTTTAGCACCCATACCACCATTAGTACCGTGCCAGATCGTTTCAAACATACCTTTGTTAGTGGCATCTTTAGCATAACGGAAGTTTGCACCAATCAGGCCTGGGCCTACAGCGCCTTCACCTTTACCACCGTGACAAGCCACGCAAGAGTACAGATTGAAGATCTTTTTGCCTTTTTTGATGGCGTCCTCGTTACCGATGTAAGGGTTTTTACCAGTCGCTAAAAATTCTTTAGAAGCGTCTGTATCAAACATTGCCTTGTCGATGTTGATGGTTGAGCCGTCTTGAGTAGCTGAAAAAGTAATATCAGCCATCGCACCTGTGGCAAATGCCATCAAGGAAATCAACAATGCTGATTTAAATGTGTTGCCTAACATGTTTTCTCCTAATCCTAAACAAAATGAGCGACGTTAACTGAAAAACCAAACAATCAACGTATGCTCATTTAACGAATCGTTCCAGAAATGGTTGACGAATATTTCCGATTTTAATCACGGAATAGTTCACGCCACCATCTCAAAACAAGGCCACGATTCTACTGTGTTTTTTTTGCCTTGTCATTAGCAACTGTCTGTTTTTAAAACTTTTTCAACAGTGTGTTATTTTTTATACACACTGTCACCTTCAACCACAGGCACTGTTGGAATACCGTAATCTTTGAGGATTGCATCAATCTTATCTTTATTACGTTCCAGGGCTTCGTTAATCATCTTGATGCGGTCTTTATCTTTCATACGCACCGCCACAGAAATGTTCCAGTATTCTTTGCCTTTAAGATTCACCTTGTTGTACTCAGGAATCAGGCGAACCTCCAAAGGCACTTTAGAGTTTTTGGCAAAATAACCTGCAATCGGGCCCCACATCACAGCCACATCAATATCACCTTTTACCAGATCATCAATAATAAAGCTGGTTGGCAAATTCAAGTCACGCTGCAAACGGTATGGGCGCGCATTGGTCATCAGGTCATAATCGTTTAAAGGAATGGTTGCCGGACTTTTATCAACAATGCCGATAATGCCTTTTTTCAGATCAGGTGAGTCCCAGTTTGTAATATCGTAGTTGCTGTCCTTACGCCAGACGAACACGTGACCCGAGCGGTAGTAAGGCTTAGAGGTTCTTAAACCATCAAAATCAGAGGTCATGCCGATGATGACATCACAGCGCATGGCATTGATAGTGTTACGCAAAAAGCCCTGGCGATTATACGCATATTGAAAAGTTAATTTTTTACCGAGGTCATCTGCCAGCACTTTGGCAATCTTGTCTTCAAAGCCTTCCAGCTTGATGTTGGAGTAAGGCATATTATCCGGGTCAGAACAGACCTTAAACTCTGACTCATCCGCGACACGTCGCACTTCACCGATACGACCTTCATCGGGATTAATGGACGGAATATCAATTTCCTCTGCCAACACAACACTCTGTGTTGCAAACGCAAACGCAAACGCACCCAATATATTCCATGTAGTTCTCATGTTGACTTCATCCTTTTTTATGATTGTTTCCTGTCGTTTTTGGAGCTTGTTATTGCTCAAAAGTTCTGCCAATCAACGACAAACTTAATCATCTTATCGTGAATGCGTTTTCATTTGTAGCCAAAACACATTTAATTTTATTTGCTTCTATTGAATCATGATATTCATGAAAAAAAACACCCTGCCGAAGCAGGGTGTTTGAGGAGTCAACGTATTTCTACGTGCAACTTAAGACTAGCTTAAATTACAGTGAGAACACATTCAGTGCACCGCCGCCAGGAGCAGCGTTGTACTTGGTCAACTCTTTGTAACCACCAGCAGCACCCAGTGCGTCGGTGTCGTTAGTCATACCAAGGTTCATCGCAACACCAGCCCAACCGCCGATACCGGACAGTACGCCAACGTATTGTTTACCCTTGTTGCCGTATGTGAATGCATTACCAATCACGCCGGAACCAACTTGGAATTTCCACAGTTCTTTACCATTTTGTGCATCAACAGCTTTGAACCAACGATCCAAAGTACCGTAGAACACGATGTTAGAAGCTGTAGTCAGAGCACCGCCCCAAGCAGAGAACTTCTCTTTGTTGTACCAAACTTTTTTGTTGGTCATTGGATCATAAGCGCCGAAGCCACCCATTACGCCGTCAGGACCAGCAAACATAGTCAAAGTAGCACCAACCCATGGTTGACCAGCAACGTATTTGGACTCAACTGGCTCGTATGTCATACATACGTGGTTCAATGGTGTGTACATCAAACCAGTTTTTGGAGAGTAAGCAGCAGGCTGTTGGTCTTTAGTACCCAAAGCAGCTGGGCAAACACCCTTAGCGTTGTAGTCTTGGTGAGTAGAAGCGGTAGCCAGTTTGCTAGGTACGCCTGTTTTCAGGTCAACATCAGTTGCCCAGTTAACAAATGGGTGTACTTTTTCAGCAGCAACTAATGTACCGTTACCAGCTTGCCATGTGTAGATGAAACCGTTACGGTCATGGTGCCATGCGTATGTTTTGCCACCTTTGTCGAACAGGATTACTTCGTTAATACCATCGTAGTCCCACTCATCGTGTGGAGTCATTTGCATGCCCCATTTAGCCACGCCAGTGTCCAAATCACGAGCAAAAATTGTCATAGACCATTTGTTGTCGCCTGGACGTACATCTGGGTTCCATACGGATGGGTTACCAGTACCGTAGTAAACCAGGTTTGTACGTGCATCATACGGCCACCAGCCCCATACGGAACCGCCACCATGTTGCCAGCCATCTTTAACAGCTTGTGGTTTCAACCAAGTACGTGTACCCAGTTCTTTTTCACCAATTTTCAGGCTGTCGTTAGCGGCTTTCTTGAATGAACCACCTTGTTTGTTACCGCCGTTTACATCTTCGTAAACTGACAATGCACTGTAAGATGGGTTTTCTTTGTTGAAGTCAGCACCGATCAATACTTCGCTGTCTGGACCTGTAGAGAATGCTTTCCATGCCAGAGAGCCGTCTTTCAGGTTGTATGCAGCGATAAAGCAACGTACGCCGAACTCAGCACCTGAGCAACCGGTCAATACTTTGTCTTTGATCACGTGTGGTGCGTTAGTGTTAGTTGCACCAACTTTTGGGTCAGTGTTCTTAACATCCCATACTTTAGCACCGGTTTTTGCATCTAAAGCAACCAACATACCGTCGTTTTGTTGCAGATAGATTTTACCGTCGCCGTAGCCCAGACCACGAGAAACGTTGTCACAGCACAGAACTGCTTGAACGCTTGGGTCTTGCTTAGGGAAATAGGACCAAACGATTTTTTGATTGTCGTTCAGATCCAGAGCGTATACGTTGTTTGGGAAAGCTGTGTGAACGTACATCATGTTGCCCACAACAACTGGTGAACCTTCGTGACCACGGTTTACACCGGTTGCGAATGTCCATGCTGCTTTCAGGTTTTTAACGTTACCCTTGTTGATTTGTGCCAAGGCGCTGTAACCGTTGTTGTTGTGTTGACCACGTGGATGTGCCCAGTTGTTGGCATCTTTCAACGCAGACTCTTGGTCAGCTGCTGCGAAAGCAACCAATGGCAATGCTGCTACCAGACCCAAGGCCAATTTGATTTTGTTAACTTGCATATTGATCTCCAAAGTTAGAACTAAGGGTTTAATATTAAGTACACGTTAAATTCTGCCAGCACTAGGATTGGCAAACCAAATCTCCCGCATACTTTTTCACTCCAGAAACAAGGGAAAAACTCCTGAAACACCTTAGAATTTATCACTTGTCGCATGTGAGGATTGCAATATAGAACAATTTGTTTTCAATTGCAACAGTTTGGTTACAAATCGGTTACAAATATTTCTAAATATTTTTTGCTATTTTTAAGCCCGTTGGCGAAAAAATAAATTATCATTAAAAATCATATAGTTAAGAAAATAATTCATGAGCACACTCTGCCTCTACCCTGAATGCCAGCCATTTACAAATACACATATTGCAGTCAGCCCGTTACATTCGATCTATGTTGAGCAGTGCGGCAACCCGCATGGCGTGCCTGTGATTTTTCTGCATGGCGGCCCAGGCAGCGGCTGCAATCCGGGTCAGCGGCGTTTTTTTGACCCCGAGCACTACCATATTATATTGTTTGATCAACGCGGATGCGGTCGCAGCCAGCCGCCGGGAGAAACCAGCAACAACACTACAGCAGACCTGGTGGCAGATATAGAAACCATACGCCAGCATTTAAACATCAACCGCTGGCATGTGTTTGGCGGCTCCTGGGGCAGCACGCTGGCACTGGCTTATGCCAATAGCCATGCCGGGCGCGTGATCAGCTTGACCCTGCGCGGACTCTTTTTAAGCAGGCAGCATGAGATCGCCTGGTTTTTAGGCCAGGTTGCGCTATTTTTCCCGGAGGCCTGGCAACAACTGCTGGTGCCAGTGCCTGCCAGCCATCAGGAGAATGTCCTGGATTACTATGCAACCCTGGTGTTTGACGCCGATACATCCATCAGCGTACCGGCCGCCATTCGCTGGAACGCGTTTGAGTCGAGCATCATGAGCCTGATCCCCAAAGCAGACAGCAACGAGGTGAACGGCGCCGTAGAGTTGGCGCGTGCACGCGTACAAATTCATTATATTCAACACTTATGTTTTGTAGATGGCGAACAGATGTTACGCGAGGCCGCCAATCAGTTGCGCGCGATTCCAACCACCATCGTGCAGGGCCGTTATGACATGGTATGCCCGCCACAAACCGCGTGGGAGTTGAGCCAGGCCTTACCACAGGCGACATTGATCATGGTGCCAGACGCGGGCCATTCGGCCATGGAGCCTGGCACTTGCCAGGCCTTATTAAACGCCACCGAACAATACAAGCAACTTTAGCGCCTAACGACAAAGCCAGCGAAAGCGGAATCTATGCAGCCTGTGTTATGGATGACATTACACAAGCAGTGGCAAAGCCTGAGGCAACACATCTCGGCTTATAGCTACTGCACGCCGATGTTCGTGCTCAAAACAACCTGGCAGGGCGTGGCCAGGCACCGGTTGATGGGGTTATCGGCCGCGCTGTCTTTTTATGCACTGTTTGCATTGATCCCGTTGATCGTGCTGATTTTCTTTTTAATCAGCCACCTGGTCTATTCGTCTGATTACGCGATTGTGAAGCTGGCCATTTTAACCAGCAACCTGCTGCCTGAGTTTAGCCAGCGCATCATGATAGAAGTGTATGAAAACACGCGCACCAAAGCCGCCTGGGGCGCAGTTGGCTTTTTCGTCTTGCTGTGGACCATCACACCGCTGGCAGCACACATGCGCTCTAGCTTTCACCTGATTGCCAGCCGTAATGACGTTCCTTCTTTCTGGCATAAAAAAATACGCGACGTCGTGGCGGTGCTGGGGGTGTTGCTGGTCTTTTTTCTGTTTACCGCAGCAGGCTTCGTGCTCGAGTCGATGATCGTGTTTCTGGCCAATCATTTGCCATCGGCGTTGATTAATTATGTGGGCTCGCTGTTATCGCTCATGTTGACCACGCTACTGATCGCAGGCTTTTATCACACCTTTTGCCCGCTCAACGTGCATTGGCGCCACTTGCTACTCTCTGCCCTGCTCACGGCCACGGTATGGATGCTGATGCGGCCAGCCTTCGGCCTGTTTTTGAGCGTGAACAAAAATTTTGGCGCCGTATTTGGCAGCATGAAAGCGATGTTTGTCTCTATTAGCTGGCTATACCTTAACTTTGCAGTATTTTTAGTCGGCATTGAATTAATGGTCACACTCAGACAAAAAGATGTGCTGCTGCTAAAAGGCCTGTTTGAAGACATCCCCAACCAGCAGCACTATTTGCAGGCATTGATGGGGAAATACGGCAAAACCTATGCGCAAGGTAGCTATGTACTAAAAGAAGGCGATGCGAGCCACCATTACTATATGGTGGTTGATGGCACCTTGCATTTGACACAGCAACAAGCCGACGGCACAGAAAAAACACTGCGCATTTTGCAATATGGAGATTTTTTTGGCGATATTGCGCTGTTCTCGGCACAACCAGTGACGGCCAGCGCAGTCGTCGTGTCATCTGAAGCGGCAGTGATTGAAATTTATGCCGAGTGCATGGAAAACCTGTTACAAGAAGACCCGCATATTGCGGTGCGCCTGCTCAAACAACTGTCTCATCATGCACAGGTAAAAAATGCCTTAGCGCCATCAAAGACCGCATAAACAGCGTCAATTAGCTGTGTTTTGCGCTAAATCAAGTCACAGAGTCATTGCGGAATTGTAAGATGTGTTACAAAATTGTAACTGTCTTTGGAACTTTGTACGACTGCTCCCTTTATGTCTATCCCACTTTCGCAAGAGATCAACACCCTGATACAACAATTAAATCAGGGACAATTTGACGCTGTCATTCAACGCGCCCGCCCGCTGGCAGCGCAGCATCCGCGAGAGTTCGTATTACATCACCTGCTGGCGCTGGCGCTGGATCAGACGCAACAATACCGAGAAGCGGCACTCGCCTATGAAGCCGCGTTGCAACTCAACCCCAAGGCCACAGAACTGTGGTTTAACTATGCGATTGCACAAACCCAGCTCAATGCGCTCACCGCTGCCGAGCAAGCTTATCGCAAGGCCATTGCCCTCAATCCGCAATTTTTTGAGGCACACGGCAACCTCGGCACTGTGCTGCAAAAACAGGGCAAACTGGACGAAGCCGTAGCCAGCTACCAACAGGGGCTGCGCATCCAGCCACAAGATGCGCGCGGCCATTTCAACCTGGGTACGGTATTGCGCGACCAAGGGCAATTGGCCGCCGCCGTGCACAGCTATGAGCGCGCCATTGCATTATTTCCCAACTATACCGACGCCTATAATAATCTGGGCGAAACCTGGCGTGACCAAGGTGACATGACGCAAGCGGTACAGCATTACCAGCAGGCACTACAACGTAACCCGCAACATCCGGGCGCCAATTACAATATGGGCGAGTTTTTATATCTGGCCAAGCGCTTCGAAGAAGCGATCCCTCACTTTGAGGCTTCACAATTAGATGATTGGCAATCGCGGGTACTTTACTGTTTATACCGCGCAGAAAAATTTGAGGCTTTCAAGCAGCGCAGGGATGACATTATCAGGCAAGGGCCACACACCGCTCCTTTTATTGCGACCCTGTCTACCCACTATAGCCTCAACCATGGCGAGGCAGACCCTTATCAGTTTTGTCCGGACGGACTGTCGTTTGTTTACCACCGCAGCCTGCCCGAGCTGGCACCTGGCAGCCCGTTATTGGCAGAGTTGCTAACGAATATTGCGCAGGCAGATATTGCAGAACGCAAACAGGCGCGCCTGACCAATGGCAAACAGTCCGCAGGCAATTTATTCAAACGCCCCGAAGCGGCGTTTAGAACGCTGGGCGAGTTGGTTAAACGCGAGTTTCGCCACTACGAGGCGCATTTTAAATACGCTGATTGTGCGTTGATCAGCCACTTTCCGCAAACGCTGGAATTCACCAGCTCCTGGTATGTCAATATGCAAAAAGGTGGGCACCTCGATGCCCATATTCATGAAATTGGCTGGCTCAGTGGCGCGGTTTACCTGGCCATGCCTGAGACCGCAGACCCGAAAGAAGGCGCCTTTGAGTACGGCACACACGGCGACCAATACCCGCAATTACATGACGATTTTCCTACCCGTTTTATCAAACCAGCCGTCGGCGATATTGTGCTGTTTCCTTCGTCGCTGTTTCATAGAACCATCCCCTTTCATGCCGAGGCAGAGCGCATTTGTGTCGCCTTTGATTTAAAACCCGCCGAACACCTGCCAGCTGCGCGTAGCCAATATTAAGCCCGACGATACCCGAGCCGTTTGAGCCACTATAAATCGGCACCACAAAACGGCGCCCAAAAATGGCACAGCGGGCTTATCAAACTGATACAGAATTTATCAAAATTGCTGATTGTAGATTGCATGGCGCAAGGTATGATACTTGTTGAGGGGTCGCTATTTTTTGTGTAGGCAGACCAGAGGAGACAAGTGATGCAATCCTCTGCACTCATCGCGCTGCTATTCACCTCATCTCGCGTCACACCAACTAACCCCTGATGGAGTCAGATCAATATGATTTCAGTGCGCCGGACCTGCTTATTACTCCCGCTGTTAGGCATAAGCGCCCCCACGCTCTCAGTGGCTGGGCCTGAACAAGCGCGCGAAACCAAGAGTGAATTACTGTTTAATTTGGCCCTGCTCAGCCAAATGCCTAACCGCCAGGCACAAGACACTTACGCCATTTGTGCATTTGAAGAAGACATCGGTCATTTGAAGGCCACCGCGCTAGAATCGCAAAAATTGCAGAATTTGCAGATTTTTTTGGTCACAGTGAAAGCACCCACCGACGTCAAGCGCTGCAATCTGTTATATATTCAAGACTACGGCACACAAAAGCCGCTAGAATTACAACAAATCATTCAAAAAGAATCTGTTTTGACCGTGGTGTATAACGGCAATAAATTTTCTGAATACGGTCATGTAGAAATTAACGAACAGGATAAGCATTACCAGTTCGCATTGCATCTGACCTCGGCAAAACAGGCCGGCATTGTATTTGACACACGACTGATGAAACTGGCGACCAATATCATTAATTAACTTTGTATGTTAAGACTGCTCCCTCACCTCAAAATTGCACACAAACTGCTGCTCACCGAGCTGGTGATGACGTTGAGCATGCTGCTGGTCTTTATTGTCTTTGCATTTGGTAGCCACTACCACAGCCTGCGCTCTCACCTGATTCGCGACCTCCTGGTACAAATGAATGTGGTGGCAAACTCTATTGGCCCCGCCGTGATGTTTGGTGAAGTGAGCTCCGCCGCTAAAACCCTGGAGCCGCTGACCGATAATCAGAACATCCGTAGCGTCGTCATTCTGAATCAGCAACAGCACCCACTACAAAGCCTGCATCCGCAACACCCCAAAAACCCGGCGGCCTGGCAGTGGCTGTATCCTTACTTTAGCGACATGGAAGTCACCACGCCGATTGTGGTCAATGAAAAAACAGTCGGCAGCTTGCACGCTACCATCAAGCAAGATCAGATCGTTGATGTGTTAATCGGCTTTGCCTGGTCGAATGCGATTGCCGTACTGGCGGCAGCCTTGGTCGGCTGCCTGATTATGTGGCGGCTAAACCGCAACATTGTTGACCCGATTCATGCGCTGCAAAGCTTCGTTAGCAAAATCACGCGCAATCATCATTACGACCAACGCATTAACGTGACCAGCGCCGATGAAATTGGCATGCTGAGCCATGACATTAACAATATGCTGGAAAGTATCCGCCAGCGGGACGCCCAGCTGCAAGCCGAGTTGGACCATCGCAAGGTGATTGAAGAAAAGCTGCAGTTTTTAGCGCATTACGATAAAAATACCCAGTTGCTCAATCGTCATGCGTTTGAAGAATCCATCACCCGCAAAATCACCGCCGCACCTGACGACAGCAAGCATATTTATCTGCTGTTACTTGATCTGGATCGCTTTAAAATCGTCAACGATGCTTTTGGCCACAACACTGGTGACAAATTGCTGCTGCAGGTCGCGCACAGGCTGCGCGGCAATATGTCGCAAGACGATGCTATTTTTCGCCTGGGCGGTGATGAGTTTGCCATTTTGCTGGATGCGCCAGGGCGCAGCTTGATAGAGCAGGTATGCAAACGCATCATACAAACCATTTCTGCCCAGTTTATTGTCGACGACCATGAAATCCATATTGGTGTCAGCATCGGCATTGCGCTATTGCGGCCAGGCTTTGACTCAAAAACGGAGGTCATGAAAAACGCAGACGTTGCGCTGTATCAAGCCAAAGATGCCGGCCGTAATACGTTTAGGTTTTACAGTGAATCCGACGAAGCTACCACCTCAGAGCTACGCAATCTACGTGAAGAGTTACACTTTGCGCAGCAGAATCAGGAGCTGGAGTTGTATTACCAGCCGATTATCCATACTCAGCTACTCAAAACCATCGGCTTTGAAGCCCTGCTCAGATGGCGCCACCCAACCAAAGGCTTACTGACCCCAGACCAGTTTATCCACCTGGCCGAAGGCTCCGGGCTCATTATCAGCATTGGCGCCTGGGTGATCCACCAATCGCTTAAACAACTGGCCATGTGGCAAGAAATGTTTGACCGCGATCTGTTCATGAACGTCAATATTTCGTCGCGCCAACTGGATGACGACAGCTTGTCGGACACAATACGCCATGCGTTGGACTTTTACCGGGTATCGCCGCGGACACTCAACCTGGAAATCACAGAATCTATGGTCATGCGCAATATTGAATCTGCCAAGCAGATTCTTTATTCACTCAAGCAATTGGGGATAGGCATTGCCATCGACGACTTTGGCATTGGTCATTCATCCATGAATTACCTCAAACAATTGCCGGTCGATATTCTCAAAATTGACAAACAGTTTACGGCTGGCATTCCGCAAGACAAAGTCGACATCGCGATTGTCGATGCTCTGGTGGCGTTGGCTGTCAGCCTTAATTTAAAAGTGGTGGCAGAAGGCGTAGAAAGTGCGATTCAGTTTGAATATCTGCAATACAAACTCTGCCATCATGTCCAGGGCTACTTATTCAGTGCAGCCTTGTCTGCCAGCCAAACCACGACATTTATGGCCGAGTTTCCAGAAAGCATACCGGCCGTTTTTCGTAAAATTGCAGGGTCAGAAGCCTAAAAAAGAAACCTCAGCAGTGAACAATAGCCTTATTTAGCCGTTATATAACAACAAACAATAAAAAATCAGGGGGACATATGTTACGTTTTAAGCCATGTTATTTATTCATCGGGCTGGCATTGTCCGGCTACCACCTCAATAGCTACGCCGCCGGGTTTGCTCTGTTTGAACAAGGGGCTAGCGGCCTGGGTAACGCCTATGCCGGGGCGTCTGCGGTTGCTGAAGATGCCAGTACCATCTTTTTTAACCCGGCCGGCATGACTTACCTGGAAGGCCGTCAGGTTGTTGGCGCCGTGCATTTGATTAAAACCAATGGCAACTTTGATGACAGGGATAGTGTACGTGCTGGCACACGCCCACTGGGCAATGAAGGCGGCGAGATTGGCAGCCTGGCAGCTATTCCTAACTTTTACTACAAGCAAGATATTAGCGACCAGCTCAAAATCGGCATTGGCGTGGGTACGCCTTTTGGCTTGAAAACCGAATATGACAAGAACTGGCTAGGGCGCTTTCAGGCGATCAAATCTGAACTCAAAACCGTCAATATCAACCCCTCCTTAGCCTGGAAATTGAATGATCAATGGTCATTTGGCTTTGGCGTGTCGGCAATGTGGGCGCAAGCCGAGCTCACCAGCGCAGTCAATGTAGGGGCGGCAGAGTCCTCCATCAATAACAAAGGTAAAGACTGGGGCTTTGGTTACAATTTGGGGGCGATTTACCAAGTCACACCTGACACCCGATTAGGCCTGGCGTTTCGCTCAAAAGTCGAGCAACACTTAAAAGGGGACGCACGCTCGCCTTTTACAGCATTAAACGGCATTCCTGGCAGAACATTAAATACAGACATCACAGCTGACCTCACCCTGCCAGAAACACTTTCTTTCAGTAGCTTTAGTCGTTTAGATGAGCGCTGGGATTTGCTGACCGATATTACCTGGACCCGTTGGAGTCAATTTAAAACACTCAGCATTATGCGCGACAATGGCTCCAATACGGCTGTAGGCTCTACTCAAGAGCACTGGAACAACACGCTGCGTTACTCTGTCGGCCTCAACTATCGTTACACAGACACCTTAAAACTACGTACCGGCGTCGCTTATGACCAAGAAGCGATTGATAACAACCACAGAACGGCGCGTATCCCCGGTAATGATCGAATTTGGCTATCATTGGGTGCCAGTTGGCAATATAGTCCGCAGACTAAATTCGATGTCGGCTATGCACATCTTTTTATTAAAGAAGCCTCTATTTACGATGACCAGCAGTCACCCGCACCCGGTAAAGGCATCATTGCCGGCAAATACGATGGCAGCGCCGATATTCTCAGCATGCAACTCACCCACCAGTTCTAGGCCGCCACAGACCTAGTCACTCCTGCAATCAGCCGCGATTAATTGCTCTTTCACGGCTGATTGCCTTGTGTCTCACCCGCCTCATTTCACCCTGTAAGTTTCGTGTAAGCCGGTTGTCATGTAACCTTCATCTACCAGATTGAAAATGCATGTCTTGAAACAACCCGCAACATCGCTTTCTAGGATAGAAGATGACCATCAAGCACTTTTTCAAACTGGCATTACTGCCGCTGGCGATTAGCCAGGCATTCGCAGCCCAGGCAGACCCATCCAGTACGACTTCACAAGAAACGCCTTCTCTGGTGTCGCGTTTTATGAATGACGACAATCCGTTTCGCGTCAACTTCGATCTGGGCGACCACCCTTCTTACTTCCAGGTGTACGGCCTGGTGGATATCGGCCTGACCCATATCAATCACTCGTTGCCTGAAAACTATGAATTAGCGAATAACTTTTATCCTTATTCAGGCGCAAAAAAGACCAGCAGAACCACCTCTAGAACCAATTGGGTGAATGGTGGCTGGCAAGGCTCACGCATTGGTTTTAAAGGTGAAGTCGCCAAATTGCAAATGTGGGATCACGACTTCAAATTTATCTATCAACTGGAAGCCGGTTTTAATACGCTGGATATGAAGTTGCATGATGCGGCACAAACGCTGGCAGATAACTCTGGCACCAATGCTAACTCCAGCGTGAGTGCAAACTCATCCATGAACGGTGAGTTGTTTACACGCCAAGCCTGGGCCGGTATTGATGGCGGCTCATTGGGTAAATTGACCTATGGTACGCAATACAACCCGTTTTTTGAGATCACTGTGACTTATGATCCTAACGGTAAGGCCGACAGCTTTTCACCATTGGGTGAGAGCGGCACCGTGGGCGGTGGCGGTGGCGTGTCTGAAAACTCACGCATGAAAAACTCGCTCAAGTACGCCAATACTTACGAATTGGAGAGCCATGACAAAATCAATTATGCCGTGATCAACCAGTTTGGGAATTCGGCGGGCACCTCGCACGGCAATGGCTACACCACACAACTGGGCTACGAAAGCAGTGCATTTGGCGTGCAGTTGGCCTATGACAGATTTTTCGATTCAGTGAAGTCAGGGATTGCTGGCGCTGGCAATCCTTTAGCCAATGACACCATTGCGGTATCTCTGTATAACACGCAAGCCGTATTGCTCACTGGTAGATGGATGCCAACCAAAGACCTGAAAATCATCGGTGGTGCGGAGTGGTATCAATTGCAACCGTCATCCTCTACCTCGATTGATTATCACTCTATTTATGATCAAACTGTCTTTGGCGGCGTGGCAAACTCGGCATTGAAGCCAGGCTACAAACAGGATAACCATGTGTATTACCTGGGTGCCAACTTTGACTTTGCGCAGCGCGTGCCTGCACTGGCGGGCCTGACCACTTCTATCGGTTACTACCTGACTAAAGCGGATGCCATTGACGGCCCGACCGTTTCAACCAACTCGCAGGGTAAAATTGATACCTGGACGGCAATGGTGGACTATAAGCTGAATAAGCGTTTCGATACTTATCTGGCGTATACCACCAACCACTTTTCGGGCGACAAATATCCAAGTGCCTCGAACTATACCAATGTGACCAGCTATGGTGCCGGTTTGCGTATGAAGTTCTAAAGCCACGCGCTGAAACAAAAAAGACTCAAGCATATGCTTGAGTCTTTTTTATTACCGGTCACCTAATCATGCAAGAGACTGACGTCTGCGTGCCAGCAAACCAACGAATGCCAAACCAGCCAGCAACATGCCATAAGTTTCTGGCTCAGGCACTGGGGTCACGACCAGGCCGGTGATGTCTGTCGGCTTGAACATGCCAGTCACATTCACCTGGGTGTTGGTGTTCCAGCTATTGGCAATCACGTTACCGTTAATCGCGCTGAACCCGCCAGTGATATCTGCATCTGGCGCCAGTATAGTGCCTGTTGCACCGGAGCCTGTGTTTAAGGCCGTGGCTTGATAAAAGTTATACACCACATTGAAACCATACTTGCTAAAGTCAGTGCCGGTGCCGCCATTAAAGGTCAAACCATTGCCAGAAATATTCAGGATAATGGTTTGGCCGTTAGAAAAACCGCTGAATGTTGTATTGTTTCTGGAGTTGAAAAAACTGCCATCAATATCAAAAATCTGTGCATCGGTGCTGTTGCTGGCGGTCAGCTGCAAACCACTGTAGTTGTAAGTCGCCGTACCGGTATTTGCCAGCGCATTGAGACTGGTCGACAGGTTTTGCAGATAGAGACGCTCATTAGCGAAGTTAATCGGATCGCTGTCGGTATAATTACCGGTAAAGCCAAAGTTTGAAGTCGTGTGCGTGCCGCCCACATCAATATCGCCATTTTTAACGCTGCCGCCGTTAATGGTCACGTTGTTAGCGACCACCAGCGCATTGCCAGCAACGGCGTTATTGAGCTCATTGACAGAGTAGCCAGTCACATTAAAGTTGCCACCCACGGCTACCGCACCTTCAACATCGCTGTAGCTGCTGGTAAAGTTGTTAAATACAAACACATTAAACTGACCGGCAACACCGAAATCCAGCACATCTGCTGAGGCAGCCATGCTTTGCATTGCAAGTGCGGCAATCGCCGCGCTTTTTACCATCCAACTCATATATCACCCTTTAATAGTCAAATAATGATCATGATAATTAATATTTCATGATTGCTTAAGTGACTTATAACACTTTTACCTGTAGGGGCTTATAGCCCATTCGGGTATACCGGTGGCAATGGATAGTCAATATCGGCTATTTGACAACGGCCGCTTCGCGCGACTGTTGCACCAGCATTTGCTCAAAAACATCTGCTGGCACCGGCGGCGAGTAAAAGAACCCTTGCGCGTAATCGCAATGAATATCCATCAGCAAGTCTCGCTGCAGCGCTGTTTCTACGCCTTCAGCAATCACTTTAAGGCCAAGCTTATGCGCCATGACGATAATCGCCTCGCACAACACATAACTCTCATTGCCCACATTGAGATTACGCGTAAATGACTGGTCAATTTTGAGATAGTCGATATCGAACTTGCTCAAATAAGACAACGAGGAGTAACCGGTGCCAAAATCGTCAATCGCCACCTGAATCCCCATATCCCTAAATTGCAACAGCCGCTCCTCGACAACTGTATCAGGGTTAAGTAACAGGCCTTCGGTAATTTCGACCACAATACGCTTACCCTCCACCCCCATCGCACGCAGGGCATGCACCCAATCATTGCTTGGCTGATCGACAAACTGCACCGGCGATTTATTGACACTGATCGCAAAGTCATCCGCCATCAAATGCTGCCATTGCATAGCATGTTGCGCAGCCTGATTAAAAATCCAGTCGCCCATGGCCACAATATCGCCCGTTTCTTCTGCCACCGGGATAAACAAGGCCGGGCTAATCAAGCCACGCTCAGGATGTTGCCAGCGCATCAGCGCCTCTGCTTTGACAATTTGGCCACTCACCAAACTGACAATCGGCTGGTAGTAGTCACGCAACTCGCCATTATCGAGCGCGGAGCGTAAGTCTCGCGCCAGATTGACTCGCTGCGACAGTGCCTCTCTGATCGCAAGCGAAAAGAAACGCGCACTATTACGGCCACGACTTTTTGCCTCGTACATGGCAAGATCGGCATGCTGAATCATTTCTTCGGCATGCAATGCGTCTTCGGGATATTGGCTGAGGCCGATACTCACCGTGACAAAAACACGCTCGCCGCCCAGAATATAAGCCTTGGAGATTTCTTGCATCAGCTGATTACATAAGCCCTGCAGGTCAATGTGTAAGCCTTCTGGCACAATAATGGCAAATTCATCGCCACCGAGCCTGGCAACGGTGGCGGGCACCGACACACACTGGCGGATGCGCTGCCCGACCTCCATCAGCAACTCATCGCCACGCCGGTGCCCGAGGCTGTCATTCACCTCTTTAAACCGGTCCAGATCCAGTAACAGCAGGGTTAAATGCTGTTGCTTAGCCGCGGCGGCGGCGATAGCCTCTTTAATTTGATGGTGAAAATAGTGCCGATTAGGCAACTGGGTCAGGCTGTCGTAATTGGCTTGCCGCCAGATCGCGGCCTCGGCTTGTTTTTTGTCTGTAATATCAATGTGGGTGCCGCGCATCATCGCGGGCTCACCCGCCGCAGTGCGTGAAATCAAACGGCCACGATCCACAATCCACACCCAATGCCCCGCTTTATGCTGCATGCGGATATCGCACTCATAAAACGCAATCTCCCCCTGCAAATGACGCGTCACTAACGCCATTGACGTTTGCCAGTCATCCGGGTGTGTCAGGCGTTTTGCCGTCTCCAGATGATGCGGCGTCAGCTCGTCCAGGCTGTAACCGAGTATTTCTGCCCAGCGCGGATTAAATTGAAATATGCCGGTTTGCATATCCCACTCCCAGGTGCCGGCACGGGTTGCATCAATAATATCGGTGAGGCGCAGGCGCTCAAGTTCCAACTCTTGACGCTTGCTTTGAATTTCGGCTGTTTTTCTCTTCACCACTACCCGCAGCATAAAAATAAGCAGTAGCAAGGTTGAGCCAACCACCAGCAACAGTGCCAGCGTCAAAATCACCTGTTTGGAATACACATCGCGCTGTAGCGAGCTGCCTTTCCACTTGGACTCTAGCGACGCCATTTCGGCCGGGCTAATGGCGGCTGCACCGCGTTCAATCAAACGCAGCGTGTGCGTATCGCCTTTTTTCACGGCGCGATGAAACTGGCCTTGATACAAGGTAAATGCGCGCAGAATCTGGCTATCTGCATTTAAACGATATAAGTAGTAATGTGCCGGGAAATCGTCCATGCAGACAATTTTGACTTGGCCGTTTAAAGTGGCCTGAATAATTTCTTCGTAATTGTTATAGAGGCGAAACGATTTCACGCCTGCTTCTTTTAATTTAAAAATACAACCATCACCTTTTTGCACGCCGACGGTAAACCCACTCAGTGCAGCAGGCGCCGCCAGGCCGCTAATACTCTCATGCGCGTAAATACCCACGGGCAAGGTAGCATAGGCCTGGGTAAACGTGTATTTCTGCTCCCGCTCAGCATCGCGGAAAATCATCTCGATCACGTCAGCGTGGCCACTCAACAATTGCTGCTGCGCTTGCTCCCAGGCAGTTGAAACCAGCGTCACTTTCACGCCGGTTTTTTGCTCCCACAACTTCCAGTAGTCGGCCACGATGCCCACCGTATTACCGTTGGCATCTTTAAACAAATAAGGTGGATAGTTATCGTCACTAATGACGGTGATCGTCTCGGCCCAGGCCTGGCTCGCAGCCAGGCTGGTGATCAACAGCACGCAACCGGCTGATTGATAAAGCAAGGTCATGACGCGACAAGACACGCACCACGCAAACATGGCCGCAAACTTATTCATGGGTAATCGGATGTAAACCCTGCAATTGGTAAAAGATGCTTGAAAGTACTATCGACAGAATAATACAAATATTTACGGCAATTGTCTTTGCTACTTGTTTGTCAGTGCAGATTTACAACAATCAAGCATTAAACCGACTCTAGGCTACGCTTGCAGGGCACTTTATTCATCCCAAAAGCGCCAGGCTTATCTCCGGCAGCCGATGCGTGCGGTTTCAGCGTGCCTATACATCTGGCGCCCCGGCCTTGATTTTGGCGACCCAGTCGTCCACTTGAATAAAACCGGCGGCCTGGGCTTTTTTAGCATCTGCGTCAGAAATCACATCCTGCACAAACTCCAGACGCTTCCATTCTGCTAACGGTGTCTGGCATTCTGCCACGGGCACGTAACGTGAACTGCTATCGCGCGTATAGCGGTGAATATAGCGTGGACAGTTTTGCCACAACTCCGATAACGTCACTTTGACCACAAACTCAGCCTCTTGATACATGGCCAGTAAAGCAGGCTCGTTTGATACACTGCTGACGCCTTGCAAGCGAATGCGGTGTGGGCGCTCAAAAGAAATAAATAACATGCCGATCTCAGCATTTTCTACCATATTGCCGACAGATAGCTGCATACCGTTGCCATCATAAATCGGGAAAATCAGCGTTTTGTCGTCCACCACACGCACAAACCCGGTAAAACCACCTTTGTAAGAAACGGTTGGTCGTCCGTGATGATCCACCGTCGACAAAAAGAACATGTCCAGCGACTCAATAAAGCCTTTAACGTCCTCATCTATCTCGGTCTTGCAGGCGATTTCTTCAATACGGTCTGCCAGCTTTCTGGTGCCTTGCTGGTCCTGGACTTGACGGTGTGTTTCTCCAAACAAACGACTCATATTTCCCCCTGTTTATGGATGGCTGTACGCACTAAAGCGATGACGGCGAGCGGGCGAAAAACATGACCCCGCGCGCGACCATTGTAGGGCGTTCATGTCGCGCTGTCATCAAAACACCCTGATCAGACGCATACTCCACAAGCGTTGCGTCTTGTCCGGGTGTTCCAGCGTGGACCAGGCGGCGCCCATCTGCACCGTGTAATACTGGCTGACATCATAATGCATCTGTGGTGTCAGCCGATAGCGCCAGGTGCCGCCGGCACTAACCTCCTGATTAAGCTCCAGCCCCAGCGTCAAGCGTGATGAGACGTCATAAAAAACCGTATTATTCAGCAAATAGTCGACTTGCGCACTGCGGTTAATATGATGCACGCGCATGCCCAGCATACTTAATGAAGACCATTGGTCGGCCCATTTTTGAGCATGGATATACGTCGCATCAGCAGACATCGCTTTGGTATGTTTATTGATGTCAACAAATGCCTGCCAGCCATTGGCCACGCCTTGCGCAATATCAACCGCCAATGTGTGCTGAATCGCGACTTTATAGCGTTCATGGCTGGCATTCTCAAACGGCAGTTCGATTTCAATCGCCAGGTCGTCAGCCAGGCCATACTCTAATTCTGGCGCCCAATTAATATCGCCGGTATAAGGGTTATAGTCACCCAGCGCGTTAATCTCCATGTCGCCCTGCCTCACACCCAATGGGCGTACCAGGTCATAGACCATGGGTTCTGGAATCTTTAACACACGATCGCTATGTGCCGCATCGGGCTCGGCAAAGCCGGGCGCAGGCATGATTTCTGAAGCAAAAGAAAGAGGGATGACGGCTAAATGCAGCCAGAAAACCAAAGCAGTATGCACGCACTTCATTAATATATTTATATAAATAAAAATGCCATACTAACACGTCGGGTGCGTCACTTCAGGGCAAATCAACAGTGCCCAAGCCAGAGCGAACAAGCCGGTTTACTTCCAGACGCTGTAAGTGTTTCTGCCGGTTTGCTTGGCTTGATACAACGCCATATCGGCTTGTTTGAGCAGTTGTTTTAAGGTGACATCGGAAACAGGGTCAAACAAGGTGAGTCCGATACTGAGATGCACCACAATTTCGTGGTCGTTAATCAACATGGGGACACTGAAAATATCCAGCAACTTAGTCGCTACTTTGACCAACCCTTGCTCTGATAACTGATCTTTGACCACCACCACAAACTCATCACCGCCTAAGCGGCTGACAGTATCCATGTCGCGAATATTGGACTTCAACCTGGCCGCCACCGCTTTAATGACTTCGTCGCCCACATCGTGACCATACTGGTCATTAATCGCTTTAAAATGATCGACATCTAATGCCATCAGGCCAAATCTTTTGTGATCTCGCTTGGCTTCCGAGTGCGCATAGTTTAAGCGACTTTCGAGCAAGCGACGATTCGGTAGCCCGGTCAGACTGTCCATCAACGCGCCTTCAGACAAGTAATAGCGCTCTTGGGCAAAAAAGTAAGCTCCGGCACCCACCAACAGGCTTAAAAACAGGCTCAAGCCAATGCCAATGCCGCGCCCCGGTAACTCATGCGTTTTTTTATTCTCGATCGCCCACTCCCAAGTGCCATTAGGCACATGACTTTGCTGAATAAAAATATTTTTCTGCTCAAACAGCGCGGCATCGCCTTGAAACACACGCTTTTGATCAGCCGTCCTGATAGCGAATGAAAAGTGAGGGTTTTGCACATCGTTAAACGCGGCCTGCAAAAAACTATCGGTATCAATCACGGTCGACATAATGCCCCAATAGTGGTTATCGACATAAATCGGAAAGCGATAAATCATGCCGTTACCGCCCTGTATCAGTTCCAACGGACCATCGAGCACGCCCTGGTGAGAGGCAATCGCCAATTTAACCTTGGGCCACTGAGTGGCCACCTCGCGATAGTCTATGCCTATGATTTGCTCATTACCCTTTTCAGGATAAACATAGGTGAGCGTGTAATTCACCGCCACGGCAAGGTTTCTCACATGGTGTGCATTGGACCAGAGATCCGCCAGGATCGCCTGCATCTTATCCTGCTCCAGTTCGTCACGGTACACCTTGATAAAACTGGACAAGCCATTAGAAATAAACAGCAAAGAGTTTAATTCACGATCTACCGCTGCGCGCAGCAAGCTACCGTAAGACGCCGCCTCGAGATACGCCTCGCTCTCCGCCTTTTGGCGCTGGTAATCGAGCAGAAAATGCCAAAACAAAAAAGCCAAGATGGCTGCGAGCACAGCAATCAGTTGGCTTTTAAATGTTTGACTAAGTGTTGGACGCACTGGCTGACTTTACAAAAGATTCCAGGGTGTATTTTACGTCAGGCCAAGCGAGGTCTTTTTGAGAAAGAACAACAGGTTTACTGTTTATTTTTAAAATTATTCACGCGATCAATATACATCCGAGAATATTTGTCACACAAAAAATCACCATTTAGAAATCAACAAAGCCAATCGCGAACGCCATCATGATCAATACCGCAATCAACACGGTTAACGCTCGACCAGGGTCCATACCCCAACTTACACGGTAGAGGCCCGCACGAAAAGCATGGATGAAAGCGAGCGTGAAAATCACAATGAGCAACGTACCAAGCATGTCGTTCTCCTGCAATCAATTGACCACGCATCCTCAGCGGTCATCAATGGTTGAAGTCAGTAGAGATTTAATCATGCGGCATGGCAGAACCAAAAGCCAGGTGATTTACACTGAATGTTTTGTAGGAATGATCGGACAAAAATATCTAACATCAGGCGCGCTGGCTTTCACTGAATATGTGCTTTGTTGTCTGCTTTAGCGCACCTATTGCTTGCGCTGTATCTTGCTGTGCCTGCGTTATCCGCCAGAAAATGTCAGTAACAATAATGCCAGCAGCAACAAGCCGACGCCACCACTTGGAAAATACCCCCACTGTGCGCTGTGAGGCCAGGCCGGCAAGGCGCCAATTAAGGCAACAACAAGGATAACAATAAGAATGGTGCTAAACATCATGCGCTCCAATCATTTTCCCAGGGTAGCCCGCAAGCAGCAGGCCTGAATACCAAGGCGAGTAAGGTTTCATCATGCCGTCATCGCCCTTGGCTGACCATCACACTCCGTCTGAAACAGCTGTAGGAATCAATCACGCACGGCAAACCAAAGCACGGAGAGCGCTAATTTATCCTACAGCAAGAGCATCCCTCGCTGATGACTAAAGTTTTTTGCGTGTTGTAGGCTAAACACACAAGAATGAATTGAGGTGAGTGATGGATCCGGCAGCGTTCAAACTGAGCGTTCCCTTATGGGAAATTGTGATTCGAGGATCCATCGTTTACTGGTTCCTGTTTTTAATTTTCAGGTCTATCTTGCGCCGCGATATAGGCAACGTTGGCGTAGGCGATTTTTTATTTGTCATGATTGTGGCCGACGCCTCTCAAAATGCCATGAGTGGCGACGCCAAATCCATTACAGATGGCTTGCTACTCATCAGCGTATTGGTGTTCTGGAATGTGTTTATAGACTGGCTCAGTTATAAAAACCAATGGGTCAGGCGCCTGATGCAAGCGCCAGCACTTGTTTTGGTGCGTGATGGCGTGCTGCAAACCCGCGCCATGCGGCGCGAGTTTATTACCAAAGAGGATATTTTGGCCAAGCTGCGCGAAGACGGTGTTGAGCATCTTTCGGCAGTGAAACGCATGCAATTAGAGTCAGATGGTCAGCTCAGTATTATTCACGACGATAAGTAACAATGACTTTCTGCAAACTAACGTTTATTCTCACGTTGTTAAAATAAACAAACCTTAAAGCGCGCCGCTCAGTATCAAGTGCGATATTCAAATAATAACCAAGAAAAATTATGCTTATCACTTTTGTAATCAGTACACGTTCGATGACTTCCAAGTGGCATACGCTGATCCCCTGATGCCTGTCGGCCAGTAACTATTCGCTGGCCAATCTGGCCCCGATAGCGGTGAGACTGACTTTTGGAAAGAGGCATCAAATGGATCACGTATTAAAGACAAGCTGGCGTAACAAGAAGATTGTGACGGGCATCGCCATTCTGCTGATTATCATCACCGCTTCGATTTCTATCTTTTTATCTTTAATCATTGCGCATAACCAGGCTGTTTCAAAAGAAACCAAACATCTGCGAGAGGTGACCAACGGCGTGCTGATGCGCATGAGTACCACGCGTGCACAGTTTGCAAATGTGGTGAATCACTTTTCTGCCGTGGCCGAAAAAGACGCCTGCCTGCCCAGGCAAGTGCAAAAAATGCAGGAATTCAATGTCTCAGGCTTTTTTCTGCAAGGCGTGGCACACATCCGCGACAACCAGATTGTCTGCTCCTCGATCTCAGAACTGCTGGATGGCATGCTGTTGGGCAAGCCTTACCGCATTGAGCCGGATGGGACCAAAGTCTGGTCCAACATTAAAATTGCCGACTGGCAAGACAGGCATTTGGTCATCTTTGAAAAATCAGGCTGGGCCATCATGTTTGTGCCTAGTCACGCGATCGAAGCGCTTGGCAACTCTGAGGTTGCCATTGGCGTGTTTAGCATACAATCACACCGGCTATATACCGCCAAGGGTGAAATAGCGACCGACTGGCTAAAAAGATACCAAGGTAAGCAAGCGCTTACTTTCATTGATAAAGAGCGCCAGATGCTGGTGTATATTGCCCCTAACCAGTTGAATGTGACTGCGGTGGTCGCTGCCATACCACTCAAGGATATCAACGACGATATCGTCACCTTTATCCAGATTCTTATTCCACTGTCGTTGATCGTAGGGCTGTTACTAAGCGGGCTGTTTATCTATATGCAGCGTACCCGCTACTCGACTAAATCGGCCATTTTAAGAGCGCTGGCAAACAATGAGTTTTATCTTGAATATCAGCCTATCATCAACCTGCACAATCATACGTGTGTCGGTGCTGAGGCTTTGATCAGATGGCGTACACCTGACAACACCTTGATCAGTCCCGACACGTTTATCCCTGCTGCCGAAGCTTCTGGCGTCATTTGTCAGATCACACAACGTGTGTTTGAACTGGTGGCTAAGGATATGCGCAATGCCTTTAATACGCACAAAGACTTTCATGTCGGCATTAATATTTCTTCGCACGACATTCGGTCAGGTGCCCTATTAACACTGATTAAAAACCTGAAAAAAACCGCTGGTGCCGTCGGCAATCAAATTTTAATTGAAGTCACCGAGCGTGGGTTTCTTGATGATGATGAAGCGCTTACCACCATTAAGGATATTCGTGATTGTGGCGTGCGGGTAGCGATTGATGACTTTGGCACCGGCTACTCAAGCTTGTCTTACCTGACCAAGTTTCAGCTCGATTATCTCAAAATTGACAAAACCTTTGTTGATTCGGTCGGCACCGATGCAGTCACCAGTCATGTCGCTTTTCATATCATTGAAATGGCAAAAACCCTCCAACTTGATATGGTGGCCGAAGGGGTAGAGACGGCAGAGCAAGCAAAAATCCTGCAGGCGCGCGGGGTGAAACATGTGCAGGGCTGGCTATTCTCCAAGTCACTCAAGCGTAAAGACTTTTATGCCTATTTGGAACAACATAGCCAAGCCAAACCATAGCCCTTAAAAACCTGCTAGCGTAAGCGAGTGCTCACAGACAAGCGTCTTATTTTTTAGCTTGCCCAATCTCGACCAAGGTCTGGGCAATTTGCGCTTTTAACTGCTCATTTTGCCCAGCCAATAGCAAACCCTGTTGTGCGACAGCCTCTGCCTGTGCCGTGTCTTTCTGCGCCAACAATACATTAGCAAGATTATTGTAGGCTGCGGCCGAGGTCGGGTGCACCTCAGTCATGTGCCGCAATGTGGCGGCTGCCAAAGGCAAATCATGCGCGGCATAAGCCGCATTACCCAAGCCCATCAACAATACCGGATGGTCTGGCCATTGATTGACCGCCGCCTGATAAGCTAGCTTGTTTGCCACCACTGCTGCGTTCTTTTCATAAGTGACTAATGCTTTAGCAACATCATCTGCACTTGCACTTGCCGGCAACTTGCCTGGTGGCAATGCCACAAATGCCCAATGCTCACTACGCGCCCAAGTGCGTTGAAACGCACTTAAGGACATTTCAAAACGTTGATAAGTGCCAGAGCGCAACCACAACAATTCTTTGTCCAGGTCATAGCCAACCACCACGGCATAATGCCAGGACGGCACCCATGAAAATCCTAGATTCTGCATCACCACGACCACATTGCCGGCAGCCACTTCCTGCATGACAGCATCCAGTTGTGGCGGAATTTGCACGGCCAGCGCGCCATGTCGCCTGGCTGCGGCGAGCATTTCTATCTGCAAACTGCCTTGACGGCTGGGCACATACACTTCAGGCGTCAGTTGCTCCGGGCTGACCTGAATATTGGCTGCACTCAACGCCGTCGCTAATGCCGCAGGGCCGCACTGATATTGTTGCTGTGGAAAAAAAAGCGTGTTTGTGAGCTCTGCATAGCGAGGTAGTTGTGTATTGTGCGTCGCTTCACGCACACCGGTGGCCGCACACGCACTCAGCAGGCACAAAAAAGCCAGCAGGCCGATTCGACGCAAGCTGGCTTTGATGACATCCATAGGCATAGACAGCAAATCAATTAACGCACTGAACGTGTGAATGGAAAGATTTTTGTAAAGCCTAAAATATCTGTCAGCAACAATACAAAAAACACCAGCACAATGGCGCCAATAATGCCACCGCCAGCAGGGGCTTTATCAAGCTGAGAGGCTAAACTGCTTGCCTCGTCATCGCTTAATGCTGCGACGCGTGACTGCGCCTCCATTGGATCAATGCCACGCTTCACCAATTCAGATTGCACTTCATCACGAGACAGCATCGTCACAATCTTCGCCCGGTCTTGCGCCCCCTTTGCCGAGATGGTTGATTCAGCAACTTGATCTGTGCCAATCATAGCGGCTTGAACAGCTTGCATAGAGCCAGTGAATAGCATTGAAGCCACTAAAAAAGCGCTTAAAAAACGTTTAGCCAACATCATGATGAGTTTCCTTTATATTTAAAAATTAAGTTGCGCACACACAACAGCAGAGGCCGGCTACAACCTGCCCGTGAGTGCAAGTATCAGTAATATCAACACAATTAAACCGAGGCCACCACTTGGGTAATAACCCCAAGCCGCACTATAAGGCCAGGCAGGCAATGCACCGATTAAAGCTAAAATCAGAATGACCAGCAAAATGGTTCTCAACATGGCATGCTCTCCTCAAACAAATATTGCCAGTGGCACTGGCAATTCCGTGTGTTGATATTTTATGCGTGAGGCTTAATTTTGCAGACGTGTGAGGCGTGACGCCATGTCACAATGGCTGAATTTACTGTAGGAATTGTCTGATACAGACCCTTTAAATATCAAAATAAAAGCACTTCACTCTCTATGCGCATGCCCGAAAAAAAGCCCACCATACGTGTGGGCATTGGTACCAAAGAGCAAGTGCTTGCCAGCAATGTGCTAATGCACTACTGCTATTACGATTTGAAAAATTGAATCGGAATAACGCGCTTTTGGTCATCCACACACACGCCATCGCCAATCACAAACACACTGCCCAATAAGCCATCACCCTCGATATTGGCTTTAAAGTCACAATTGAGTACCGCTTTTTGATTAGCCACCAAAAAACTTTTTCCTGAATATGCACGACGTACTCCCGCATCCACCGCTGGCGAGTCAGTCGAACCTGGCCTTACCACTACTGGCGCCGCCGCGCTAGTTGCTGTCCACTTACCAGCCAGCGCACCATAAGGCGACGTTTCAAATTCAATATCACCATCATTGCTAATATCATTAATCAGGATACTGCCTACATACACAGTGCCGTCCAGGCCGATTAATTGCGCTTTATTTTTATAAACACCTAGCCTCACCATATTGACTGAACATGCAGACAACACGCTAACAATCACAACAAACACACCTAAATTTCTCATTGACTTTAACCCTATGCCCAGCATGTTCATGACGCCATCTGATGGCTATTTCTTTATGGCCGCAACCGTTTAAAACAACTTGCCAGTGAACCACCTCATGCTGACTCAAAATAAAAAGCCCACCATAAATTCGATGGGCTTAAGCTCTACAAACAATCAATTTATGATCGACGACGGCGACCAGCCAACCCTAATACGCCAAGGCCCGCCAGCAAGCTTGCGCTGGTGAGTGGCTCTGGCACAGGCACATAAGGTGACAACTGGGCTGAAACATCTGGCCCGTTACCCACCAACTCAAATGTGCCTTTATACAAGCCGCTGGTTGTAAACGCAGTCACGGTTCCGCCAATAAAATCCAGACCGGTCGCGCCATAAGCGCCGCTAATGGCAGAGTCTGGATCCCATTTGAAAGTAAAGACATCAAATGAGTTGAAGCTGGTAAAGTCAAAGCCGAAGACTGCTCCACTACCAAAAAACGTGGCCGTACCACCAGCAGGTGCGCTCACTGAGAATGGTGAGCCGTCGATGACGACATGGCTGCCATCCCCAGTGAGGGTACTACTAAAATCAAACACAATTTTAGTAATATCGTAACTGGAACCGTTAAATGCAACGGTCTGGATGTTAAACCCATCCGCCCCTGGCTCTGTCACAAAAATCGAAGCCGCCGCAAATGCTTGCGTGCATCCGACTGCCATGGCCATGGCTACTGCAAACTTACTAAATTGTTTCATTTGCTTCTCCTCTTAAGTTTAATAATAAAAATAACTACAAAGCACCTAACACTTTCCCATCGTTATCGATATTACATTCTTTGAGAAAAATTGCAAATTTTCTTGACATTTCAATAAAAATATATTTACAGCAATAAATACCCCCTACCCTGCAAGGCCACACCCTGCTTTTTTGGCCGCCGGAGGCCCTTATCGCACACAAAAAATAATAAGTACGCAAACAGTCCTCTCATTCCGCCATGCAATGCATTACTATCACATACAATTTAATTTGTATAAAAGAATGTATTTTTAGGGAAAGGACTGAGGGGATTGAATCGCTCAACCACATCCAGTTTAAGCATGACTAAACAGTGTATTTTACTCATGGCAATGTGTCTGTCATGGTCACTGCCCGCGCAAGAAATACTGCTCGGCAAGCTGTACGCCGCAGACAATTTGCAACGCTTGCAATTTTCAGCCCAAGAAGTCGACTGGATAAAACAGCATAGAAATATACGCGTCGCGGTGAGAAATGGCTGGATGCCGATTGAATTTCAGCTGGAGAATCAAAAACATAAAGGGGTGTCGATTCAATATCTGCAAAAAATCAGCCAGCTCACGGGCTTCACATTCACCATCGTTGATTACCACAACGACATCACAACCAATGAAGTGACACTGATTACCGGCATCCGCGGCAACATGGTGCCAATGGGGTTCAACCTGCTGGCCACACCTTACCTGGAAACGCCCAATGCTATTTATGTCGCATCGAATAACAAGCTTTACCAAAGCGAGATCACCCTGAACCAGCTTGCCAATAAAACGGTGGCGGTTTTCCGAAGTGGGCCAGTGTCACAAAGGCTCAAAGAGTTAGTACCCGACATCAAAATCAAGCCGGTCGATATTGCGGACGAAGCGTTTGAATACCTTGACTCGGGTTTGGTCGATGCTTACATTGGCAACGAACTGGTGCTTGATTACCATCTGGATTTTCACAAAATCAAAGCCGTCAGAAAAAATGGCATCACCCCCATTACCAGCAAAGTGTTTATGGCCGCCAGCGATGCCGACCCGATGCTGCGAAGTATTTTAAATAAAGCGACCCTGCAAATTGGCACCAATCCGCAGGACATTCTGGACGCCTGGCGCAGAACAACCGAGCACCCACTCACCAAATATCTGGTGTCTGCCCTCTCGTTTTTTGCGGTGCTGTTGCTGATTCAACTCTTTAAGCTGTACAAAACCAACAAAAAACAAGCTGTAGCCGCACAACATGAAATATGGTTTCAGGCTAACCATGACTTTCTGACCAAGCTACCGAACCGGTTCCAGCTCAAACATGAGCTGGACCAGGCGCTACAAGCCGCCACGCAACACCCTAACAACCTGGGCGTGATGATTATTGATCTGGATAATTTTAAGGAGATTAATGATACGGCGGGCCATGCCGTTGGTGATCAAGTACTGATCAACGTAGCTGAACGCATTCAGTCCATCATCGTGGCACCCAACCTCACGGCCAGATTTGGCGGAGATGAGTTTTTGATTGTGATTCAGCAAGAGGCCAATGAAGAGAAGCTGCGCAGCCTGTGCACACAATTGATTAACGCCATGGCACCACCGATCACGATTGCGCAAAAGTCTTTTGTTGTCTCAATCAGCATTGGCGTATCGCTGTTTCCTGATAACAGCCAGCAGGCAGAAGAACTCATCATGTTTGCCGATCAGGCGCTTTATCAGGCCAAGCGCACCGGCAAGAACAAGTTCATTCTATTTAATGAGGGCATGCACGATGCCTTTACCAGAAGAACGCATTTAAGCAATGCATTAAGATATGCCGTACCAAGAAACCAGTTGCATCTGCAATATCAGCCCATTTTCAATTTAAATAATCTGCAGTGTGAAAAAGTAGAGGCGTTGTTACGCTGGCAACATCCCGAATTTGGCACCATTGAGCCAGAGGTATTTATCAGCATCGCTGAAGAGAACGGCTACATTACCGAACTTGGCGCATGGGTGTTCCAGCAAACCGTTAAGGACTTCGAGCAGATTAGCCAACGCTTTGGGCAGGTAGAAATCTGTATCAATATTTCACCGCTGCAATTCTCGCAATCTGCACCCATTCATCACTTTATTTCCAACCTGGCCGCGCGCGGCATTTCTGGCGACCATTTTTGCTTTGAAATCACCGAAGGGCTATTGCTAGAACCCTCCAGCAATGTGATTGAAACGCTAAACAGCATTCACGAGCATGGCATTAAACTGGCAATCGACGACTTTGGCACCGGTTATTCTTCACTCGCCTACCTCAATAAATTTAAAATTGATTACGTTAAAATTGATCAGTCGTTTATTAAAAATATTACCGACAACCTCAATGACCAAGCCTTATGCAAAACGATTATTTTCATGGGCAGCCAGCTCAATATCAAGCTGATTGCCGAAGGCGTTGAAACGCTGGCGCAAGAGCACTTATTGAAAGAGATGGGCTGCCAATATTCGCAAGGCTATTACCGGGCGAGGCCAACTGACCTGGATGATTTATAGATGACGCTCCAGCAAAAAGCCCAGCAAATTGCCGGGCTTTTTATATAAGAGCACTCACCGAGTGGGCTTAAGTGCCTGTTCTTTGCAGCAACCGCTGGTGCCGGTCTGTCGTGCCGCGTTTGTGCGGATCCAGCTTAAACTGACTCACCACTTCTGCCAGTTGATTGGCCTGATCTACCAACGACTCAGCCGCCGCAGCGGCCTGCTCAACCAAAGCGGCATTTTGCTGCGTGGTGTCATCCATGCTGGTCACGGCCTGATTGACCTGATCAATACCCGCAGTTTGCTCGGTAGACGCGGCTGAAATTTCATTAATAATATCAGCCACCCGTTGCACGGCGCTCACCACCTCATCCATGGTAATGCCCGCATTTTCTACCAGCCTGGTGCCTTCTGCAGTCTTGGTCACCGAGTCGGTAATCAGCGCTTTTATTTCTTTGGCCGCACTGGCAGATCGCTGCGCCAGGGTACGCACTTCACCCGCCACCACCGCAAACCCGCGGCCTTGCTCACCTGCCCGCGCCGCCTCAACAGCAGCATTGAGGGCAAGGATATTAGTCTGGAACGCAATGCCGTCAATCACTGAAATAATGTCTTCAATCTTTTTGGCGCTGTCATTAATCGCCCCCATGGTCGATACCACCTCATTCACCACTTTTCCGCCTTTAATGGCGATTTCAGAGGCAGTGAGCGCTAACTCATTTGCCTGTACCGCATTGCCTGCATTTTGCTTAACGGTCGAGGCCAGCTCCTCCATGCTAGCCGCCGTTTGCTCCAGGCTGGAGGCCTGATTTTCGGTACGAGACGACAAATCGGCATTGCCGCTGGAGATCTCATTGGCGGCGGTGGTGATGGTTTCAATCGCTTGTGTCACGGCCACAATCGGCGCCACAATCAAGTCCAACGTATTGTTGACACCAGCCACAATTTGACGAAAATCGCCTGCATGCTTAGTCGCATCTGCGCGCTCGGTAATGCGGCCATCACGGGCTGCTTCCGCCAGCAAATTAACGTCCGCCACCAGATTATTCACCGCATCAATGCAGGTATTCAAATTATGTTTTATCGCATTAAAATCGCCCTGGTAAGGCGCGGTAATTTTTGCCGGAATCTGACCGTTTGAAATATCCGCCACACATTGCGCGGCCACATTCAACGGACCGATCACCGAATCGAGCGTCGCATTCACGCCGGTCACAATCTTTTTAAAATCGCCCTGATGGCGCGTCAAATCAGCACGGGTAGACAATCTGCCTTCAATAGCCGCTTGTGATAATTGGTTCACGTCTGTAATCAGCGCATTCACGGCATCAATACACCGATTCAGGTTATTCTTAATGGTATTAAAATCACCATGATATTCGTCTGTGATTTTTGCCGGAATCTGGCCTTTGGCTATTTGCTCTACATACTTCGCGGCCACATTGAGTGGCTTGATCAGCGCATCCAGAATCTGATTGATGCCCTGACCCACTTGCTTGACAAAGCCCTCGGGCAACTGCGCAGTATTTACCCGTTGCGACAAGTTACCCTGTGCGGCCTCTTGCACCAGGCGAAACACTTCCTGCTCGCCGATAGATTCGGCCGTTCTATCGGTCCATTGCGACATCCGGCCCAGATACTCGCCTTTAGCACTAAACACCGGCACGATCAGCACCTGTATTTTTTTGCCATACATATTTATTTCTGCAGACTGCGGTTGTGTCAGTTGCTGGCTAAATAATGCATGTTCATCAGCATGCGCAAGATACTTACCTATGCTGCTGCCAAGCATCTGATCGACGCTATAACCGGGGAAAGCGTCACCAATGCTGGTTGCCATCTCACCCCACAAACGCTTCGCAGCATCGTTCATATATTCCAGATGATGCATGCTATCGGCAAACATCAAGGCAACTGCACTTTGATCCAGCGCAGACTGTAAACGGCCAGCCTGTTCGGCCAGTTTCCTGGCGTCATTCACATCGAACCCGAGTTTAATCTGCATGGATTTAAGCATCTTCATCAGGCTACCAAACTCATCGTCGCCACGCGTGTCGACCCGTACCTCCAGATTGCCCCCGGCCAGACCATTGATAGCCTCACTCATCACACGCAAGGTCGTTTTCAACTTGGCCGAAAACAAAGCAATCGCCACCAGCGCAGTGCCGACACCAACACCTGCCGCCAACCATCCCTTGCCATGGCCTGCATACATATCAGCTGCGGTCATGGCCAGCACCGGGCCCAACACCGCCGCCATCAATTTATAAGTAATCGACACATCATGCAGACGTGCGGTCAGCTTGTCGGCCCAGCGCACTTTTGGCTGCTTGCCATCCCGCATCAACTGATAAAGTTTTTCTGCCTGCTCAATCTGGTCACGCGTCGCGATAGAGCGCACCGACATATAGCCAACCACCGTAGCACCTTGACGAATCGGCGCGACGTTGGCCTCGACCCAATAATGGTCGCCATTTTTACAGCGGTTTTTGACAATGCCATTCCACGGCTTACCCGCTTTAACCGTGCGCCACAAATCGGCAAATGCAGCCGACGGCATATCCGGGTGACGAATGATATTGTGGTTTTTGCCGACCAGCTCCAGCTCAGAAAATCCGCTCACCTCGATAAAGTCGCGGTTGATATAAGTAATCGCGCCTTTTAAGTCGGTTTTGGACACAATCGAGACACCTTGTTGCAAGAGGATCTCTTGCTGTGTCACGGGTAAATTTATCTTCATATCAGCGCTTTCGGTCAGCAAAATAAAACAACAATCAAGCGCTTAATTTACGCTGCTTTTGCCTACTAGCATGTGCGGATAAAATGACCTATTCGTGTGCAATTTAAACAATAAAAAAAGCCCAAGGTAGTGACCCCGGGCCTCAATCTGCATATCGCTTGCCAAGCTGGCAACCAATTGATTTAGATCAAATTATTTGCTTGTAAAAAAGATTACAATTCGCGTGTATTTAACGCGTTTATTTTATCGAGCTCTATATTATTTTCTGAGGCGTGGCACTCCAAAGTTTCTACCTCGCCTTTACTAAAACTCAGTTTTTCTACCGAGTTAATATTGCTGGCAAATTTGTTATCAAGTTCACCGCATTTACGCGTGCGTTTAGCCACAAAATTCAAATAGTCTTTTTTTCTGGCTTCCAGTTGCAGCGCCGGGATAGAACTATCGTTCATCAATGTGGTGTAGGCACTCCTTAACCGCAGCTCCGACACACTCCAGATATTAAACACCAGCATTTTTCGCGAAGTCTCTTTTTGCTGCACAGGCTCAACAACCGGCAGTGCCTGGCTGGCATGCATTTCTACCACCGGCGAATAAGCAGGCTCGGGCTCTGCCACCTCCATTTTTTTAGACTTTTTATTGCCAGGCTTAAGCTCTGGTTTAGCCCCAGGTTTGGCGGGGGCCACCTGCGCTGGCGCTGTGTTGGCGTCTACTTGCGCCACACTTGCAGGCGCCTCTTCGCTCTCGTCGGGCCCGGCATCTGACACGACCTGCGTCTGGATACGCATCGCCTGGCTAGAAAACCCGGCATTCGTGTCCTCTTTGGAAAGCAATCCAACCAAAATCAGCACAATCAGGCCAATTAAAATAACGTTTACTTTGCCAATATCCACCGAACCGCGCTCAATACTTGGCGACTTCACAGAGCGTTTTTCATCTCTCGCCAACCACGGCGTTTGCGCGCGGTGGGCATGTGTGTTTCCAGGATAAAGCGTAGTTCTCATAAGTTCAGTCTATGGTTTGTTGATACCAATATTTCGTTCAATGTCGAACAATGCACTAAAAATGCTCAAGATTCAAGAATTCCAATTTGCTTCGGGTTGCCAGGCCACAGGGCACGACGCTAAACCACGACGCTAAACCTTGGTCACACGTGATTTAGCCGGCACAAACGGCATAGACAGCGGATTTGCATAAATACGCGTCACTTTTGCGGCCGACTGTGGCTGCCCGCCAGCGGCCGTTGCAGCAGAAGAATGCATGTCATCTCGCAGTAAAGCATCCATAAAATGTCCTTTTTCAGCCGGATGCGCTGACTTGCCTGCACGCGCCGCCTGGCTGATAGCCGCATTCGCCACCAGCACATGGCCTGCAACCAGAGCGTTGCTTGTGTTCTCGGCCGTGTGCATCTCTGCCTGCGTAGTAGATCCAATAGAGACGACAGTCATAAAAAACCCCATAAACATAATGACCAGCGCTGCGGAAACGGTGCCCGCCGTAATCGCAATTAAAGATAAGGCGCTGGTAGCAGTATGCGCTGGCTTGGATTTTTTCATGATGAATGGCCTCTTTTTTAGATATTTGGTCTAATCAATGTTTTACAGCTGCCATGATGCCGCACCGCCCGCTCGTTCCGTATCCCACTCAGACTGAATCTGTTGTAGGAATTATCGGACAAGCCAGGCACAGTGGCAGCGAGAGATTGACGCTATGCCAGCAGCGTCATGATCGTTTTATAATGCAAACAATCAGGCAACAAAAAACATGTTCACAAGGAAACACCATGGACTTCAACGTTCTTTCTGCGTTCTATCTGATACCGCTGTTTATTTCGGCCATCGGCGGTTTAATCGAATTTAAAAACTGTGAGTTTGATACGCCCAAGCATGCCTTGAGCAAAGCGTTTTTTCTTGCCTTTAGAAGCATGGTGCCCGTGCTCAATATTTTCTCGGCCATTTTGTACCTGATCACCTGCGGTACTTTTACTTGGAAAAAATCGACTGGCTGGAAAAAATCAGCCTTTGCAAAAAAACAATAGAGGAGTTTGTTTAAATGCTGAAATATTGGTTATTTTTATTCGCGGCCATTTTGAGTGAGGTGACGGCGACCTCCTCACTCAAAGCGAGCGCTGGCTTCACCAAAGCCATCCCGTCTGTCATCGTTGTGGTGGGCTATGCCCTGTCGTTTTACTTTTTGTCACTGGTATTAAAAGCGATTCCTATCGGCATTGCCTATGCTGTGTGGGCAGGTCTGGGCATTGTGCTATTGGCCCTGGTTGGCTGGGTGGTGTTTGGTCAGGCGTTGGATACGCCCGCCATCATTGGCATTGCGCTGATTCTGGCAGGCGTCATTATCATGAATGTGTTTTCGAAAACGGTCGCCCATTAAGCCCTAACCCAGGCTTTTTTCTTTAATCAAGGTGGGGAAGCCGTCGATGCTAGTGTGGTTTTTTGCCAGCCAGTAATCTTCAATGCCCTGTTCGGTTTTAGCCTCGGCCCAATTATTTAACTGCTGCCGTTCGCCGACATAATCCATATAAGGCACAGACATGCCGCAAGAGGTTTGTACCAACTCAACATTTAACTCAAATATTTGTCTGGCGCCTGGCAGACGATCAAACTGGTTAATCAAGCCACCCCACTCAGGGTCTTTTTTGTGGATGACCCTGGCCTGACCGTATACACGCAAAATAAGTGGATCGCCTACCAATGCCATAAACATCAGCGTCATCCTGGCATGTTGTTGCACATGCGCTGCAGTTTCATTGCCACTGCCGGTCACGTTTAACCAAATCACCCGATTAGGCGACAGCACTTTCAATGTATGCATGCCTTTGGGCGAAATGTTGACCCGCCCCTGGTCAGCCGCGGTGCCAACAAAAAATATTTTTTGTGCGGCAATAAAGCTTGTATGCGCCTCACTTAATGCTTGAAACTGCTTCCCCATGACACTTCTCCGTTTTGGTATGCAGCCATTATATGGCTAGGTTGCGACCGTTGCGTTGACCAGTTTCATCACTAATGGCCGCACCAATTGCAGAAACACAAAAGCGCTTGGCATCGCCAGCATATAGGCGTTGATGACTCTGCTGACATAGTCGCCAGCCAGCCCAGTATTGATGGCGACAATCACCATACACATCAACAAAGCCATCACGGCTGACATATAAAAAGCAAACACCAGCGGTGTATATTTACGGGCTAATTTGTATTGCATCTCGACCGACTCCTTTTGATTAAAACCAGATTAAACGTATGACGCGAATCAGCTCAGCTGCAGCATACAAACACACACCAAACACAGTGTGGTTAAGCAGGCTTTTCAGGCTGTTGCTGCAGGGACGTGGTGTGTTGCTAAAGGCAACACCAGCCCCCATGCCGGGCTGCATAATGAGTAGCGGAAAAGCAACCGTGAGCATGCCGACGACAAGGGCAGGCAGGATTGCCGGGGTGAGCATCCATGCTGCGCCTTCAGCCAGCAACAGCAGTTCTGCGATAAAAACACCAATCGCATAATGCCCAAGCACGCCAATCAGCCACTCATGCGCCAACGCTGGCGCCTGCCCAATATTGTCATGCATGTATTTCAGCTGTTTAAAATGACCGATCCAGCGACCAAGATAAGCAAAATTGAGTGTGCGCACCCCCCATTGCCGCTGTAAAAACAGCCCGCCATCAAACAATGCGGTGGCCAACAAACCAAGCCACAGCCCCTCTATAAGAACAGTCTGCTGTATATTCATATCTCTCCTTTGATTGACGACTGCACAGTGTTTAAAGCACTATACAAGCTCAAGTTAACTTGAGGTCAAGCATTAAAATGAATATCTCTGAAGTCGTCAAAAAGACCGGGATTCGCGCATCAACCCTTAGGTACTACGAAGAAATAGGCTTGATAAAATCACTGGGCAGAAGAGGGCTGCAAAGATACTTTGCGGTAGATGTGATAGACCAGCTCGCCCTCATATCGCTGGCTAAATGTGCTGATTTCTCCTTGCAAGAAATCACAGCCATGTTTGCCGCAAACGACAAGCCGCTCGTAGATCGCCAGCCGCTGCTGGCCAAAGCCGAACACATAGACGCCACCATCAAACGCCTCACCATCATGAGCAAGTGCCTCAAGCACGCAGCAGTCTGTCAGGCGCCATCGCATTTAGAATGTCCCTCGTTCAGGCGGCTCATGCAGGCAGCAATCAAAGGCAGGCTCACCAACGCAACACTTAAGTAGCCAACTCAACATCACTCATTTGTGGCGCCCAGTTGGCTAACCTGGGCCGGACTAGTCTCACAATTTGCGCACGCCTGGCAGGCACAGCCGCATAAAATACAGCATAATGATTACACACGCCGGCCATACACCATAGGCAGTAGGATTGTTCAGCGTTCTGCACATTGCATGAGCATGCGTTCAATCAATAAACGTATGAGAACAGGATCGAACTTGGTCAATAAAACAAAAGAAAATACCATCAAGACTCTGGCGTTTAATCCGCATGATCTTGCCTGCGAAGAGTTGCGCCACGTTTACCGCGGCAAAAACAGTAGCAAGTTAATTGTATTGTTTAGCGGATTTGTGGCGGCGGCCATGCTGGCCTGGGATATCGGCGGCGGATATGCTTCTGCCTGGTATGCCTGGCTCTTGCTGGCCCACGCCTGGCATTGGTGGCTGGGGCGATTAGACTTCCTCTCAACCAATGTCAGCATTGAGCTGGCACGGATCAACCGCCATGTCATGGCCGCTGGCATGGCTGGGTTAGGCTGGGGCGCACTCTCTATCGCGCTACCTTTGCTCAGCCGCCCAAGCAAGGCCGCCATTCTGATTATCATGCTCATCGCGGTGATCGTAGCATTGCCACGGCTGGTGGTGTTTCTGCCAATTTTCTTTGCCTTCGCGGCCGGCGTATATGTTCCGCTTTTGCTTGCCACGCCATTTCTGGATTTTGAAACCCTGCATATGGTGCTGGTCATTCTGGTGGTGGTTGGCGCAACACTTTGGGCCTCGGCACGCGAGGTACGCAAAATTTTGATTGATGTGCTGCTCAAACAGATATCGTCAGAACAGGCCTCCTGGGAGGATCGCCTGACGGGCATTGGCAACCGGCGTAGCTTTGATGCCAACCTGGCCAACACCTGGGCGCAGGCATCGCGTGCCAAAGTGCCCCTCTCTTTAATGATGGTTGATGTCGACTTTTTCAAAAAATTCAATGACAGCTATGGGCACCAGGCAGGAGATGACTGCCTGCGACAGGTAGCGTCGGCGCTCGATAGTTGCGCACGCAGGGCGGGCGACTCTATCACCCGTTACGGCGGCGAAGAGTTTGCGGTGGTGCTGTTTCATACCCCATTGAATGAAGCCCGCAATATTAGCGAAAGCATGTTGAGCGCGATCCAAAAACTCAATATCCGCCACGAGCAATCGTCACATGACATCGTCACTATTTCTATGGGCATTGCGACCATTGTGCCGACCGCTGAAAGTGATATGCAACAGTTGGTAGAAGAGGCAGATAAAGCGCTTTATCGCGCCAAGGAAAACGGGCGAAATCGCGCTGAATGGCAAATACTGGGCAATGTAAAAACAGATTGATGTTGTTAAAACGCACCTAAATATTACAAAAACTTATACATCGCTGTCATCTTTTGTCATCGAGTGGACAAACATTGTAAACTTCACAACGTGATTACATGTTAAAAAAACGCCAGCAAACATCTATTAAATATATTTAAAATCAAACACTTAATTAAATAAATAGCTAAAAAACCGATATTATTTCAATAACGGGCACATTAGTTGCTATAAAAATTATATAAATGTTTTTTTGGGTAAAGCAGCGTAAGCTGTACTGGCTGATGACTCACCCTTGAGTTAAGCCATGAAGTCGCTTTTTTAGAAGTTGTTTTTTGTAAAATTAATTTGGGCCTATGCCGCCAAGATTAGTCCAGGCAAGTACCCAAAAACAAACGGGGAATCAACATGCAAAATACGATTAAAGCCATTCTTTCAGCCTTCACTCGCGACGAGGAAGGTGCAAGCGCCATTGAGTATGCATTAATTGCAGCGATGGTCGCTATTGCACTGGTCAGCTTCGTCAAGCCGATCAATGCCCTCATTGTAGATATCTTTACTAAAATCAGCGCAGCACTCACCCCATAGCCCACGCATGTAATCGCTGCGCACCTATGGCGATTACAGACTGAGTGCAACTATGACTATCGCAGAAATGATCGTGGTGGCCTGGTGCTTAAGTGTCAGCCTGGCCGATCTATACGCAAGGCGCATCCCTAATTACTTGACGCTTGGGGCATGCCTGATGGCGACAGGCTGGTTGCTGCTTACTGGCCATGCCATGCTTGGTGCGCACTGGCAGTCTGTGGCCATTGGGGTTCTCGCCAGCCTGCTGTTGACCGTGCCCGCCTATACCGCACGCATGCTGGGCGCTGGCGATGTCAAATTATTGCTGGCGATGGCGCTGCTTGGTGGCTGGCTCGCAACACTGCTGGCGTTTGTGATTGCCGCTATCTTGGCACTGATATTGGGGGCTGCATATATGTTGTTCATTCGATTAAGTGCCCGTCCGGCAAAGTCAGGCAGATGGCTGCCGTTTGGTGCCGCCTTAAGTGCCGGCCTACTCTGCGGCCTCAGGATAACGCCATGATGCCATCCCTCAAACACGCTTTATACCCCTGGCGATTACGCGCACAACAAGGATCGGTCGCGATTGAGTTTGTGATGCTGTTTTTGATTTTTTTTGCGCTGTTTTACGCCATGGTGAACTATGCATTGGTGATGCTCATGCAATCGGCTTTTGTGCATGCCGTAGAAGAAGGCGCACGTGCTGCGATTGCCGTAGATCGGCTGGCATATGCCAATAACCTGGTGTACTTAAGTAATGGCGTTGACCCGAAAGTGCGTAGCGTAGTTGGCAATTCGCTGAACTGGCTACCGGCCAAACCAAAAGACAAAGTGCTTGGCTCTGGCAACAGCAAAGTGCAATTGTCTATGAGCGGTAATCAGCTCACTGTACGCGTGATTTACAGCGGCTATGTCAATGACCCGCTGATCCCCATGCTGACATTACCCATCATCGGGCAGATTCCCAAGGTGCCTGCCGACCTGGCCGGCACGGCTGTGATCGAACTTTAAAATAAGACTAATAATGAGGGCATCATGAACAGTACATTCTTGCGTGTCTTGGCGGTATTGATGATGGTTGCGGGCCTGGTGACGGCGTATCTCGGTTACCGGATCAGCAACAAAGCGCCTGTGGACAGCTTAAAAGTGATTGTGCCCACCTATTCGCAGGTGGTGGCGCAAAACAATATTGCGGCAGGCCATGTGTTAACAGTTGATGACCTTAAAGTCACGACCACGCAGCAATATGACAAGCGGACATTCAGCGAGCCGCAAAGCCTGATCGGCAAAGTAAGCGCCACGGCCGTGTTGAAAGATACTCCCTTCAAGGCCACACACTTCCCGGTGGGTAACCACTTGGGGCAAGCGCTTGCAGCGCATGAGCGTGCAGTTGCAATCAAGGTCAACGAGGTGGTTGGCGTTGGCGGTTTTATCAAGCCTGGCGACCATGTCGACGTACTGCTGTATTTGCGCACCGACCGTGAAACCGGCGATGTGAGCTCTGGCCAAGTGGTGCTGGCAAACGTGAAAGTGCTGGCCTACGGCACGCTCACCAGCGAACCAGAAGCCGAGCCAGTCGATGAGACTACCCCGGCAGCCTCCCAAAAACTAGGTATCTCCAATAGTCGGTTGGACGACAAAAACGGAAAAGACAGCCGCTCTGCTATTTTAGCCGTGCGCGCAGAAGACACTTCAAAACTGATGCTGGCGGATAGCTCAGGCACTCTACGTTTGGCGTTACGGGGGGAGTCACTACCAGGTAGCGATGCCCCAGCAACGACAGACAACCACTTTGTGCGGCTAGGCGAGGTTTCCCGGCCATCGAGCGCAACGGTTGCAGCACCTGCCCAAACAATAGCGGCCCCGGCCAAGGTCAGCGTGAAAAAACATGTTGCTGCCAAGCGAGAACGGGTAATTGTGCATCGCGGCGACCAGATCGAAGTGGTCAATGTGATGAAACAACATGCGGCAAAACAACAATAAGAAACCCAAGGGCTAATCATGTCAACGATGAACTATGTCTGGTCAATGCTGTTTACCTGCCTGTGCAGCCTGACACTACTTGCGCAGGCCGAAGAGGCGGATACCTTAGGCCTGGTCGTGGGTAATCAGCAAGTGTATGTGCATGCCAAACCAGTCAAACGTGTCGCCATAGGCAACCCTGACATTGCGGGCATCAGCATGCTGACATCACGCAATATCATGATCACAGGCAAGCAAGTGGGCGTGACCGAGCTCTCAATCTGGGAAAGTGAACAGGCAGCCGCCCCCGCTAAAAAAATCAAACTGGTCGTGAGTATCAGCACGGCGGTTGAAGCGCAGAGGCTGCAATTTTCAAAATCAATCAAGTTATTACCTGCGGGCAATCAGGTTGCAATTGCTGGTGAGGCTGATTCGTTGGAAGACCACGCATTAGCACGGCAGGCGATTGATAAAAATGCCACCCCGACGCCCATAGATACCACCGAAAGCAGCTTTAACAGTCAGGTGCAAATTGATATCAAGGTGGTCGAAGTGAGCCGCCAGAATATGATGCGTGCCGGATTTTTCCTTGGCAAAAATAGCCGCAACTCGACCATTGCCATCGGCTCCCCGGGCAATCTGAGTGGCGTGCAATCTGGCGATAATGGGTTTACGCTTAATAGCGCCTCAGGCTTTCTGCCAACATCGAGTGCATTCAACTTTGTGGCAGGCAATGCCAGCAGCGGCTTGCTCGGCACCTTGAGTATTCTGGAGGCCAACGGATTTGCCTACACGCTGGCAGAACCTAGCCTGACGGCGCTGTCTGGTCAAAGTGCCAGCTTTTTAGCCGGCGGTGAGTTTCCCATCCCCATTCAGTCAGGCGCTGGCGGTTTGGGCGGCGTGACCATACGCTACAAAGAGTATGGCGTGCGCCTGATGCTGACGCCAACGGTGCTGGATGCCAACAGAATTTTCCTGAAAGTCTCGCCTGAGGTCAGTGAAATAGACTTTTCTAACGCGGTGCAAAGCGGTGGCGTCTCGGTGCCAGGCTTGCGTGTGCGTAGAACAGATACCAGCGTCTCGCTTGGCGATGGCGAAAGCTTCGTGTTGAGCGGCCTGGTCAGCCGTAACACGCTGCAAAACCTCGACAAAGTGCCAGGGCTAGGCAACTTACCGATTATCGGCGCTTTTTTCCGCTCAACCCGATTCGAGCGTGAAGATAAAGAATTACTCATGATTGTCACCCCGCACCTGGTGCGCCCCATCGCCAAAGATGCCGCCATGCCCGCGTTGCCCGGCGGTAATCTGCGCGACTACAACCCCAGTTTTAGTGACTTATTCTTTCAAAAAGGGCCCCAGCCAGAAACCGGCATCCCGACCACCGGTTTTTCGAGGTAATCAAGATGAGTGAACGCGACTGCTTTATTGCCATCACCCTGACTCAAGACTGCCTGCAATGGTTGAGCCAATCCCTCAGAGATGAGGGCGACGTGATTCCTGCCGACTCACCGACTGTGGATCGCATCGTCCAACTCTCGGATGCGGTAGGTGCGGCCACTATTTTTATACAGCTGAATCCAGCAGACTATCGACAAGAAGCATTACTGATTGAAGGCATCATTGCGGCCAAACCGTTTTTGCCGGTGATTGTAGTGGCAGATTCTTTTGACCAGAACCTGTTGTTAACCGTGATGCGCCTGGGTGCA